>CAYMKI010000006.1:0-48621 GCA_964390695.1 uncultured bacterium
TTAATTACGCCTACCAAACGCGAGCAAGGCTTACAAATGCTGCAAAGCGCTTTATTGCACGCATTATTAACGGCTTCAGTCATGGAAAGCCAGGTCCTCATGAATGTCTACAGAACCTTATTCCCCGTAGAGAAAGAAAACGGAGAAAGCCTGATCAAAATAAAGAACATCGCTTTGGTCCTCGGCGACGCTTTTATCCATGATTCGGGGTATGAAGGCGGCATTTCTTCGCGGCCCTATGCTGATTTGATCCTAGACATGCTGAATACCACCTCTACCTCTTATCCACAGGCCGAAGCCCTGAAATACATGCTTAAAAACCACCTCAATCTCCGTGAGAACATACCATGGGTCAGCTTGCAAGAATCCATAAAAAAAACTTTATCCGCATGCCCTGAAAATACACAACGCTGCCTCCTATCCGGAGGATGGTCTGAACACGCTATTGAATATGAGATCGAAAAAAAAGCCAATGGCCGTTATGCCTTTAGAGTATATAATGAAGGGCAAGGCATCACCTATCATGAGCATATCAACGCCAACCACAAAACCAAATACGCCGGCTGCATAGCCCTAGATGAAATCTACGAAGAATGCCTATTTCAACCTGGCTTTTTGGGAGGCTTGCAGGCATTGTGCAGCGTCGACGGAGATAGAGCTCCTAAAATTCTTGTCACAAAACTCCTGCCTTTATTAGGAGGACAAGAGGAAGCTATAGCTCCTGAACTCCAGCACTACCTCTCCCCGCAGCGATCTGGTGTGTGTACCTATCGGTCCCTGCAGGCCTTTATTGCACATACCTTGCCGGCTGAACAGTATAAAAAATTCAAATTCGAGTATAAGCTCTTCCTTCTAGAAAAATTTCTGCCCCTGCTAGAGTCAAAGGCTCAAAAAAAAATCAAAAACACCGATTACTGGAATACGGTCAGAGAATTCGCACTGCTCAAGCGATGCACTGAAAAATTCGCTCACAGCATAGCAAATTTATCATCTTCACTCGATCAGACGGCTCTTGAAACTGCCCATGTAACTATCCGAAAGTACAATTATTTCTTAGACAAGTTGGAACGAAGGCTGCTGGCCTGTGAAAAAAACTCCAGCTTGCCCCTTCCTGACCACAGCGATCAGCCCCAGGTGTTTTTTGCCCCTAAAGAACCCCTGAAGATAGATGACCCTCAACCCACCTCTGCCATAGCCTCAGTGCAACTGCCTGAGACCAAAGCCGCTTTGGTGGACGCCATCCAAAAAATACCTATGCCGGGCCAAGAACCCGCCTTCTCCCAAGCGATCGAACAGTGCCTTTCTTCTTTCACGTCATGGACCATGTCCCCTGGAGAACGTTGGCAGCTGATGGATCTTCTGTTTAAAAAAATAGGCTCTTTTGAAGCCATCAGCCGCGTAAATTTTTCACAGCCTAAAGATACATTGGCATGTTTGCATACCCTGCTATGCAATCTGATTAGTGCAGCCCATGCGCAAGAACTCGATAAATTGTGCATCTACTATAGTTGCTACGCCCTCTATGAGCGCGCCTTTCGGCTTTTGCCTGGATCGACTAGGGTGTTTCATCCTGATTTCCCCTCGTTTTTAAAAACTATAGACTTGGCTAAACTTAAAGCCGCCACCTGCTGCGATCCTTTTTGGATCAGCCGTTTCGACGAACTGCAATCCCTGCTAAAAAGCCAGACAACAGCCAATAGCAGCTTTTTAGTTCCCGACATCTACAAAAAAGAATATGGAGGATACGGTTCAAACCATTTTGTCTTAGATGCAAATATGTCCAGGGAAATAATGGCATGGTGGTCCGATGCACAGCGCCCGTGGAACACAGAAGTGCCCCATGCACAATCTCTTAAAACAGAGTACGCCCAAAAACACCAGGAACTATCGTCCAAAAAAATAAAACTGGAAGAGGAACTAGGCCAGCTCCAGCATCGGCTAGCTGACAGCCACGAAGTGCTTGAGCAGGGGGACTCGCTTAAAAAATCGGCTCTTTTGAAACTAGAAATAGCTAAAAAACATTCTGAAATCAGCCAGTTCTTGCTCAGCCAATGCTCTCAGGAGGAAAGCTCCTTGCAGGCAGATGAAGACTTTATGCGTGCATGGAATGCCTTAGATGATACTACTCAACCCTTAATGATGCCGGGGATGCCTGGATACGATCAATACCAAAAACAAAGAACAGCTAAAGATAAACAAAAAGTAGACCTGATTTTGTCTAAGCTAAGCCAAAAGGCCCAGGGATCCGCAAGCTCCATCGAAGACCAGCCCTTCATACAAATCTATAAACGCAAAGTCGCAGAATTAGATCAACTCCTAGAAGAACAGAATAACACCCCTTCCTCTCGTCAGCTCGAATCTCTAGAACAACAAATATTCAAAAAAAAGTATGAAACTGATCTTATTGAACTAGAAATGCATCATCTTGAACTGCATCAAGTGGCCAAGCTTACGCCTTATCAGATAAGCCTTAGCCAAGACCGCTGGGAGCAGCAAGTCAAGACCAAGCATAGTCTTTTTGAACTTCAGTTCCTCTCGTTTAAGCAGACCTTAGGAAAGAAATATGGGGATTTAGAGATACAGCTCATGCAGCAACTGCAGGAACTCTATAAAGATGAAATAGAGCATCCCTTTATATCTCAACAGGATATCATCTCAAAACTAGCCCAACTGGCGCATACGCCCATATTAAAATACCTGACAGACTTTGTGAAATCCCAAATCACAGAGCATTATAATAAAACAGCCTTCGGTATGCCTATCGGCCTCAGTGAATGTGAGAAACAGCTAGCGATGTTGATCGATAACATGAAAAATACCAACCAAGAACATGCGGATGCCAATGCTTTGGCCATCAATCAATTAGAATGCCGCCCCAATGAACACGACTATGAAGACACCTACTGGCCTTATGGCTGGGAAACTGGCGCATTCTCACAGCAAGATATGGCCACCTATCTGTTCGGACGGCTTCCGAAGCTGTTGCAAGACAAATTAAATGCAGACACTGAAATCATCCCTAAGGAATTCAAACAGTTCTATCATCATGCCACCTTGGCTCACCACTACTCTGGTCAAAAAGTCGAAGATGTCGACCAGCTCCTTAAAATGGAAGGCATTCAACAAAAGGAACCAGGCAGTTCTACCGTGAAGCAAAAGATAGAACTTCAAGAAGGCTATTTTCCCCTGCCCAAACCTGAAGCCTTTAATCAATATGCGCAGCTAGAAAACAAGCTAAGATTTTTTTTTAGTGCCTTCAAAAATCCCCCACCAGAAGAAGCTGTCCACGAGCAGCTCGGCCTGCTTTATAGCCTATCAGATCCAGGGGGAATTCCTCTATCATCGGAGGCATATATAGACCTAGTCAGCCTACATCAACCCAACATACAAATAGAAGCTACCCTAAGTTACTTTGTAGAACACGCCGATCTATTGTCCAAACCCGAGTGGATAGAAGCCCTGCATTTCCTGCTCTTCGAAAAAAATCTCTTGCTGCAAGAACTACAAGACCCTTCCGTAAATGTGAGGACGATGACTAAGCTCGACGAATTCTTCAAGCATTTAACGGCACAAGCTGAACACCTAGTAGATTTTAGCCTGATGGGCAATTTGTTCTGGACAAAGAGCTTGGTCCAAAGCTACATCGACCACGCCAATCTCACCTTGGAAGCCCGGCATCAGCCACGGCTTCCCTCCCTATTTACTCCCAAAGACATTTCTGAAAATATGAAGAAAACGCTTCAATCTCCCCTTAACAATGATAATTTACGCATCTTCTTCGAAGGGCTGACAGCCGGCGCTTACCGCTTCGATCTCTCCATCTGCAGCCGCGAAGAATTAGGGTATATCTTACTAGCTAACCTCATGAGAAATTTGCTGCCAGTTAGCAACGATCCCCTTGCCTTGCGTTCAAGACAGGTCGAAAAGACGGAATTCAATATCCACACATTATTTACACAACATCCCCATATCAAAGCCTCCGAATTTTTTCTTCCAATCCACAGGCAAATCTTGAAAAATATCTATACGAACATAGGCGAATTGCACCAAGATCCCTCTCAACCTGATGCCTTGGTGAACCGGGATAAAAGCCTGCGAATTTGTTTTTCAGCCGGTCGCATACAATCCAGCAACGAGGTGTTATTACATAGGTATGAAATCCCACTCAAACCATCTCAAAAAGACGCGTTCAAGCAATGCGGTTTGTTCACAGAAGAAAACGACCTTTCGCTCTTACGCTGCTGCTACCATAGCAATGATGTATACATCAAAAAGCTGCCGGATGGACCTCTGTTTACATTGAGAAAATCATCCGATTCCACCCATGAGGTTCCCTATATGCACATAACCCTGCCCGATGGTACAACAGCCTGGGGGGAATGGATACCGGAAAAAGAGGCCCAATGGGCCCTGTTGTTTAGAAAATCTCTAGCTATCAACGGGTTGACTATCATCAATGATGGATTGGCAGCTGCTAATCACAGTTTTGTCATTGCCTCAGGCACAAAACATCAGAAAATCCGAAAAGACAACACGGAAAGCTTTGAACTAGGCGAAATTGTGCCCGACACCAATTTCATCTTGTGTGATAAGAAAAACCTGAAACCCTGTTATATGACCGTTGAACATGCAAAACCCAAAGAACTTCAAAGGCGCCGGCAATCAGGACTTCTGGTCGATAGAAAACTCATAGACCTCCGGACAGGCCAGCAGCTGGTCTCTCCTTCCGACAGCTTCAAGCAGTTTGAAGAATTCGACCAAACCTGCTACTGGGCAGATGACAATCACACCATCCAAACCATAGATTTCCCCAGATATCATTTGACTTTCCGCAAACAAAAAAGCCGATTTATCTGTGAGCAATTTCCAGGATGGCACCTGGACAAGGAACAGTATGCCCCACACCTAAATCCCTCGACGGGTTTTATCCGCCTACAGCGCAAAGACAAAACCTCCAAAAAAACACTCACCAAAGTGCTGATTCCCCTGCTCGAAGCGAAAGAAGAAACGAAAAACACTGAAGGCAAAACCGAAAGAGCCCTCAATTTCCCATATGCTTATGATTTTCAAGCCTACAGAAAAACTACTACTTTAAATTTCTGCGAGTATGACCTGATCGACAAAACCCTCGTGCCGAAAACCCTAGAAGCCCGTTACCACCTGGCCAAAATTTATATGCAAAAAGGCTATCAAGATGATGCCGAAGACCTGCTTTTTGATCAAGCCGCCGAAATCACCTCCCGCCCCCTCACCCCACAAGAACGCTCAGCACTCAAAAAAATCGTATACAAGTCCCCATCGACAGAAGTTAGTAGTCGAATGCTGCGCATGAAAATGCATGCCCTGTACCTTCTCACGCGTGATGAGCTCACCGCAGGGAGTCGAAATGAGAGCCACCTCACAACCGAAGCCATGATGATGCACAAGAAAAAACAAACTCTCATACAAGAGTACCTCTCGCAGCTTCATCACATCAAACGCCTTGAAGCAAGAGAAGAAAGCCTGCTCATCCCCTCTGCCAGCCTCAACCTCGATAGTACCCATGTACCGATCCAACAGCCAAAACCAATTTCACTTAATCCGAGAGCTGCAGACATTAAAGATATCCCTGAAACACTCCTGAAGGCATCGCCAGAATGGATCCAAGAACCTAATTTCAGAGAAAAAATCCTTTATCTTTATGAAAGAAAAGCCGGGGCTTTTCCCTTTGATTTCACCGATCCCATTGCGCAGCGCCATGAGTTTCCTAAATACATCCCGCTGATTCGCGCCGAATGCCGCAAGGTCACAGACCTCAAATCAGCACGCGATAATGGACTGATTCCCCTGCTGTTTTACCTGGCAACTTTTGGCGGGAGCGAAAAGACCCAAGATTATGCCCGGATGCTTTTGAAGGAAATCCCTAAACTGAATCCCATCCCAGCGACACCTGCCGAAAAACCCCATCTCCATGAGGTCAAAAAGAAAGCACAGCCTATGCTGAAAGAAGCACTGCACAGCCTGAACTTATTGAAAGAGATCGCTGCCTCAAAGCAAGCTGACACCTACTTGCCTGAAATGTGCTCAAGATTTTTGCATAAACACCCCTCACCAACTATTTCGCCCCACTACTTTGACGTCAACAACTCCAAAACCCAAGGCGATCCCGGTGTCAGGGCAGAGTTTCAAGCCTTGAACGAAAACATTGAAAACGCCTCGCATCAACTTCAAACCGAAAGCCAATATGTCCTCAGCCATGACAACCTGGAGCAGCTGTTCGATGAGATTGAAGAGGCTCATGAAATCCAAAAACAAGCTCAGCATAGCCAAGAAAAATTCATTCTGCAAAATATCACTTCAGCCTTGTTAGCCGATCCTGTCACAGGGATGCTAATCACGGCAAAAAAAAGGCCCTTGCCTTCTATAGAAGAACTGTGCCTATTGTGCAGCAGGTTGACAGCTGATGAGGACCTGCAGAGAGCCTATCCACAACTAAACGCAGAGGGCCGAACACATCTCATGCAGGCCATCCAGGAATACCTGATCCAAAAACGCTTTGTGCAACACCTCGAAAGAGTCCAGGGTAAAGTGGCGGAGATCCTTGCGGGAATACATGCTCACACTCTAACCAAGGCTGCCAAAAAGCTGATGATCCAAGAGCTAGGCAAAACGATGTCACAGGCGCCAACCTTTGCTTATACAGACCCTTTGGCCAAGGTCTATTTAATCCTCGAGACCACTTTGAATATCAAATTGAGGACCGAACAAGTCGATACCATCGTCAAATTCTACAACAGCATTCACGATGGACAAGATGTCGCCGTCCAAATGATCATGGGCAGCGGTAAAACTTCGATCATCCAGCCTATCTTGTCCTTTTTACTGGCCAAAAAAGGCACGCTGTCCGCAGTCTATGTGCCAGCTTCCTTATATGAAACAGTCAAGAGCTCGTTGGAAAAATCGCTAGGCAATGCTTTCAAACAGTTCGTCTTCGCCGATCCTTTTACTAAAGAACTCTCCTCTAACATAGCTTATCTCAAAACATATCTGAGCCTCTTGCAGGAAGCTAAAGAGCGCCAAGCGGTCGTGCTGCTAAAACCTCAGCATAAATACGCACTCTATTCGGCCCTCAAAGATGCCTATGCCCAAAACCAGCCGCACCGCTGCAACCTTCTAGCCGATATTTGCCGAGAATGCGCGCAAAGCGAGATGGCTCAAATGGATGAAATCGACCTGTGCCTTGATCCTACCGTGGTGTATAAATTCCCCATTGGAAAATCCAGGATGATAGACCCACAAAAAGCCAAAATAGTCACCGAATTAGTCCTTGAACTAACACAAGATGAAACTTTGTGTCGTACGGTATCAATAGACTTCATCGACGCTTATCACTTACGCCAGAATCCATCCTACAAGGCCCAAGGCAAAGCCATCTCCGCCGAACTTTTCGAAAGCGAGGTCAAACCGCTGCTGATCCAAAAAGCCGAGCAGTTGCTGGCTCGCCACATCCCCAACTACCTCAAAATTAAATCCCTAGACACTCAAAACTATATCGCACATTTTCTCCATATCTCCACTCCCTATGATCAGGATCTGTGCAAACAATGCACGCCTGAAAATGAATACCGCCTAAGAGAAGTCTTAGAAAGCCATCAGCTAGAAGGGCTATCAAAAAATGATATATCTACCTTGGAGCTGATAAACAATAAACTCCTCTTCCAAAAGGAGAGAAACGCCTGGATCGAAAAACAGTTTGGCGCACAGAAGCAACTCGTTGCCATCTGCACCAAAACCATTAACGCCATTCTGCAACAATCCCTCCTAAAAGAATGCGGCTCCAATTATTATCATGACCCTGAACTAGAAACCAAAGGCATCTTCACCGCACGCCCTTATTTTGCTCCTAATAGCCCCAAATCCAGTGTTCCAAGCGACTCTTATGAATTGGCCATCTATTCTATGCAAAACCTCTTGTTCAACGGCGTGCCGGCTAAAGCTGCCGAAAAAGTACTGACTCAATGGAGAAAAGAAGCGCTCCTCTTCGAGCACAACATCACCTCTTCTCCCAGCTACCGCGAATACATACGCTTATTAGGGGCAGATGCCCAAAGATTTAGGCTCACCGATGATCCTCCTCCCAAAGAGTTGATCGACATCTTACAAAAAAAATTATCGAAAGATCCTAAGGCTTTGCTGGATTTCATGGATAAGCATGTCTTCCCCCAAATTGTCGACTTCGAAAAAAGCATCTCCACTCCCCCTTTGGCGGGTCTCACCGGTTTTAACAAACAACGCATCGGCTACACCGGAACCGTCAATCCAGGGATATTGCCAAAAAACATGCAAGTCCACCGTGAAAAAGGCACCGAAGGAAAGATCCTTCTCGTCATCAATAACAAGCTAGAAAAAGATGCCTGCCATATTTACCAATACACCAGAGAACAACAGGAATATGCTGAACAGGTAATCCATCAATTTAAAACGCAAACAGACTTGTACACCTTCATCGATAGCGGCAACTGGCTCAAAGATGTGCAATTCAAACCCTGGCTGGAAAAATTAGTCCGAGCAGTCTCCGCCTCTAGGCCCGGAATCCAGGGTGTAGTCTATCCGGATGAAAAAGGAGCCTGGTTCTCTCTCGAGAAAGACCCCTACGCAAATACTTGGACATCCATTTCCTTGGAAATGTCGACTTTAAGACCTAACCAGCGATTGACCATCATCCCCAGTAAACACGAGACCGGCACCGATATCAAACAACCTCCCACTGCTAGAGCCTTGAACAGCATCCGCAAAGGCATGACCTTAAGAGATGCCCTGCAAAGCATATTTCGGATGAGAGAACTGTTTGCCGGCCAAAAGGTTGATTTTGCCCTCTCTAAAGAAGTCTCTGAACATATAGATCCGCAGCAAAACATGGAGATTTCAGCAAAGTCGCTGGGTGCATACCTTCTCATCAACCAAATCGAAGACAACTTCACCAAAAATCAACTGGCCACACTGCATCGCTTTTACGAAATCCTGGAAGCACCCGTAAGGAAACGACTAATGGACACACTGCTACCCTATGACGAACGCAAAAAACTATTTGATGTATTGCAAAACATCTTCGTCGCCACAAAGACCGATGACCCCTTCCTGGAGATGTGCCAAGAAAAGCGTATGGTACCCCAAGAAAAAGCCATGTCGTACCATATCGAAAATATAGTCAAAGGCTTAGATTTCAAAAATCCGCTGGTCATCGATCTTTTTCAAAGCCCCGAAGCGTTAACTCAAAAGCTTCTCGATGGAGTGGATGTCACATCCCTCCCCAAAATGCTGACCATAGGTGGTGGCAGTCAAGAGGCGAATGAAATCGAGATCGAAATCGACATTGAAAAAGAACAGCAGCAACAACAGGAGCAGCAGATAGAGCTGGAACGCGACATCGAAATCCATGCTGTCAATCCCCACCTCACAGCCCATGAATATAAACCGCTGGCTGCGCAGGTGAAAAAAACATCTGAATATATGCTACACGAGCTCTTTGCCCTGAAACCTAATGCCATCGAAACTTTACTTCCAGATGCTGTCAAACCTCTGTTTCAACAAGAAGAATATACCCTGGAGTTCTCGCAGAATTTATTCCCCACTAAATCACTGGCATCCGAGTACCATCTGCCTGGCAGGTATTTGCTACTGTTAAAAAATCCCGGCCAAAAAGATAGAATCCTACTGATCAGCCACCAAGATGCCGATTTAATAAAAAGAGGTCTGCGCAATAAACAAACCTATATGAAATCCCTCGCTCCCCATCAAGCCTTGGCCCTGATCTCTTTGGAGGGAAAACTCTCGGACTGCATTCCCGAAAACACACCGCTTAATCTAACAGCACCTCCTCTGCAGCAGGCCATCGTGCAAGCTAAACTCTTAACTGGGAAAGTCCGGTTTACAGAAAGCGAATTAAGGCTCCTGGAAGAAAAACTCCTCAAGTCACAAGGCTCTCAACATATCAAAGCAGCGGTAGCCCTCTGCAAACTCTACCAAAGTATTCTCGCCCATCTACCCGATTCTGCCAAGTTGTATTCCCTAAGCTCCATAAAACCCATCTTCCAAAAATACGACAAATTCATGGGTGCGGAGATAGCTAACCTCTACATCCTAGGTAAAGATTATATCGAATCACCAGATAATAATGACGAGAAGCTGAAATACATACAGGCACTCGAAATAATGATGCAAGGACAACCCTTCAACCGGGAATATTATCTCAACTGGCCGAATCATATGCTCGCCAGCACGCTCCAAGTATTTCAAGCTGCTAACTTAAAAGCCGCCTGCCTTGCTAATCTAGGCTGTCAGCTGGCATATTTCTCCGTATATTGTCCACACTTATCGCAGACGGAACTTGGAGTGTTGAAACTATTGTCCCTGTGCTGCATCGACCAAGCCGCGGGTAAAACCAACCTATTTCAAGAAATATTTTCCAGCTTTCATACCCTTCAAGGACTGCACTACGACGTTATTCAAGAATTATTAAGAAAAGTAGAGCATACTATGCGCATACATAGCGGCACTTTGAATACGTTTACCCTGCTAATGAATCCCGCTGTAACGGAAGAATATTTACAGTCTACAAAAATACTCGAAAGCCTATCGGCAGCCTTAAACCAGGCTGCCAAAATCTGATCCTATCAAGCCTATCCGAATTTGCTACTTGCCAGAAATAGACTTTTCGATGTGTGCAGATAGTTGACGCACACGATCTAAATTTGACTTGAACTTGGTAACAAGATTATTGACATTCAGCTTGAAAATCTTGGATTGCTCTTGCCAATTGCCACATAAATCAGGCTCCATGGTATTTTTAACATAGCGATAGTGCGATTTAAAATTATCCAAAGTATCCCTCACGATGAAATTTTTTTCGCCTTGATTTATAGCCAAGGCTTCAATGGCTTCTCTGGCTTCATCCAAAATAGCCAAGATAGCATTCATGGCCGCATGCAATTCATCTTTGTTAGTGCATCTTTTAAGCTGCTCATCAAAGCGCGCAGCATCGAGTTTATCTCTGATTTTGGAGAGCTCTTGATCGCTGAGCTTGTAATTTTCCAGTTGTTTTTTGTCTTTAAAAATTTCATTTCTGTAATTCAACGTTATACGTAGTACGTTAGCTGCAAGGACAACAACAGCAGCTGTGATTGGCGCATTGAAAGCAGATAAGGCCCCCACTACACCTCCAACAATGACAACGAAGGCTACCAATCCCCCACAACCTAACTTATCACTCACAACATCATAGGCGGCATCGATCTTATCTAACACCTTTTGAACAGCTGCCTTGATGCGCACTAGAAGTGAAGGAGCGGTGGTTGGATTGACTGGTTTTTGAAATGAAGAGGCTGAATTTGAACTGACAGGACTTGAACTTACATTACTCATAATTATTATACTCCTATAATTTATTGGGTTGAACCTGCCAAACAGATTAAAGTAATAGAAACTAAAATGTCAAGTTGGATTTTAGTAATGTGAGACTCTATTGAGGAGTCCTTCTACGGAATCGAAGGAAGAGGTTTGGTTTGAACCAATGAGTTCAGAAGAATGCAACACAGAGGCACGAAGACAAAGCGTTCTTAGTGTCTTTGAGCTTCGTGTCTTTGTGTTTAATTTGGTTGAAGTTTTGAAAGACGTTTAGTTATAGCACCCTTAATCTTTCATCGACAATAGGAACTCTACGTTGCTATTCGTCTTTTTCAGGCGTCCCAGCAACAGGTTCATGGCGTCTACGGCAGCCAAATCAGCCAAAGCCTGACGCAGCGGGTAGATCTTTTCCAATTCATTCGGATGATAGAGCAGCTCTTCTTTACGCGTTCCGCTCTTGATCAGATCTATCGCCGGATAAATACGGCGATCGGCCAACCTGCGGTCAAGGACCAATTCCATGTTGCCGGTGCCCTTGAATTCCTCAAAGATCACCTCGTCCATTCTCGAACCCGTCTCAACAAGCGCTGTGGCTATAATCGTTAAGGACCCACCTTGGTCGATATTGCGGGCAGCACCAAAGAAACGCTTAGGTTTATGCAACGCATTGGCGTCAATACCGCCGCTCAAGATTTTACCTGAATGCGGCTGGATAGTATTATAAGCGCGAGCCAAACGGGTGATCGAGTCGAGTAATATGACGACATCATTGCCATGCTCCACCAGACGGCGAGCCTTCTCTATCACCATTTCAGCAACTTGAACGTGTCTTTCTGGCGGTTCATCAAAGGTCGAGGAGATCACCTCTCCTTTCACGATGCGCTGCATATCGGTAACTTCTTCTGGACGTTCATCGATCAGAAGCACTATCAAGATCACTTCAGGATTGTTGATAGCGATGGCATTGGCGATATTTTGCAGGATGATAGTTTTACCGGTCCTTGGAGGAGCCACGATAAGTCCGCGCTGCCCTTTACCTATCGGCGCAGCTAAATCTAAGACGCGTGTGGAAAAATTGTCTTTTTGGGTTTCCATCACGATGCGCTTGTTGGGATAGAGCGGGGTTAAGTTTTCAAACAGAATGCGCTCGCGAGCTTTTTCAGGGGATTTTCCGTTGATTTTGTCCACTTTTAATAGTGCAAAATACTTTTCTTTTTCTTTTGGAGGACGGATCGTGCCGCACAAAGTGTCTCCCTTCTTCAGGTCGAAGCGGCGAATTTGCGCTGGGGACACATAGATATCTTCGGCAGAAGGCAGGTAGTTATAGTTCGGAGAGCGCAAGAATCCAAAACCGTCGGGCAAGATCTCCAAGACCCCTTCGCCATACAAGATTTCATTGGGATTTTCTGAAATGGCTTTTACGATTTCAAATACCATTTGTGATTTTGTTAACGAGGCCAAATGCTTTAAGCCAATTTTTTTCCCATAGAGATTAAGCTGATCGATATTCATGCGCTGGATATCGGCGATTTTGGTAATGGTCAAGGGACGTTCAGGGGGAGGGGTCAAGACTTCAGAATTTTCCGCTGCGGTTTGTCCTTCGTCATAAGAAGGATTGTCTGTATAGGGGGTATCAGAATTCATTTTAGGATAAAACTCCTGGTTAAAAGGCGTTATTCAAACGGACTTTAAGACCTTGTTTGATACTGCCGTTTGGTTTATGGGATAAGTTTATTGTAGATCGCAACAACAGCTTGACGCAGGTCATCTAGGCTGCCGTTATTGCGAATAACGAAGGTGGCCTTTTGGGCTTTCTCTTCAGGAGGAAGCTGCCTGGCCATTCGTTTATCAAATTCATTGTCATCATAACCTGTGATTTTCTTGAATCGCATTCTACATACCTCCGCATCGGAGATGACAGCCACAGTCGCATCAAATGTGCCTGAATCAGATTCGAACAGAAGGGGAATTTCTGCAACAAATAAGCCATTAATTCCCTGCTCGCGGGCTTGTTGATATTGCCTTTCGACTTCAAGCCTTACAGCCGGATGTAAGATCTGTTCAAGAGAATGCAATAAATCTCTATTGTTAAAAACCTTCTGGGCAATTTTCGCGCGATCGATCTTTCCATTCTGAACAATATCAGATCCCATCAGCTTAATCACTTGTTGTCCTATAAGATCATGCGGGGATAAAAGCTGATGAACGATCTCGTCAGCACTGACTACGACAGCGCCGAGCTCCTTAAATATACGAGAAACCGAAGATTTACCAGAAGACAAGCCGCCTGTGACGGCTATTTTTCTCAAGTTTAACATTCTTTCCAATTTTTGCCAATAACAATATCCACTATTAATGGAACTTTTAATTGATACACGTTTTCCATAGACTCCTTGACAAGAGGCTCTAGATTAATAATCTCGAAATCGGGAAGTTCAAATATCAATTCGTCATGCACCTGTAATACCATAAACCCTTGGTAATGATCCTTCTGCATGCGGCGGTCGATGTGCAGCATCGCCATCTTGATCAAATCCGCAGCCGTCCCCTGTAGGGGCGTGTTCACTGCCAGACGCTCAGCCTGGGCTTTCAACATGCCGTTTTTGGAATTGATCTCCGGAATCAACCGCTCCCTTCCTGTCAATGTGACAGATTTGCCGGTGCGGCGCGCTTCCTCTTTGCATTTTTCCAAAAACTCCTTCACCCGCTTAAAACGCTGAAAATACGCCTCTATAAATGCCGCAGCTTCTGAAGTGGAGATATTTAAAGTCTGCGACAACCCAAAGGCTTGCTGCCCGTAGACAATACCGAAATTGACCGCTTTAGCGCCATGTCTTTGAGCTTTAGTCACTTCAGACAACGGCACATTGAAAATGGCCGCGGCTGTCCTGGCATGAATGTCCTCGCCATGTTTAAAGGCCTCTATCATGTCCGGATCTTCGCTCATGTGAGCCAGAAGGCGCAGCTCAATCTGCGAGTAGTCCGCTGAAAGATAACTCCAACCTTTTTTCTCCGGTCGAAACGCTTTGCGGATCTCACTCCCCTCGTCCGAACGGATGGGAATATTCTGCAGGTTAGGGTCCTGACAGGAAAGACGCCCGGTAGCTGCCACCGATTGGTTAAAAGTGCAGTGGATGCGCTGCGTTTTGGCGTCGACCTCTTCGGGCAAAGATTCGATATAGGTCGTGCGTAATTTTTCGAGCTTGCGGTAATCTAAAATTTTTCCGGCAATGGGATATTCGTTTTTGAGCAGTTCCAGAATTTCTTCACCAGTGGAGTAGTCGGTTGCGCGTTTTTTGGGATAGGGGATGCCCAGGGTTTCGAACAGGATCTTTTTAAGCTGCAAGGGGGAATTCAGATTAAACTGTGTACCCGCCAGATGATAGATCTCGTCTGTCAAAAGCTGGATTTTGTGCACCACGTCCTTACCTTGAGCCTGTAATACGGGCACATCCAAATAGATCCCTTTGCGTTCCATTTTGGCTAAAACTCTCAGCAAAGGCAACTCCAAGTCCATGAGCAAACCTTCCAACTTACGCTGTCGAAGCTCTTCTTGCAGAAGCAGCTTGAGGCGGCAGGTATAGTCTACATCTTCACAGCAGTATTCGCAGACTTTTTCTATGGGCACCTTGTCCATGGTGATCTGCTTCTGACCTTTGCCGATAAGATCGGTGGTGGCAATTTTCACCTTGCCGAAGAGCTCTAAAGCCAAATAGTCCAACGAGTGCTGGCGGCTATGAGAGTTAAGGATATAAGAAGCCAAAATCGTGTCAAAGCATAGTGAGCGGATTTGAATATGGTAATTGGCTAAGACATGAAAATCGTACTTCACATTATGCCCATAAAATCCGATATGCGGATTTTCAAACAACGGCTTGACACCCTGCAAAACTCTTTGCAAGCCTAGCTTTCCATTGACAGGTATATACCAGGCTTTTTTAGGTTCCACCGCAAAGCCAATACCCACTAATTCCGCTTGCAAGGGTCGTATATGCGTGGTCTCTGTATCAAAGCAAACTTCTTTCTGCTGTTTAAGATAGCCGATCAGCTTCTCGAAAGCCTCTTCATCGTCCACTAAAACATACTCGTGAGAACCCTCTTCGACTGCTGTAACTGTTTTTTGAGCAGATAAAGCATCTAACTCCTTCAGCAGAGTATGAAAGTTCATTTCTGTATAAAACCCTTTCAAGCCCTCTAGCTCAGGATGCTTCAAGTGAAAAAAGCCAGATTGTTTGGGAAATTCCACCTGTGTGTCGATAGTCACTAAACGGCGGCTCAGCAAAGCTTTGTCTTTATCTTGCACCAAGGTTTCCTGTTTCTTCTTTCCGGGGACTTCTTGGGGATGTTGCAGGATGTAGTCCAAGCTGCCAAAGCTCTTCAACAACTCCACAGCGGTCTTGGGTCCGAATCCCGGCAGCCCCGGCACATTGTCCGAACTGTCTCCGACAATAGCTAAAAGATCTATAATCTTATCCGGAGGGACTCCATGGATGTTCTCCACTTCTCGCGCATCGATGACGAGGTTATCTTTATGCGTATTGAGAATGGAGACCTGATCATTCACCAGCTGGCACATATCCTTGTCGCTAGTGCATAAAAACACCCGAGCCCCTTCCTTTGACGCCCAAACTGCGATGCTGCCCATGACATCATCGGCTTCGGCTTCGGGGACATTGAGCTGCGGAAGCCCCATCAGCTCACAAAAGCGATGCGCCCTATCGATCTGGTAACGCAAATCCTGCGGCATTTCACTGCGGTGAGCTTTATAGTCTGCATAGATAGCCTCTCTCTTTATCGAATTGCGCGGGCCATCAAAAACCACCGCCAAGTGGGAGGGATGAAAATCCTTCATCAATTTCATTACCGAGCGGATAAAACCGAAAAGGGCATTGGTAGACTCCCCCTTGGCATTGGTCATATTACGGATAGCAAAGTAGGATCTATAAAGCCATCCCGAAGCGTCGATTAAATAAATATCCTTCATAGTCAGATTACATTCCAGGTTGGTAGAGGTACAAGAATTTGTTCATCAAGGCGGGATCTAGTTCAGGAGTGAACTGCACCTGATGTTTTACGGTTCCGGTCAACAAAGGCGATGAGGCGTTAAATAGCTGAGAGATCCAGTTCTTGCTTTCCATTTCCACCACCTGGTAGTTGCCATCCGTGATATTGAGGCTTTCAACCAGCAATTTCAACGCATCAGGATAGCTTAAGCCATGTCCATCGATATAGCCATATTCTGCGGCTACTGCTGCAGGGAAAACTTTAGCGCCATAATCTTGTTCAAGCTTGGTGCGATCGATTTTTGGACGATTTTCAGCAACGATATCGACAAATTGTTGGTAGAGGTTGTCCACCACACTCTTTAAATTGTCCTGTTCGCCCTCTTTCCATGGACGCAAAGGATTCATATCATCCTTGCCTTTGCCGGCATACAAAGTCATGGAATTGACGCCTATCTTTTCCATCAATGCCGCTACGTTAAGGAAAGGCTGAATGATCACGCCGACACTGCCAACCAAACTGACATTGCTGGCGTAGATCTTGTCAGCTGCGCAAGCGATATACATACCGCCCGAAGCGCAGATGCCATCAATGTAGGCATAGACCGGAACTTTGTACTGCTCTTTATAGGCTTTGATAGCGTGATAAATACCATCTGAATCAATCGCCGAACCTCCGGGACTCTCTATGTACAACATCACGGCCTTCACACGATCGTTTTTCAAGCTATCTTCTCGAGATTCAATCAACATTTGCCTGACAGCATCCATGGTAAGACCATCCACGCCCACCATCCCTGCCAGATTAAGCTTAAGGATCACCGGTGTACTATCAGGCATGATCTTACGCACATTTTCCGCATTTGGAGCTACCTTGACGGTATATTTTATCTCGGGCTCGTTTTCCGTCACACTGAAGCCTCCAAGGATCATGAAGAAGGGAATAAGACCTAAAGCCAAACCTATCAAACTAAAAAATGTCACTAACATGGCGCGAAAAGAAACATACCAAAGCGATTCTTTCATAAATGAATTATATCCTTATAAATGGAAGGTTTTCATGAGAGGCAATTTTGAAGCTTATTTTAAATGATGATTGATTTTATATACAATCATGGGTTAAATTAAAATGACAAAAATAGAATTCGTGTGCATTATGGCAAATCCTTTATCGCAAGTATCTAGATTTTTTTCCGAATCCGCAACCATCAAATCTGCAGAGGCTCATTGGGAAAACTTCAAAACCGCTATTCATTACCCTCCGTTTATTAAACCAGCTGTCAGAGCAGATCGCTGCGAGCTCGATACCGAGATCCTGACTAAAAGAATCTTCGCCGTCGCCGCGGTGGCTCTAGCAGCTATTGCCGTTTCCTTCACCCTCGTTGCCACTTGCGGACTTTCCACACTCATCATTCTGCCTTGGATAAGTTTGATTTTTGTGATTAAACTCGACGACTGGCTTTCTAGCAAAATGGTAGATGAAAAATCGATCAAAGAATACCTCGAAAAGGATAAGCCCTCCGCATCTGCAACTGCATGGCTGCAAAAACGCCCGAAAGCGGTTCAAAAATTGATTAAGCAAAAGGGCGATCTCAATAAAGTGAATGAAGACGGCCAACGCTTAATTGAGGGTGTGATCAACCCGCTCTACGTAAATGAAGATAAACGCCTATTTGAAGTGTTTGAAATTCTGATCGACAATGGCGTGAACCTAAACCTCAAAGACCGGCACCAATTCAGCAGCATCGAGCGTATATTTCAGAGCGCAAATCCTCAGTACCTAAAATACGTAATCGACCAGAAAAAAATCCCTCATGATTTAACCCCCGAACAAAAATTCAATTTCTGGTTTTACTTAGGCCATCATCCCGAAACTAAATCAGAAGAATTTAAAAAATTAGGATTGGATCGCCATATCGTCAACCCAGACGGACTGACCCCCTTGAAAAAGTTGATCCAAATCGATCCGACACTAACCTCGCAGAACTTTAGTCGAGGTTTGCCCATGGATGCCCATGTGGCTTATCTAGTCGACAACTCCAAACTTCTTGAGGAAATAATCAACATCCGCGGAAAACAGACAACTCTGCGCAAATTTTTGGAATACCACTGCAAAACAAGCGAAGCTATCCGAAATTTATGTAAGCAGATTCAAAATTTAGAGAAAACCAAAACACAATAGTCCTCATCAATCTCCTTGCCTGTGCCCATCCCATGCCCATGCCCATGCCCTTGCCCTTGCCCATGCCCTAGCCAAAAATTAAGAAAGTTCTTTCCGTAATTCACCTTTCTAGTATAAAACTCTGGTTTTCAAAATGTTTTGGTCCCTTATGCAAAAAGAGGATATTTGAGTGATCAGCTTCAGCGTGCTGCTTTATCAATTCCATACGCTAAACCTGTCTTGGTTTGTGTTATTCACAATGTGTATAAGTTTGCCACGATGCGGCGCAAGAGGGATTTACTTTGCTCAAAGGTAATTAAAGACTCTGCCTGCTCAAGATCCACCCAGCGACATCCTTGCATTTCTGCCTGCTGAAGCGCAATTTCGCCTGTGACTTCCGCAAAGAAATAGGTGACTTTTTTGTGGATCGGCAAGCTCTCACGGAAAAAATCATACTCTTCCTGCAGGGCAGGCTTGGACAAAAATCGAGCTATCGTCAAGCCTGTCTCCTCATGCAATTCCCTGGCGGCAGTCTCTTCAGGTGTTTCACCTGGTTCTGGATGCCCTTTCGGAAATCCCCAATAACTTCCCTTAACATGATGGACAAGTAAAATTTTCCAGCCATCCTTGTCTTTTTTCAAGGGTATAATACCAAAGGATCGTTCTTGAAAGGGCTGCATGCTCTATCCTTAAAGATACTTGCCGAAAATAATCGACGCATTGTGCCCGCCAAATCCAAAAGAATTGGATATAGCTTTGCGAATAGTATGCTTCTCCGCCTGGGTCGGTACTCTAAATCCCAAATCAGGTTCCGGATCTTCCAGATTTAAGGTGGGATGCACTATCTGCTCCCGGATGGCCTTGATAGTCACAACAGCCTCTAAACCTCCAGCAGCCCCCAAGGCATGGCCAATCATCGATTTCGTAGCATTCATCACCATGCGGCCGGGATCTGCAAACACTTGCTTCATAGCATTGACTTCAGCCATATCTCCTGCAGGGGTAGAGGTGGCATGCGCATTCACATAGTCAATTTCATCAGGAGTGATGCAAGCATCCGCCAAAGCATTGCGAATACAATTGGCCACGCCCAAGCCGTCTTTTCTCGGTTCGGTAATATGGTGCCCATCACAAGAAACACCCCCGCCTAAATATTCGGCAAGAATCGGCGCCCCTCTAGCTTGCGCATGCTCAAGGCTTTCCAAAATCAATACTCCCGCACCCTCTCCCATGACAAAACCATCCCGGTTTTTATCCCATGGACGCGAGGCCTTGGTGGGCTCATCATTTCTCTGAGAGAGGGCTTTGCATGCACAAAATCCCGCTAAACCTATCGGCAGAATCGGCGCTTCTACACCTCCGCATATCATTAGATCAGCATCCCCCTGACGGATATGATTCGCCGCGGCTATGATGGCGTTGTTGGCAGTAGCACAGGCAGTAGAAATCGAGTAGTTAGGCCCCATGAATCCCAATTCAATGCCCAGCAAGCCTCCGGCCATATTAGTCAAAACATAGGGAATGAAAAATGGGGTGACTTTTTTCCATCCTTTTTGAAACAGGTCTAAAACCCCTTCAGTATACACATGCATGCCCCCCATACCCGAGCCCAGCAAAATGCCGCACCTGTTTTTATTGAGACGATCCAATTCAGTCAAAGCAATATGACTGTGCTCTAACGCCTTTTTGCCGGCCACCATGGCATAAGCAATAAATTTATCCACACGGCGAGCCTGCTTCTTGTCCAGGTACTCTCCCACCTCGAAATTGCGGATCACCCCGCCAAATCGCGTAGGAAAATCCTCGCAAGGAAAGTCGGTAATAGGAGATATGCCGCTCACTCCATTCAGGAGGTTATTGTAAAATACATCGATATCTGTACCGAAACATGAGACCACACTCATGCCCGTGACTACAACTCTTCTTTTTTGCATTTATTTACCTCATTGATGCTTATGAAAGGGCTTGGGAGCAGGAGGTGACACATCGATGTTCACATCGATAATAGTACTTTTACTCCAGAGGGTTTCCAAAGCATACTTTTCCCTCAGACCTGGAGTAAAAAGATGAACGATGACCTCTCCGAAGTCGATAACCACCCAGTCCCCCTCTTTTTCACCCTCGACATGCAAAGCTTCTGTTTTTTTTGTATGCGCGGCATCGATAACCGCCTTGCTTATCGCTCTAACATGGCGATCTACCGTGCCTTCCGCGATTATATAGTAATCGGTCATAGATGACAGGCCACGAACATCCAACACCAGAATATTCATGCCTTTTTTATCGAAAATAGCCTGTGCCATTGTATCTAAAATGGCTAAATGAGAGTTTTGCTTCATAATATGAATTTATCTTAATTTTGTAGGGTTTTATATTTATACCCAAACGACCAGAAAATTTGGAATTTCGACCTAGCCAAAGCCAAATTTTCAATTCGTTTGGGTATAGCTCAACTTAGTAGATTAACAGTATAACTCATTTTTATAAATGTAGTAAAGAGTTTCATGCGGGACCAAATGCCTGCAACTCTGCTTATTCTTGAGCCTATCGCGGATTTCCGTGGAGGAAATCTCCATGACGCGCGTACGGGTCCATCCCTGTGTCAATGCAGCGCAAATTTTTTTATTGCCAGCTAAGATAGCTTGGTCTAAAGACAAAGAGCGACTGCCGACAAGCACCGGGACAAGAGCCACGATTTCCTCAGCGTTATACCAATGAAAAAAACCGGGAACCGCATCTTCTCCTATAATCAAGGAAAAGCGATGGTTGGAAAAAGCCTCTTCATGGACGAAATGCTTTAGCGTATCGAAAGTATAAGAAGGTTGGCTTTGCTCGATTTCAAAATTGATCAGCTTGAAATATGAAATGCCCGCTATCGCCAAATCGATCATTTTGTAACGATGGGTAGAGGAAACATGCGGCCCGTTATTCAGCTTGTGCGGATTGATAAAAGCAGGACAAAACCATATCTCATCCAAACCATGCTTTTCAAGCATTTCTATAGCCAAATTGAGATGTCCAAAGTGAATAGGATCAAACGTCCCTCCATAGAGACCTATATGCTTTGTCATATCAAATAATCTCCCAGCCTTTATTTATACATACAGCCCGTAACTTATTATCTGGATTTACCCCTACGGGCGTACCCACCTGTTGCAATAAAGGTAGATCGAGGAAACTGTCCGTATAAGCGGTGATTTGAATAGGCTCCATCTGCTCTCGACGACAAAAATCGTGTATAAAACGCGCCTTGCCTTCCCCATCTAACACATTTCCTACAGAAATGAAATGCCGTTCTTTATCGATTTCATAATGCGTTGCCTGATATTCATGAATGCTGAACTGCTTGGCTATCAAATCCACTAAAAAAGAAGGGGAACTGGATAAAATAATTGTAGCATGCCCCTGGCGCCGAGAGGCTTCCAACCTGGCCATTGCGGGATGATATAGCATGCGGTCTAGATTTTGCGCTACAAAATCTTCCGCGTGCTGTTTGAAGCTATCTAATGATTTTCCTAGAAACAAGGATTTGAATATGTTGGCATGCAAACCGTCTAAAGAGAGCTTGCCGACCTTGTGCAGGCTGTAACAGCCAACACAATAAAGCACCGAAGCCAGTGAAATGACCTTTTTTTCATATAAATAACTGCCAAATGCATAACTACTATTTTCTATAAGTAGTGTTTGATCCAAATCGAATATGCTGGCTTCAATGTATTTTGTCATTCGGGACTTATTTTATTCAGCAATTCCCGCTAAATCCTCTTATACCCAGGGGCGCGTTGCCATTCGGGGCTACCTTCCCTGGGTTTTCATCTTACGCCCCATTCAGGGGCTCGTGATTTTTTAAAGGGAATTGCTATATTTTAATTATACCCTAATTCTGCCAATTTACTTTCAATTTCCTCAATACTTGCATTGACTTTCTCAAGCTGCTCCCGCTCAATTTCCATTTGACGGCTAGATTGCATGGCTTGTTCGAAATCCATACGAGAAGATCCCTTAGATTTGCGCAATAATTCAATCGTGGTCTTGATTTCCTGTCTACGTTCTTTCTTTTCTTTTAACAGATCCATTAATTGATTACGAGCATGGCGATCATCTTCTGATAATGACAATATGGCTTTTTCCTTTTTCTCTGAAATCAAATCTTGTATAGGTTTCAGTTTTTTTTCTAAATCTTGCTTTTCTTTCTTATTAAGCGTAGCTTCTGCTATCTTTGTCTGTAATTCCACTTTTTTAGCCGTCAAAGCTTCAACTTCCCATGTATCGACCTGCGACAAGACATCGGAAATTTCAGCGACAATATCATCAAAAGATTTGCGCCTTATACGTTCTTTTTCTTCTTCGAGGTTTAATCTGATCTGCTCTTCAGCCTTCAGCTTTGCTTCCACAGCACCGCGAAGCTCTGCCATTTCTTGCTTCAGAGCCTTGACCTCTTCATGACCTAACTCAGTTTGCCTCATCTGGACAACCATCTCGTCGATTTTTGTTTTTACTTCCTGAAGACTTAATTCTTGCGCAGCAAAGGCATCAGCAGCAGCTTTGATTTTATAATGAATCTCTTGATAGTTTTGTTTGAAGAGAACTTTTTGCTGGCTGCGAATTTTTTTGCGGTCTTTTTCTTCAGATTTGACTTTATCCCAACACTCGCTTAGACGCAAACGGGTATGTGTGAACGCGTGCGTGTTAAGGGTGAGCTCTTTGGCAATGCCCTGCAATGCTTTGATTTCTTCCCTTAAATAAAAGAGCGATTCTCCAGAAATCTCAGCAGAAAAATTTTTCTTAATGAAGTTTTCCACGTCGTCGATGAAGTTTTGGCTAACCTCTTTGATCAGGTCTTTGCGCTTAGGGAAAACCCAATCGCCAGTTAAAGACAACCTTTGAAAGAACTTATTTTTGGTGCGAATGCGCATATTAGTCTTGATCAGCTCTTTCCTTAAGGCATTAATTCTAGCAGCCTGCGTGTTCAGGAAATCCAATTGCACCTGGCAGCTATCATAAAAAGCCAGCTTGGACGACAAGCTTTTGCAAAGCGAAAATTTGTCCTGATAAAATCCTTCTTGAGAATAAACCGGCGCAGAAATTTCTTTTTCCAAGGCCTGGATAGCAATTTCAATTTGTTCGGCAGCAAAGGCGCTTTGCTCATCCAAAATTTCCCTTAAACGGCGAGCTTCTTTGGACAATTCACTATATTTATTCCACAAAGGTTGCTTGACGGCCGCAGGAATATTCTGTTTGAACAATTCGATACACAGATTGCGGGACTCCCAAAAACTCTTAAAGTGCGGTGTACCTTTCTGGGCCAGAGTCAGCTCCATAAACTCTACGATCTTTTGCAATTTTTGTTCCGGTTCCACGATTTGGCTAAGCTCCTGCTGAAGAGCTTCGAAGCGTTCTTTGGCTCCTTTTACGCCCTCGTCTTTCTCATCGACACCCTCTTCGTGAGCTTCTGTAGGTTCATTCTTATATTCCGAGCATTCCAATTCATTCGAATGAGAAGCAGCTTCCTTTTCATTTAGCAACTCATTGAGTATCTCTTGAGGTGTTTCATTAGCTTCTTTTTCATCTATATTCATTTTTTTTATCTGACACATTTTGTTACATCTTTGTATGGTTAAAAATTAATGGGTGCTATAAGACTCTACCGCAAATTTCTCAGCGTTCATTTTTAGAGCAATTTTAAAATAATATCATAATTGATGTTCTATTTTTGGTAAAGAGAATCAAACTTTGTGAATCAAACTCTGCAACTGTTCATAAAGTTGAGGTAACCTAGACAACACTTTCCATGAATTGAGGTTAAACCTAAAACATAGTGAGAGGTTTAACCTCAATTCATGGAAAGTTGCCAAACTCTATGAGTTATTGTAATCTTGTACAATTAAATCCATAGCCACTTCATAATCGTGCAGTTCCATGTCCAACCACCTAAATAAGGGCTCACGCCTAAACCAAGTAAATTGACGCTTAGCATAATTGCGGGAAGCTTGCTTGAAAGAAGTTATAAACTGTTGATAATCTTCAGGCGTTTGAGGAGAATCAATAAAATCTATAGCCTGCCTATACCCTATCGCTTGAGACGCGGAAGAATTCTGCCTTAAGCCTTTTTGAATCAATGCCTTTACCTCCTCAACAAACCCCTCTTGAAGCATTTTTTCACATCTCTTTTCAATCGCATGATAGAGGATATCTTTCGGCCTATGCAAAAACCAACACCTGAAATCAAACCCCATGGGCTTCGTGCGTGTTTTCCACGCGTGTTTACTAACCTTTTTTCCGGTCAAGGCGATGATTTCCAGAGCACGCACAATTTTTTGCTTGTCAAACTTGGTGATCGTGCTGGCATAAAAGGGATCTTGCTGTTTCAAACGCTCGAACATATATTCCGTGCCATATTGCTCTATCTCTTTCTCCAAAGCCTGCCTCAACTCCGGAATTGGCGGAGGGCCGCTAGGGGGACCATAGATTAACGAATGGATGTAAAAGCCCGAACCGCCCACAACTATTGGCACACTGTCGCGATCCAAAATAGCTTGGCACAGACGCGATGCTTCAAAGTAAAAATCGACCACATTGAAGGAATCTGTAATATCCTTGACATCGATCAGATGATGTGGAATATCCTCTCGCTCTTCCAATTTTACCTTGGAAGTGCCGATATCCATTCCCCTATAGATTTGCATGGAATCCGCAGAGATGACTTCCCCGCCCACAAGCTTTGCCAGTTTAATGCTGAAAGCTGTTTTTCCACAGGCTGTGGGTCCGGAAAGCACAATAACTTTTTTCTTTTGTTTATTAAGTTGAAAGGGAATTTTTTTTTGCGCTTCAGTAGCTATGGAGGCGAGAATTCTCTCAATTTCACGTTCTTCAATACAAGCTTGACTTGTCACAACAATCTTTCTCCTATTCTTAGAAGGCTATATCATACCTGTTTCTCGCATAAGAGTTAAGAGAAATGATCGAAAAAAAAGAAATAAGCGCTTGCATTCCCGGAGTGCCCTCATTCCACTTTCATCTCGAAAATGTGATGGACTGATTAGCTCGATTTCGTTCACGTCTTGAGGCAAGTCCTTCTAAAACCTAGTTAGCCCATCGCCTTCTGTCGAAGCTATTTCCAATACATGATCGAAACCCGACATTTTAAGTACATCCATGACATTAGAACTGATGCTGCAAATCACAAGCTTTCCCGACAGTGTCTTCAATTTTTTACTCACCGAAAGCAACATTCTCATGCCGGCACTACTTAAATAACTAACGCCCGAAAAGTCTATGAGCAATTTAATTAAACCACTATTGATGGATTCAAACACTCTTTTTTCAGCAGCAGGCGAAGAGATGGCATCCAATCTTCCACGAAATCGCAGGACTAAGACATCCCCCTTTTTTTCTTCCTTTAATTCAATAGTGCCTTCAGCAATACTCATAGTGTACCTCACAACTATTTTTCTCGTGTATACCCCAAACAATCTGAAAATTTGGGTATATCATCCTATTCTGTACATACCTGTGAAATCCGATGTTGAAATTACGTGCATAACGGGATTTCTTATTGTTTCCGCTAATACCCTCTCTGTAAATGCCGTTAGGGTATAGTACGAGATATAGCTCATCACGCGGTTTTAATCAATATATTTAAAATGCACAAGGATCATTCTTCAACCGAAGATAATGCGGTCTCAGAGATCTTCTCTGACTGTGTCTTCTTGTCTAGAAATTGCACTCTCTCGGCAGCCACCCGCAATTTGCATCTCTTCTCCCCATCCTTGGCATGCCAAACATCTAATTGCAACCTGCCTTCTACCAAAATCGAAGAGGAGCAATCTAAAACTTGTGTACACAGTTCTGCCTGTTTCCCCCATACCACGACATCCACAAAACACACTTCTTGATGCCTATCGCCCCCAAGCGTCAAGTACTCCCTGTTAAGAGCCATCAGCAAATCGGTTACGGAAACGCCGCTTGGAGTTCGCCGCAAATCAGGTTTTTTTGTTAACCTTCCCGCAATTAAAACTTTATTTAAAGCCACCATGCTATAAACCTCTTCTTGATCTAGCACCACTCATACCAAATAATATTTTTAACACAAACTTTTTTTTTAAATTTTTTCTATATATTTCAAATTCGTTTGTTTGGATCATCACTCAAAGAGAATCTAAAGATAATTAACTAATTAGAAGGATGAGCCCAAGAAGCTATTACTTTATTGTAATTGTCTATCATCTGTTGGGCTTCCTTCCGTAGACTTTCAGCTTGTTCTATAGCTTTGAGTATTTTCGGAATAGCAGTTCTATCCTGGGGGGTCATATTCTTATCATCCTCGATCCAATCTCTAAGCGTCATCTTAATTTTAACTGCAATCATGCCTTGACCAACGCTCATTAATTTCTCGACCTCTTGTTTTTCTTGCTCGGATTGCGCATTCGCCTTTCTATTTTCTATTACTATAGCAGCGACTGTGTCCATAAAATCACTGTCTTCGAGAATGCTTTCAATATATGCTTTATCTAAGGAAGCCTCGATATCATTTTCTGAGAATGTGGTGTATACCTCTTCTTCATTATGCCCAAAATACTTAGCAATAAATACCGACACCTTGGCTTGCCCCTTTGGTGTCAATTTAGCATCACCCTTAATGATTTCATCATGCTGGGCTGTTACAACAATAGTATGCCTCGCTAAAACGTGTTTTTTAAGCGCTTTCGAACTATTCAGTGAATGGATGCCTAATAATTTCAAGGCTATCTTAGCTACTGCTTTAGGTATTTTTGTATAGCCCTCTACAACGCTATGCAACGATGAAAATGAATGATGATTGATGTATAAACCAATGCCATTGTTTAATTCCGATTGGGTTAATTCCTTTAAGGCTGAGGCTGTGATCCCTCCCCCGAGCGAATGCCCGTAAACGCCCAACTGCTGAGGATTATCTTTACAGTGATGCTTCAAAGCATACTTGATTACAGCTTTACAGTCTGTCACAGCTTGTCGGGTAGTCCTCTCTTTCCCCAAGCTCAAACCGACACCGCGTGGATTATACAATATGACATCGATATTGTGTTTTGTCGCATAGGCCTTGGCTGTTTCATAGGCTAGCTCATAAGTCATGTGATTGCCCTGGGACATGACCATTACAGGCCTATCGCTTTTCCTAGGCGGATTTGTATCTCCTTTTGGTTGTATAATACACCCATCCAGCAACTGATGATCTGCTGTTGGAATACACAACCTTGTCACCTGGACCCATTTATCCCCTCCTTTATTGATTTCACTCTGCACCTTTACTATGGTTGTTTTCGTATTTTTTTGCAGCGATGTTAATTTGTTATCGGGCATTGAGAGGGCTTTGTAGCTAAAATCCCGAGTCGCCGGATGAATCAAGTTTTTCATAATAGCAGCACGGATAAGCCCAATTCGACTACACATTTCCTTCCAAGCGATATGAATTTGGTCTGCGGTTTTTACTTGGGAGATAAAATGTTTTTTTTCTTGCGCTAAAACTTTCCCTTGTTGATTTCTCACCTCACGGGTTATTTGTTCATATGTTGATGAGGTGCCTTTGCCTGTATTTTTTGATAATAATTTTACTTGTGATTCTTGTTTATTAAAAACGATTGCCGTGAGAATTTTTTCAAAAAACCCCTGTTTATGTATTTTCTCTGAAGAAATTTTATTTTCTTTTTTAATCTCCGTTTTTGAAGAATTCGAACTAGTTACCTGATAATTCTTATAATTCTGATACGACATAAAATTAGAAGATTTATTAACCATACAACACCTTTTACAATTTACAAAACCCTATATATATAATTATACAATATACACCAGTTACATAAAATTTATTTTATTATTATATAATGAAGTTAGCTGATGGTCTGAGATTTAAACCAAACGTAACTATTCAGCACTGTACAAAGTGTCTAACTAGTTGAACCATAGAGCCCACAGAAAAAAAAAAGCGACTTATCGCGAAAATGAGTACAAGACAGAGAGAAATGGCTAAACAATCGGCATGGTTTAAGTGAGGGTAGCACATTTATGCCATCCTTGCAGGACTCATATCCTTATTTATCGTAACCTAGGTCGGAGCGAAGCGAAGGCCTAGGTTACGATAAATAAGGATATGAGTCCTGAAGGGACGACATAAAAAACAACATGAATTAATAAGAATTTGACAAGAAGCAAAACATAAAGCTGGCCCTTTTGTATCTCTCTGTGTTCTCTATGGGCTCTATGGTGGTTTCAAAATATTTTATGAGAAGTAGTGAATAATCACAACCGAACACACTCTAATTGCGCACTAAATGTAGCGCTATTAGAGTCTGTTGAGTTTTAAGGTACACCTAATTTAGTTCCAACTCCCGTCAGATTTGCTAGCCAAAAACCCTGTTGATACCCTAATATTACCAACAGCAACGCCCCAAGCCCAGGAGAAATTATGTCACAGTTTATAGAAATCCATTGGACCAGCGGAAGCATCGACGAAGCGCGAAAAATATCTAGATACCTAGTCCAAGAAAGATTAGTCGCCTGCGCCCAAATTACCCCTTGGATAGAGTCCATTTACCTATGGAACAACCAAATGGAAACTTCGCAAGAAAGCAAAATCGTCTTCAAGACCCGGCTTGAAAATTATGAAAAGATCAAAGAAATCATTCAAAAGAATTGCCGCTACCAAGTTCCTGAAATCTTGTATTTTGCTATCGACGGCGGCAATCAGGAATACTTAGACTGGATGACTGAAAGCACGCCCAGCGGATTTCACACCTACTCCGAAACACCTTAATCTCCCTTTTAGCTTTGTTCCGTATTCTCTGATAGACTAAAGACTTTAAGCATCTAACTGTCCATGTCTAATTGATAAAACATATATAAACTTACCCTTACTTTAACCCTAAATTCAACATATTATGATTCCCAATTTCTCTTCTCCTGGAGTTTACATAGAAAGCTCCCCTAGAAACACCTCCGATTTGCAAGGTGAAGAAGAGAGGCAAAAAACCGTAGCTCTTTCCAGAGACTTACTTCTCAGAGGTGGCATGCAGGAGCTCAAAAATGCCATCTGCAACAAAACCTTTAACGTTAAAAGCATCGCGCTCATAGTAGATTCACATATTCCTTCAGCCACAAAACTACAAATTATCAACCGTTTGATCCGCTGTTTCAACGACATTACAGATGCCACTAGAGTTTCTATGATCATGGATTTTCTAAACCATGCACCCTTAAATCTAAAATATACCCTAGGCACAAAATCCGATTTGATACACGTCAATGCCGATGAATTGGAGGAAATTTTTACTTCGGTATCCTTTAAAAAGCCCTTCAGCCTCATCGAATACCTCCATCTAACTCCTAAAATGCTCTTAAATGCCTTCCATCGGGCACTTCAAGTCAGTCCCGGCACATTTCCGCTCTACCTGAAACAAAACGATATGAGAATAGAAGGCGAACAGTTCCAGCTAGCCTTCGCCAAACTCCTGGTCCACTATCAAGATTTTTTCAATCACTTATATAATTTGTTAGAATTAATCGCCTATCAAGATCAGCTCTCCGAAAAGTCTCTGCAAAACATTGCAGAGGAAATACTTAAGGCAGAATCGTCTCAGGGCTTCGAAAGTTTCTTGACAGATGTCGTTGAAAACCACAAATTTTTTGGCTCCCAAGCATTTTTTCTCCATCTTCTCAAATATCTTACTGAACAACGCTGTGAGTTGATCCCCTCTTTAGTAACATCTATATTATTCAAGCTGCATTTAAATAACGTAAGTGAAAACTCCACGGCCGACTATTTCAGCCAAATCAACAAACTGCTGGACGATGGCGATAAAATATCAACTATAAAAGCTCTATTAAACAAACCCAAGATATCACCAGCAAGTGACGTATTTCAAGTATGCCAATTTTCACGCCTAGTGTTAGCCCTGATCAGCCGGTTTACCTATGTCGAAAAAGAACATTTAAAAGAGGCTCTACAGTTAGTATACCAGATCATGCCCCTTGAACTTATAAAATATATTAAAAAATTTAATGTACTTTATGAGGACATCAAACTCGAAATAGCTTTAAAGGCAGCAAAAGATTTTCCCATTCTACTCTGCTGCGAATTAGATAATTTTGAATTCAAAGATCCCGATTCCCTTAAGCAGATGGGCGTTGTCATCTACCGCCGCGATCAACTCTTAGGTCTCTCTTACGCCCAAAAATTTCACATCTCTTCACAGGAAGAATATGAAAAAAATGAACTTAGCTTCCTCATGACGCAGTCCAAAGACTCCCTGGAAATAGCTTTGCAGGAGAAATACTATGAAATCCACTCTGCTGAACTGCTGGAATTGATCGGAAGAGAACTCATAAAAAAATATATTGACCTATCTCAAGACTATGAGATCCACTGGGCAGCGCGATTTTTAGAAAAGGCTGCTAAAATTCATCAGAGCATAGGATTCTACGAAAAATCTTCAGCTCTTCGCTGCGAGCTCGCGGAAATGCCCCTGATCTGCACTACCAATCAGCTTCTCAACCTGTCCGAGCTGAAGCAAAAATCATTTATCCTTAAAAGTCCTCAAGGCCTGCTTAACTTTGGCGCTGCTTTTCAATTTATGGGATCTAACAGTTTGAAAGGCGCCTGCTTTCATATTAGAGATATTCTCTTCGACCATCATCCTTACCGTGAAATCTCCTTTAAGCTATCCTACTGGGCAGCAAATCAGGTCAAAGACAACTTAAACGCATTAACCAAAGCCCCACCTCCCTTCTCCTTAAAATTCACCATCTCTCGTGAACCTTATCTCTATTATGCCGGAGAGGGAAATGCATACACCAGCGATCCCTGTAAAGCAATCCACGCAGGCACAGCCTTAACTGTCGATTTGGAAGGATTGGCTAAAATCCAGATAGGCGACTCCAAAGAATGGGCTTCCATGCTCAATGCGGTACGCATTTGGATGGCTCCAAATGCCTCAGCCAAAGACATCCAAAAAGTCGTATCTATCATGGGCTTGGCAGAAATAGTCACCCAAGCCACTTCAGGAGACGTAGAAAGGATCATCTCAAACACATTGGTACGCTTTATCGCTCCAGCTTTTGCAGCTTCGTATGACCATACCGCTACCTACCACGAAGAACCCCTTTCAAAATTGACCCATAAATTACCCTCAAAACAATCCCGGATCAAGTTGCAAAAATATCTAAAGCAAATCAAAACACATACCGTATGCGGAGATAAACGCATGGCTTTGCGCTACTTGACCGACAAAGCCGAGCTATGGAAAGGAGCTGGCTTTTATACTCAATGCAAAGGCGATATCACAGATGTCGCAGCACGCCTGGCTTCGCTATTCAGTACAGGCTTTATATCAACGCAGAAACGCTTTGAAATGGGCCTAACACATCTCAAGGGAGATAGTCCTCATAAAGATCTACAATGCAATAGCGCCGACGGCATTTTTTTTCGGCTCCTGACCGCCAACGCGCTGAACAAAAATATTGGCATCGGCAACATCAAGGCCAATATCCAAATCTATGCCAAGCTCAAAGCTATCCAACTGATGCCCTATTTTTACACAGAAGATCGTTACGGTACCCGCTTGCGCTCCGAAGTTTATAAAAACCGGCCGGACTTTAAATCTTTCTTTACACTTCAGCAAAACAATCTTCATAACCATAACAATGAAGTCATTTTTAAACACAGACTACCCCCAAAATATCTGTGCGCCATCACCTATCAAGACCCTAGAAAAGTCATCGTCGAAGCTATCGAGAGCCTAGGTCGCATCCAAATGTTTGATCCCGGCATGACCATGCAAGATAAAGCCGAAAAGGTATCTCAATTATACTTCTCCCCAAACCCAGAGGACAAAAAACAGCTTATCGAAAGCCTGAAATGCCATCTATTGGATACAGATGACGAAACCTACCAGATCCATAAAAACTACCCTCAAAGCTTAGCCACACATTGGATGATAGATCCCCGGCCTGCGATCGAAAGCGCTTTGAAATCTGCAGGGATTAATCCCGGCGACATCCCCGTGATTGAAACCGAGGTGTTCCTGCCCGAGGTTTTAACCGCCTGCCATCAACCCCTTCACATCAACGTGCGCAAGCTGGCTTTGCGGCCGCACAGCTGCACGCAAGCGTCATGCCATATACGCAACGACTACCACGACTTAATCAAAGCCATTAGGACACACCTTAAAACCTTCCCTCCACAAAAACTGATGGAGCTTCTCTCTCCCGACATATTAAAACGCATCGCAAAACTCAAAGCATTTTGCCAACAACACCTGAAAGATATCTCCTATAGTGGCCAAGACTCCTTAAATCGCGAACTGCTCACCCACCATCAGGACGGAGGCTTGCACGATGCCTCTCTCATCACAGCTTTATATGCTTTGGAACAATTGCAATGTCGAGAACCTATCTCTAAGCCAAAATATCTCCAATACCAAGACTTGACTTTTACTGCACAGATCGGGCCCGGCAAAACGGCAGAACGAAAAATCACCGATTGCCTCTACTATGGACTCAAAGACAATTCCACAATCATCCTTGAGAGGCTTCCTAACAATCAAGCCTTAGGAAAGGTCCTCTCTTTTAATCCCAAGCACGGTAAAATCAAATATCTCAGAGAATACATCCGCAGAACGAAAATCCACGAAACCTTTTTGCCTATATATAAAGCCATTGAAAAAGCCTATGAATCGATCATGGAATCACCTCTTCCTGCTCATCAACCCAACAATAGCCTTTTTGAACAACCCTACGATATAGCCAAATGGAAAGACACCTATCCTGCCTTATTCATGCAGCTGTTCGAAAAGATCCAATCTTTAGACGAACATACCCTCTTGAAATTACAAGCCAGCCACCACACACCTCAAAAGCTTAAACAGCAGGTATTGGAGGGATTTTCACAGCTGATGAAGTACGAAGACAAACAGCCTCACCTAATGTCTCTCGAAGAGATTATCAGCTATATCGCCGAATGCGATTTTTTACTCGACCAAAAGATCAGCCATCTGTTCTGCGATCGCCTGCACCTGCTCGCTGCCCTCAAGGCCGATGATAGTTATTCCATAACCACTCAATCGGGTAATGTCCCTATCCGCGAGATGATTAAAACTCTCATCATAAGCTTCAGCCAGGGTGTCACCGAAGCCAATGCCATTGCAGCGGAACAATTTTACTTACGCCTTCTCCAAATACATGATAGTATCGAGCGGTGTACGTGTAATGAATAGTTAAAAAATATTTATCCTTTGATTTAATTACTTTATTTGATAGGATTAGCTCCTATTAATTCAAGTTATAAAAAGGAAATAAAAAGAAACAGTATGCTATGTACAATTCCACATACACCGATATTTAATAATAGCAATTCTTCCTATAATTACAAGAGCATAGGGTTATGGGGCGTCTTGCCAGACGAATTGATCCTAAAGATTTTTTCCTTTTGTGCCATTAAGGATATTACGTCATTAAATAGTGTGAGCAAAGCCTACGCAGACTTAGCTAACCAAGCATTCGTCTGGAAGTCTGTAGCAGTCAAATTAGACCTGACCGATGATATACAAACAGCCGCTTCATGCGGCCGGTGTATCAAAGACCTCTGCATTCAAACCTTATCCTGCACAAAAATCGGACATAAAAAACTAGGCAAAGTCTCTGATCTGAAATTAGCTCCCAGAAATCCCGGCTTTGTACAGCGCCTGCAAGACTACAAGCTGCAGGGGTTTCATCTTTTGCCGGCATCATCTGCCCAACAGCTTATGGAGCTCTCCGATACGATAGCTTTGATAAAGTCCCAGCACTTTCAACAGCTAGACCCACAGATGCTCCAATCCCTCCACCACATAGCCCAGCAAAAAGTCGGCACCTGCAGCTTTGACATCCTCAATTACACCGATTATGCCGTCAACTTGAATGATAAGCGCATCCTACAAGTGAACGCTAAAGCGACCAACATAACCTTTACGGCGGATGACTGCCAGCTCATCGTCTTTATTTCCCAGAATATCTTGCATGTGCTGCACAAAGACAAAGGTAAAAGTCAGTGCATAGACCTGAAATGCCGCTTGCATGCTCTCAAAGACTTGGAAGCTAAAGACATGCTCGACGATTTTTATGGGTAACTATCAGAGTTTATTATATTAAACCGTAACAACATATTAATAACAGGAGTCATTTTATGAACACAACCAACAAAGTCAAATACTCTAACTTTGAAGACTTGTACAAAGAGCTAAATACTCTTAATCATCTCCCCAAAAACTCCTGGATCGAAAGGGTCAATACGCTCGGCATTAAACAACTCCTAAATTCCAATAAATCTTTACTCATATCCAATCCTGATAAATCCTTAGAGCAATTATACCAACTGAAAACACGCCTTAAAAAGATACCTTCTCAAAATAATGACTCTCAATCTGCTAACCTCAAAACGCTACATGATCTGATAGAAATCCTAGCCAACTTGTCCGAAGACGAAGAATCCGCTCCCCTGCTTGATATCGATACAGTATGCAAGGAATTAGAAAGATTAAGAAAATTGCCAAAGGAGCAGTGGCATGAACACATTAACAATTTGTACATCAAACAACTTATCAATAAAAATCTCAACATACTTTTAGATCATGGACAAAAAGCCCTGCCCAAATTGTCTCAAATTTTAAGCCGCCTGACTAAAGAACCTTCCCCGAATAAAGAGGAACAAGACAAAGTCTTGCACACCATATCCCGGGCTATCGATCTTACCTCTCATGAAACGGATGATGAAGATGCACAAGAGGAATCTTCAAGCGATTCATCGAATTATGTGTCCTCTGTACCTACGACTACAGCAGCTCCTAGTACTCAGACTACAATATCTTCCTTTACAACATCTCAAAATATTTCCTCACCCTCATACATGGAAACACCTAAAGAAATTCTCCCCCTCAAAATACCCACTCGTCCAGAACCGCTGAAAGGTACACCTAAAGAGGCCGTGGAATATGCCATCAAAAATCAACTTGAATACGTCGACCTCACCCCTTGCGAGCAAATCAATGAATTAAACGATCTGTGTGAACGTGACTTGGAGCGCCTTTTTAATGAAAATCCAAATATGAAGGCTCTGTGGCTTGTTGAATGTCCAAATATCTCTATGCTTCCCATAAATAATAGGGGCTATGCTCTCAAAGCTCTTTATTGTCACCATATGCCTAATTTAAAATATATCCCATACAACTGTTATCCTCGTTTGGAAATTCTGGATATAAACTGGTGTCAGAATGTAGCTCAACTCCCTCCCCCAAGCGGATTCTTAAGAGCTCTCTCCATAGAGGGATGCATTCAATTCGATATCGACCTATCCAGTAAACACATGCGACAGATGTATCCCAATCTATCTCAATATAACCAACGGGACACAAACAATCCCGGCCTACACCTAACACCTGCTGAAATAGATTTACAGGAAGAAATTACAAACTATTGCAAAAACTTTGAGCTGGATCCAAACAAATCCTATACCTCTGAAGAGGCATGGATCGAAGAGATGGAACTTGGAGTGGAAGAAATTAAACAAAAATGGAAAACTCGCTTTGAATTATATGAAAATAAACAGTTAAAAGAAGCAAAAATCGAAGACCATAAGCGCCTTCGTAAAAGATACTTTACGAGATCTGCAGATGAAGAACTCGATTTAAAAGCTAAAGCTGAAGGACGTCCCAAGTATTGGAGAAAAATAGACTTCGTCGCCCAGATCATTGAATCAATCCCATCCCATCAGATTCAATTCCTTGAAAAAACCTATGCATCCCAACCGGAACGCATGTATGATGCTATGATAGATTTGTGGAAGAGGACGAAACCTCTAGAGGTAGAAACGTGGACGGATGAACTAGCCAAGATATATCCAAAACAACAAAGAAAGGCTGTGCAAAATACAGAACCTCTTAGAATACCTTCCAGGCTTTCAAAAACGGTAGTCAAAACGTATAATGGCATGGAGATCGTCGCAAAATACTATCATAAAACTCCGCCTATACCGGATGCAGTTAAAGAGGACCTAAAAGCAATTCAGGCTTTAGAAAATCCAAAAACACCGCTTATAATTGACAACAAACCTTTAAATAATAAAAGAGCCATCAAAACTCGGGAAGCCTTGCTGCTAGAATCGCTCCTAAAACTTAGTTCTTTTTGCGACTTTAGAGAGATCATCAGATTGAGTGCTGTAAGCAAAACCTTTGCCCAATTGACTAAACAAGATTCCGTCTGGAGGATGATAGCCACAAAATATAACCTGTCCGATGCTGCTAATGCAAAGGACGGCACGATTCAAAAGCTCTGTATTCAAGCCCTCTCTTACATGCAAATTGGCAATGCGAAGCTTGGCAAATTAACTAACCTCAAATTAGCCCCAAAATTACCTGCTTTTGAAAACGAGCTACAAGGATACAAGCCTGAGAATTTTAAATTACTCTCAGCAACGGAAGCTCAGCAGCTTATGTATAACAAAAATACGGTAGCCTTTATGCAGTCCAAAGCTGTGCAAGAGCTATTTGCCCCTAAAGCTCAGGCCATCCACCATATAGCTCACCAGAAAAAGGGCCTATGGACTATTGACATACTTAATTTTACCCCTTATGTCCTTAGCTTGAATGAAATTCGCAACCTGCATATTAATGGTAAACCCACGAACGTCATCATTGCAGGTTATCATGCCCAACTGATGGCCGTTATTTCCAACACGTTGTTTCATGTGCTCATCAAGACTAAAGGTAAAAACGAATACATGCACTTTAAGCTCATTTCGTATGAACTTGATAACTTAAAAAATGCGCAAACGATCAGGCTCATCCAGCATAACTAGGGTTGGATTGTGTCTCAATGGATGTAGGCTAGGTCGGGCAAGCGCAGGTCGATGACAGACCAAGATACCGGCGGCTGAGGAACAGGCCGGGCTTTTAAAAGGCTGCGCCTGAGCAGAATAAAATTGGCCAATTCCTGTGAGTATCTTTCTGTACTTAACCTCAAAGCATACGTATGACCCCTACCTGTGTCGTTTGCTTGACGGCTGCCATGGTCTTCCAAAACGACAATAATCTCGCGTTGGCCAAAGCTCAAAGCAAAAGCTTTGGAGGCATCAATCTTTATGACCGTCAATTCAGAGGTTTTGGCATACTGCTTCAACAATTTATAAATCTTGAAAGCCATGTCAATGCGGCAGCCATGTAGAGACTGTCCCCATGCGGCAGCGCCTTTTTCCAGTCCGGACAACCCCTCCTCGACATCGGAAATGCCTATGGTGATTTTGGGAAGGCGCTGCGGTGTAAAAAAAGGTTTGTATGGAAATAAATACCCTTGAGAGTCTATAGCCGTATTTTTGACATCGTCTAAAAAGGCAATGGGCTCACGGGTTTCGTATTCAATATACAAGGTATTCGGCGGAATCTTTTTTATCTCCGCCTGCTTGACCAAAGGGCTGGCCAACAGTTTCCTGTTGGCCTCTTTTAGATCGTAGCGATAGATATTCTGCGGCTTGTCCACCGATAACTCCAGATACTCAGCAAAATAACCCGTTTTCAGAATTTGCCCTTTCATGCACACTTGAGCAATAGCCGTGATATGAAAGCGCGGGTCGACGAACCTCTCTTCCCGCACTTTTTTAAAAAAATAATACCCTCCCCATCCCAAGCTTAAGGACACACATACAGATGCGCATATAATAGCCAAGGCCTTGCCTAAAGGAATTTTGGGCGTAGTGGGGTCCATATATCTTATCTATTGCTATATATTATCCAACGGGTTGGGTTCTGCCTGTAATCCGTTTCTGCTGTCTCCACCTGGCCATCCCCATAATAATCAGCAAGTCTGCCAGACGCGTACCGGCGATGCCGTTATCTCTGCAGATGAGCGGATATAAGCTGTTGCTGGTAAATCCGGGAATGGGATTGATCTCGTTCAACCAGATTTTATTGGACCCATCCAAAAAACAGTCTACCCTTGCCATACCGGTGCAGCCTGCAGCTTTGTAAGCCACCAAAGCCAGGTTCATGCTCTCTTTGACTAAGGCATCGGATATAGATGCTCTAGTGGTTGTTTTAGTAGCTTTTTCACTATATTTGCCTTTATAGTCGTAGACTTCACCCGAAGTCATGATTTCCCCGGGAGGAAATGTGGTCGCCTGTCCGTTGCCATAGACGGCAAACTCCAGCTCGCGAATTTGCAGCCCATTTTCCACTAGCACATGATTGTCTATCATAAAAGCCTCTTCAATGGCTTTAAGTAGATCTTCTCTATCAGCAACTTTTTTTACCCCAATTGTGGAGCCCAAATGCACGGGTTTTACAAACAACGGAAATGTCAACTGCCGATAGATTTGATCCAAGATCTGGCTTTGATGGACTTGCCAACTGTAGGCATCAAAATCCACAAATGCAGCCGTGGGCACCCCGTTCAAAATCATCAGTTTCTTGGTCAGGGCCTTATCCATGCAAATGGCAGAGCCGCGGTAATCGCATCCGACATAAGGCTTCCCGAGGATTTCGAAAAATCCTTGAATGGTGCCGTCTTCTCCAAAAGGACCGTGAAGCACCGGGAAAAGGACATCGCAGGTATTTAATTCTTGCAGTACTTCCGCGGGCAGCATCTGGGCATTAGCTTGAGAGACCCTCTCTACCAATTTACCTTGCAGCAACTGCTGAGCCTGGTCCCCATGCAGCCAAAAACCTTCTTTGGTAATTCCAAAGTGATGGATTTCATAGATATCGCGGCCAAGGTATTCTATCACATTCTTTGCCGACAGCAGCGAAATATCATGTTCCAAGGACCTTCCACCGAATAACACACCAACTTTCAGTTTGCGTATAGGCCTTGAGTTAAGGCATGAGATAATTTCGCTGGATAATTTGGTGATGTCTCCTGCTCCCAAGCTGATGACGATATCGTGAGGCTGCAACTCGGAGGCTATTTCTGCGGCCAAGTTTTCCCTTGAGGCATACCTGCTCTCAGTTTTAGAACTCTGCTTTAACTCCTGCATTATAGAAGCACTGGATAGGCCTTGTATGGGCAATTCTCCGGCAGCGTAGATGTCAGAGACATACACCAGGTCGGCTTCATCGAATATATCTTTATATAATCCCAAACAATCTTGCGTCCTGCTGTATCGATGCGGCTGAAAAGCGGCAACCAAACGATGGTCCGGCAAAGCTTCTCTGACAGCCTTCAATGTGGCCTTGATTTCAGTCGGATGATGGGCATAGTCATCGATAAAAAAAATGCCATTCTTCTCTCCCTTTTTTTCGCAACGCCGGCCTACTCCATTAAAATTCCGCAAGGCTTTGCGTATCGCCTCCTCGGAAATACCAATACCGATAGCCATACCGAATACAGCCGCACTATTCAAAGCATTATGCCGGCCAATTAATGCCACTTCTAGGTCAGCATAGTGTTTCCCAAGGTAGTCAACATCAAAAAATATCCTCCACCCATCCTGACGGAAATGCGAAATTCGCAGCTTGCACTGCGGACCAAATCCATAGGACACTCCACCTAAACCTAATCTGTTCAGATGGACATCATCCCCACACCAAAATAGATGGGATTCCGAAGCTGTCTTAGCGGCAAACTCTTTAAAAGCTTGGCATAAATTCTCAAGCGTCCGGTAGTAGTCCATATGGTCCGTATCAACATTGGTGATGATAGCTCCCCAAGGTTGATATTTCAAAAAGGAACCGTCGCTTTCATCGGCTTCGGCCACAAAATATTCTCCCTGCCCTTTGTCTGCATTGGTCTGCAAATGCGGCAGAATACCTCCTACAGCAAACGTGGGATCACAACCGGCTTCGAGCAAGACTGAGGTCAGCAACGCCGTAGTGGTCGTTTTACCATGCGATCCGGCCACAGCTAAAGTTTTATGTCCCTGCATGAGCTTCAACAGTAAATCCGATCGGTGCAGCATAGGACATTTTAAATTTAGGGCTGCTTGGAACTCTGGATTCTCCTGCTTGATATCGGTGGAGTACACAATGGTCATATCCGGTGTGATATTGTGTGAAGAGTGTCCAATAAAAACTTTCGCGCCAGCGCTAGCGAGATTATCCGTGACACAACTATTTTTCAAATCGCTGCCGGAAACAGCAACATTCTGCTTCAACAGAATGCGAGCTAGGCCGCTCATGCCTATGCCTCCAATTCCAATAAAATGACATTTGTTTGACATGTATACCTCGTATATCTATTCTAAGTATGCTTAAGCACCCATTCGCTAAAATCCAATGCCTGTCTGGTGCTTTTGAAATGCTGTAAAGCGGCTCTCATCTGCTGCATTGTACGTCCATGATCATCTAATAAGCGCGAAATCGACGCCTCTAATCTTTCCGGACATAACTCCCTTTCCACAATCACATCTGCGGCGCCTATGCGGTTTTTCATCACATGGCCATTTTTTTCCTGATGATTTTCAGAAGCGAAAGGATAAGGTATCAATATCGCCGGCTTCTCGAATTCAATCTGTTCAGCCATACTGGCAGCTCCGGCGCGCGATAAGACAAAATCGCAAGCTTGCCAAGCTAAATCCATGCGCTCCTCAAAAGGCTTGATGCAAGCTTTAATTCCGGCATCATGATAGGCTTGCTGAAGCTGGGAGCAGAAGGCTTCTTTTCCCGCAATGTGGATGACCTGAAGCCTATGGCTCCAAGAAGGGCCTTTAGATGCTATCATCTTAAGCACAGCCTGGTTTATGGCAGCAGCACCCTGCGACCCGCCAAATACAAGCATAGTCGTTGTATTGCCATCCAAACCGTAGTATTGCCTAGCAGTAGAAGGAGCGATGGCGTGATTACGCATGCCTTTGCGCAAGGGCATATTCACCACATGAACACACCCCTTAAGATAGGCGGCAGCCTCTTCAAATTGGACTGCTGTAGCAACGGAAAATCCTGAAAACAACCGGATGACTTTTCCTGGATGGCTGTCGGCGGCAAACAATATGACCGGTACCGCACATAGTTTCGCCGCCACCAAAGTGGGCAGGCTATGATAACTGCCGAATCCAACTATTATAGACGGGGCGTATCTTCTAATTTCCCTGACACTTTCATACACGCCTTGAATATTCAAAGAAAGGCTTGAGCCTAATCGGATGGGATTCAAGCTGTTGAATGGCGCACAGGTAATGCTTTTATAAGGCAATCCTAACTGGTTGAAGAAGGGATTGTTCTTAAGATGCCCTCCGGCAAATAGTACTTCTACAGATGGATCTCTAGCATGTATTTGGTCAGCGAGGGCCACTGCAGGATAAATATGCCCGCCAGTTCCTCCTACAGCCATCATCACGCGCTTTGACATATGTTTTCCTCATTGGCATTGGCGATACTCAACAAAAATCCCAGGCCCATAATATTGGCCATCAGAGATGTCCCTCCTTGGCTAAATAAAGGCAGATTCAAACCTGTACTGGGAAGCAATCCGGAGACCACTCCCATATTCAAGAAAGCTTGAAAGCAATACAAAAACGAAATAACTCCGGCAAAGTAAAACCCTCCCAAATCCCTAGCTTGCTGGGCTATCATAAAGCCTATCATTCCCAAGCTAGCATACAAAGTAATCAAGACCAAAATGCCCGCAAAACCAAACTCTTCAGCATAGATGGCGGCGATATAATCATTTTGCGCTTCCGGCAGATAACTCAGCTTCTGAAGGCTATTGCCGGGACCCTTGCCAAACATTTGTCCCGAACCAGCGGCAATCTTCGCCTGATAGGGCTGATGCCCCTTGCCTTTCAAATCTAACTCAGGATGAAAATAGACTTTCAATCTAGCCTGTACATAAGGCAGCTGCGAAGCAAAGATGCCTCCGGCTACCACAAAGATCCCTAGTGGAACTGCCCAATACTTAAATGGAATGCGTGTAAGAAAAAACAAGACGATAAGGCAAATCCCTATCACACCTGCAGTGCCATTATTAGGCTCTATCATAATCAACACAATCGGCAACGCCGAGACGGCCGTAAGTTTTGCAAACGCCTTAAAGGTGATAGCCGAGGCCTCGGTTTTTATGATGTGATGTATAAAGTACGCCGGGGTGAAATACTTCACAAATTCCGAAGGCTGAAATGAGAAACCCGCCAATGACAGCCATCGGCGCGATCCATTTACTTTTGACCCTATTCCCGGAATTAAGACCAATATCAGCAAGCCGCAGAAGAAAAAAAAGACCACTGGGCTCCGCACAAGAAAACGGTGATATCCTATTTTATATACCCACCCAGCAAGCAGAGCTCCCAACACGAAATTGACCAACTGACGATACAAGGCCTGATGCGTGCTTTTATCCAAATCCAGATCTAACACTTCTGCTGAAGTGGTACTAAAGATCATGATCAGGCCCAAAACAAATATAGATGAGGCTATGATAAGCAGTGTAGATCGCATCGCAGTTTATTATGTTGTGGCTTATTTAACTCTGATTTGGTCCCCTATCTTTAAATTCCTGGCCTTCTCTTCATCCAAATTATTCAGCTTCAAAAGCTCATCGACACGCATATGGAATTGCTTCGCAATCTTCCAAGGATTATCACCTTGTTTGATGGTGTAAAACTGTTCGCCCGGAACCACTGCGGCTATCGCAGCCTTTTTGGGAGTGGCTGGCGCTTCTTTAGGATTCCCCACGGGAATCTGCAGCACTTGCCCGACTTTCAATTTATCGCTGGCGAGGTGATTGGCTTTTTTAATTGCTTCGACGGTCGTGCCATTCACGCGGGCCAATTTCTCCAAGGCATCGCCCCTTTTAACGGTCACTTCTACACTTCGGGAAGGAGCCTCGTGTTCGGTCTCTTCATTTTTTTCATCCACCTCTTCGGAGGACGATGAGGGCGTCTCGTGATCAAGCAAAGGAATTTCCTCTTCCATAGCAAAAGCATGGGCGGGCTCTACCGAACTATTCTTGCTGAGGAGAACATCCATATCGTCAATGGGCTCATCTTCCGTTTCTCTGGGAGCTGGAGATGCATTTTGGGGTTGACTTTGGATGTCCTGGATGACAAAGTTCACCTCAGGCTGATCCTGCCCAGGTTCTTCCCCCTCGCGCACCGCTAGCATAAACAAAATGGCTAAAACACCCATATTGGCTAAGACAGCAATAATGATAAGATCTTTTTTTGTCATCGCAACACCTTTACTTGTTGGTTTTCACCGAGTTCCAATACTAATTCTTTAAACCTACGCCCGCGCTGCTCGTAATCCCTGAACATATCATAACTGGCACATCCGGGCGAAAGCAACACATTCTCCCCAGGTTGCGCATGTTTGGAAGCATGGCTCACAGCTTCCTCTAAAGTCAAAAAAACTTTGACCGGTATATGCTCGGCAAGCTCCTGCTGCATCTGGCCGGCAGCCTCTCCTATGACGCAAATCAGCCTTACTTTTTGTTGGAATCCCTGAATCCAAGGCTGATAGGAAAATCCCTTGTGCACTCCCCCTGCAATTAATACTACGGGGCCATCAAGAGAATTCACTGCTTTGATAACCGGATCTATGCTCGTGGCCTTGCTGTCATCATAATAGGAGACTTCCCTGTATGTACGAACGAATTCTATCCGATGAGGCGGCTTTTTAAAAGAAAATAATGCATCGGCAAAAGCTTCGGGCCGCACTCCGACTTCACGGCACAGCGCATAGGCACCCATGATATTTTCTATATCGTGGCCAGCTCGCGGTCGTTGATCTTCAGAGATGGTAAACTGTGCCTTGCCTTGGTCAAATAGGGTATATTCTTTGAAATAGATATCATTTTGCGGACCGAACCCGAAAGTTTTTGCTTTGCCTAAGGAGAATCCACCAAACTGCTGATAGGCAGCTTCGCCTACATAAAGAGGTTTATTGGGCTTAAGGCAATGGCCTATGCGAAATTTAGCCTGCGCATAGGCTTCCATGGTCTTATGGCGATCCAGATGGTTGGGTGTGATATTCATGATGACTGCAGCTTCGAGGACCCGGCTTTCTAACGTCTCCAACTGCCAGGAGCTGAGCTCCATCACCAATACAGCTCCTTGACTTTCCTGATCATCAAGCACATCGGTCAATGGCTTGCCGATATTGCCCACTGCTTTGGCTTTGCAGCCCGCTTGCCTAAGCACATGCTCTACTAATAACGTGGTCGTAGTTTTACCATTCGATCCGGTTATTCCCAAACAGGTATGCTGCATAAAGCGGCAGGCTAGTTCAACCTCCCCAATAACTTCTTTGCCAAGACTTGTACAGACTTGATAAATGGGATGCGTGGGAGGGACTCCGGGAGAAACCACAACGAGGTCGAAAGGATGCACATCTAATAAGGCAGCTTCAGAATAAACCTCCAAGCCGCTCTTAAGCAAATCTTGGACTTCTTTTTTTTCCCTGAGGCTGTCCATGTGCTTGTCAACAGCACAAACAGAATACCCACGCTTCAAAAGAAATCTGGCCGCGGCGCATCCACTCAGGCCTAATCCCACTACCAAGACTTTTGAATAAGACTGCATGACTTGCTCCCCGGCTATTGAAACTTCAATGAAGCTAAACCCACTATAGCTAAAACCAATCCGATGATCCAGAAACGAATCACCACCTTTGTCTCCGGCCATCCTTTATATTCGAAATGATGATGCAGGGGAGCTATCAAAAACACACGTTTCTTATTGCGGAACTTATAGCTGCCCACCTGCAATATCACAGACATAGCCTCCGCCACAAAAATACCTCCAATAATGGCCAAAAGCAGCTCCCGCTTTAAAATGATAGCCGACACCCCCAATATACCTCCCAGAGGCAATGAACCGGTATCGCCCATGAACACTTGGGCAGGGTGGCTGTTATACCACAAAAAGCCTAAACACGCCCCAGCCAAGGCACTTAAATAGATGGCCACTTCCCCGCTGCCTTCAATGTATAAAATATTCAAATATCTGGCCAAATCCACATGGTTGGATACAAAGGCTATCAAAGCTAAGCAAAATGCCACCATCAATAGGCAACCCGCCGCCAAGCCATCCAATCCATCCGTTAAGTTGACCGCATTAGAAGTTCCAATCACTACAAACATGATAATGCCAGCAGCGACCACCAACGATAATCCTGAGAACATCACGATAGGATCTTTAAAAAATGGCACATAAAGCTTCGATGCATAACTTTGCAGAGCTAAAGGCTTCAAAGTTGTTTCCTGGATAACATCTGAGGTATTGCTATTCATTGGCGCTTCTTGATGCTCTTTCACTACAGGAGGAGAATACCAGTTTCCAAAATGTAAAGACTGCGATACCCCAGGCACAAGAAAATAAGCGGCTAAAAGCCCCCCTAAAATCCCCTGCATGAGAAACTTCTTCTTTGCCGAGAGTCCCTTGGTATTCTTATATTTCAATTTCAAATAATCATCCCAGCCGCCTACGCATCCCAGATAGACCGTCGTCACAAATAGCATCAAAGTGAACACATGCCGCAGATCCATCCATAACAACAAAGAAACCAACATGGAGCACAATATCAATACCCCTCCCATAGTAGGTGTATCTTTCTTCTTGTGGTGCAGCTGCCCCAAAAGCGGACAGTCTTCCATGCGTATCGGCTGACCAATTTTTAACTCGTAAAGCCATTTGATAAAACGCGGACCCAGAAATATGCATATCAACAAAGAGGTAATCGCGGCAAGCATCATGCGAGTAGAATAATAATAAAATACCATGGGCACCTTCAGGCCGCAGCATTCACGAAGATATTCAAGACTTAAAAATAACATTCTCCCCACCTAACTAGATTGCATCGAGCACTCGCCATAGCCCTTTTGCTCGCGATCCTTTCAGAAGCACCACATCTCCAGGCTTTGCTATCGATTTGAGCGCCAACATAAGATCCTCAAAATTCTCTACCCATTCCACTGGACGCCGATGCGCTTTCCATAATTCATAGATCACCTTGCTCTCTGTGCCTAAACAAATCATATGACTGACATGTTCCAGTGCATAGCTGCCGACTTCCCGATGACACTTTTCCGAAAACCGCCCCAATTCCAACATATCGCCCAATACGGCTATTTTTTTTCCGCCCGGCGCCGGCATCGGCAATGAATTCAGAGCTGCCTTTACAGATACTTCTGAAGCGTTGTATGAATCATTAATAAATGCAATACCACCCTTTTGGATATATTGCAAACGTCTTTCAGGCAGGACTAAATTCGGGATAGCCTGTTTGATTAACTCCCAATCCACATCAAAATATCTCGCCACGGCCGCTGCAGCTAAAAAATTATGCACATTGTGCCATCCATGAACAGGCAAAGAAGGCATGCACATGGCTTCGTCCCCATGCAGGATCTGCATATCCTGACCTTCCTTAACCAATCTAAAATCAGCCTCCAAGCCATCGCATGAAAATGACACTTTGCGGCACACTCCTATGGCGGCCACTTCATCGTAATCGGCTATATCCCGGCTCAATATTCCCAGGCGTGTCTGAGGATGGGATAAGATCTCCCCTTTGGCCAAAGCAATACCCCGCAGCCCGGTAAAATTCTGGGCATGCACTAGCGCTGTCTTGGTGATCACTGCACACTCCGGAGGGGCAATTTCAACCAGCTGGCTGATATTCCCGGCCTCGGTCATGCCCATTTCCAAAACCCATATCTCCTCATCTCCTTGCGCATGATTCAAGATAGCTAAGGGCAACCCTATCTGCGAGTTGCTATTGCCAGGAGAGGCAGCCACGCGATATTTTTGCTTCAATAATTGATAGGTAAACTCCTTAGTGGTGGTCTTGCCCACAGATCCCGTTATGCCGACTACACGCGTACGCCTGGCCGCGAGAATCTCCTTGGCCAGTGTCTGCAAGGCCTGTAAAGGATCCTCGACCTTGATAAGTACCAGTCCCCAGTCGGGCCCTCGATAGTCTTTTCTCACAACGGCAGCTACGGCTCTTTTTCGAGCCACCTCCTCCAAAAAAATATGCCCATCCGTGCAGTTGCCATGCAAAGCAAAAAATATATCCCCAGCCTCTACTAACCGGCTATCCACCGCGCATTGATGAATGGACATATCAGGATAATTTTCACCTGAAATATATCCAGATACTTCTTTGAGTCTGTATTTGGCACTTTTTGGCATAAGACTAGCCTAGCTATTTCTATAGTTGATATATACAACACACATGCGACACAGTTTGAGATCTTATGGTTATCAGCTTATGAGTAATCATCTCATAAACTCTAACTGTTCATTGCCTGAGTAACTGCTTGTTCATAGAGAAACTCAAAGCGATCTTGCAATTGGTTCCTCTTTGATCCTACCTCAACAGCCGCTTCTTGAAAAATCGCAGGATAATCTCGTGCTGTCTCAGTCCAATGACCCAACCTTACGGTCATATAGAAATTAACATTAACTTCACTTGAAGGGACATATTCACTCAGATGTTGACTGAAAAGCGATACTAACTTGTTATTATACACTAGTTTTATATTTTTTGGATGTATACCTGTGTCTATAAAAATACGTTTAAAAAGATTAATACCTTTTTCGTCACTTGTTATCTTGTAACTAAGCACCTGTTTATCAAGCCGATTAACGTGGATATTGATTTCCGGGTGTTGCATATTTTGAAAAAGAACTTCAACCGCTTGACGTGTAGTATAAGCAGGTCTAAATGAATCTACTACTACAAGACAAATAGGGCACGCTTTCCTAGATTTTAATACAACATTAGCACATCCCTCATCTAGTTCGTGACCACAAGGATTAAGTGAAACAGCAGTTTTCATAGGTTCAAAACAAATCGAACAATTATACACATCTAATAATAAGTTCGTTATGCTCATTTCTTTATACCCAAACACTTTGAAAATTTGGAATTTCGACCTAGCCAAAGCCCTGAGATTAGACTTTCAAAACAAGGCCCATGGATTAAGGAGTTCCCCAATGAGTCACTCAGGACAGATGATTATTAACATATTGGAATATAGTTCAAGGAAAATTTTAACCCCACATTCCCCCTAAATCCTAGCTCACATTCAAACCCAACATACTCTAATTGCGCGCTTATTGTAACGCGATTGGAGTAGTCAAAA
>CAYMKI010000007.1:0-45346 GCA_964390695.1 uncultured bacterium
CCCCTCAGGCGTGGAAGCGTTTATTCCAAAACTTTTAATGTCCCGGGAAGTTTTTCGGCCATCTTTAATAGCGGCTAGCTTAGCCAACTCAAAGAGAGCCTGTTGAAATTCTGAGCTGAATGCCTCCAATCTGCTTTTTTGCAAATATATAACTGCCTCATAAGCATCAAGCTTACCTGCTTTTACGAGCTCTACGACGACTTTTAAAGCCCTTGCCTTGTCCGACGACTCATTTAAATATTTGGTTATCAAAACTCTCTTAACTACATTTAATGCTGCAATCTCTGGACCGTAACTAGGGATGATTTCTTCAAAATCACAATCCTGCTTTACCTCTTGATCAAAGATATTTATTAATCGAATAATTTGATCTGAAGTGAATGCTGGCAAGACTGCGACCTGCCTGGATATTTTTCCATATACTGCAATCCTTTTGTGCGGGTTTTTGATATCCGCTACAGTATTCTCAATCCATAGTTGTTCCCCTACTCGATTTTCTTCTTGCGCAGCTACGGGTAATAAATTCTTGTTATCCACAAAATCAAAATAACTCGTATTAATAGACATAATCGCTCAATCTTCATATTATTTTGTAAGTAACTATTTTTATGCGTAAAAGTAGTCTTGTAGTATAAGACAACCGAAGGGAGAAATATCCTACAAGACCTTATTTGGGAAAGACTGCATCTAATTGAGGGCTTGCTCAACCACCAAAAATGGCAGATCCTATCCTCAAGAGAGTCGCCCCCTCTAAAATAGCATGAGGATAATCGTGGGACATTCCCATAGACAGATGAGGCAATGAGATACCACCACGGATCATAAATTCATCGCGTAAATTCCACAGCTTATGAAAGCACTTTCTAATGGTCATTTCATCGTCGGTCAAAGGAGCCATAGTCATAAACCCTTCCACTTGGACGCCTGGAAGCTGCCATAGCGTTTCAAAGTCCCTTTTGACCTCATCTTCCGTAAAGCCTTGTTTAGACATTTCACCTGAAGTGTTGACCTGCAGGAGCACGCGGGTGGTTTGATCTTCTTCCTGGCTGCATGCCGAGATCTTTTGCGCCAGTTCAAGACTATCCACGGAGTGGATCAGCACAAAAGACTGTATAACTTTCCTGACCTTGTTCTTTTGAAGTGCGCCGATATAATGCCAATGAATGTCCTCGGGAGTGGCCATCATTTTCTCTTCCGCCTCTTGCAGGCGGCTTTCGCCAAAGTCACGAGCTCCGAGGTGATAGAGGGGCTTGAATTCGGCCCACGCCCTGCCTTTGGTGACCACCACCAGCTCTATATCTTGCGGGTTGCGCCCGCAGGCATAAGCCACTTCGGCTATTTGCTGGCGGACATGATGGTAATTTTCTATGATGGTCATGAGCGTTAGTACCGGGGTGGCCGAAGACTTATCGGAGGGTTGAGAATCTCTTGATACAAGATCATTTGCTTGCGCGAAGGTATCTCCTGCACAAGTCGCCGCGCTGGAGATGACTGCCTTTTCGAAACGATATTATAGGCTTCGCTTGCGGCTTTCAAATCATCGCTGACGACTTTCCTGGAGGTAAAATCACGGTCCAAACCCTCCAGGGGTGTCTGCCACTGTTTCGATTCTAAGCTTGCACCAAACTGATACTGTTGCATTTTATCCTGTAAATGATAAGAGGATTCGTTTACCACTCGTTTCACAGGTTCTTTGCGAATATTCGACTGAGATGCTGGCGGAGGAGGTGGTGCTTGGCGGAGCTTTGCAGGGCGGGGTTCCGGCGGTGCATAGGCCTCCTGCTCCTCTTCCAAATCGTCCTCTTGCATGTCGGCATCTAAAGATTTTAGAAACGATCTTAAATTGTCTTTACGTCGATGCTCATCTTCTTGCCCTTCTTCAGGATACTGTGCCTGCTTTTTTTCTTGGGTGCGCTTACGCGACAGCAGCGACATGGCCAGCATCACCATGACAAAGGATATGAACTGTATCAAATCCATCCTACCCTCTTATTTTTTCTTGAGATCGTCGTCTGGTTTTGAAATCGATTTACGCATATCCGTATCAGCAGCTATGTTGGTATATCGCATGTAGTCCATTACCCCCAAATGCCCTTTCTCAAAGGCAGAGGCTATAGACTTAGGCACTAAGGCTTGGGCTTCGATAAGCAAGGCTTCTTTCTCTTTGACCTTGGCGATATTTTCTTGTTCCATCGCCACAGCCATAGCGCGGCGCTTTTCCGCTTCGGCTTGTGCAATGCGTTTGTCCGATTCCGCCTTGTCCGCCCGCAATTTAGCTCCGATGTTTTCCCCTAGATTCATTTCGACGATATCAATGGATAGGATAAGAAACGCCGTGGAAGAGTCCAGACCTTTTTCCAGCACCAGCTTTGATATTCTTTGCGGCGATTCCAATACTTGCAAATGGGTTTCCGATCCGCCGATGGCGCTGACAATACCCTCACCAACGCGAGCGATAATGGTTTCTTCCGTAGCCCCGCCGACTAGCTGCTGGATATTCGTCCTTACGGTCACCCTAGCACGCACGTTGATTTGGATACCGTCTTTAGCAACGCCGGTGATATACCCACCGTGGCTGGGGCAATCGATCACGTTCGGATTAACAGAAGTTTGCACGGCTTTGTACAAATCGCGTCCGGCCAGATCTATCGCCGTAGCGCGCTTCCAGTCCAAATTGATATTGGCTTTATCCGCCGCAATCATCGCATTGACAATATTCGGGAAGTGTCCCCCGGCCAGATAATGCGTTTCCAGATCGGCTACACTGATATCTTTCAAGCCGGCCTTATAGAGGTTGATGCGGGCATTGACAATCAGCCGAGGGGGGATTTTACGCATGGACATCCCAATGATATTGGCGATAGGTATGCGTGTTCCCGAGACCCAGGCTTGAAACCATAGACTGATGAACTTGCCCAGGATGCTGACCAAGACTATCAAGACGATGGCTGCAAAGATATAGATAAAATAGAGCTCCAGACCCACTTCGGCCAGTGCAGGGGGAATAATATTCATGGTGTTTCTACCTTTTTGACGAGTTTAACAATTAAGCTTTCTTCCTGGCCTCCGGTGACCAGGACTTCGGAGCCTTTAGAAATATAGCCGGTCTGAGAAATCGCTTGATGCTGTTTTCCATCAATTCGGATATATCCTCCGGGCTTGAGGTCCGAAAGCACCGTACCGGTTTTTCCTATGGCTGAGGAATCAAAATGCGAGGCTATATAGCCCTCTTGGCTGGCATTAGAATATATGCTGCGCTCGGGCTTTGCCGTCGTGATACTCCACATAGCAAATTTTATCACCGCCCCTATAGACACAGCTGTGACGAACAAATACAGGACGATAGCCCATACAGACTCAGCTTGGGCTGTATACACGTAGATGCTGATCACGACGAGCAATCCTCCAGCTATCCCCATGACAGCACCTGGAACGTAAAATTCGATCAAAATCAGCAAGAGCCCTAGGGCTAATAATATAAAAGCCATCATAGCGATGTTATTCCGTTAATTCGTGAACTACGATAGTGCCGCCTTCTACTCTATCCACTACAATTTTTTTATCCTTTTCGATGAAGATACCATAGCTGATAGCATCGTATATCTTATCCGAGACGATGATTTTTCCGGAAGGCCTAAGCGCTGTCAAGGTCACCCCTTCAGAGCCGGCAGACGGAAGATCGCTGCCTTTATCTACTGCCGAGTAGCCTTCCTGCTCATGACCTACCAGCACAAACCTGCGCAGCGGCCCCAAATTTAGGGTCATATACCGGCTTAAGATCAGGATCAAGATAAATCCCGCCAATAGCGTACCCGACACCCAAGCCAGCCGTTGGATAAACACCTCGCCGGCAGCATTGAAGGTTTGCGAATCGAATTCGTAATGGATCGACCCTAATCCCGGCAACATCATACCTAACAATCCCGCAAAAAACAGGAGTATACCAATGAAGCCCAGCAGTCCAAAGGTGGGCAGCACAAATAACTCCAGCATCAGGATCGACAGGCCAGACAATAAAAATATCAGCTCCAACCAATTGGCTATTTCAAGCGCAAAACTCGATAGGATGATCAAGAATAAACAGGTTACCCCCACCGTTCCGGGCAGGCCAAAACCCGGCGTATTGATCTCGATATAAAATCCCAGGATCATGCCCAAAAAAATCAAGGAGGAAATCAAGGGATGGGACAAGAAAGCAAAAAAACGCCCCTTCCAGTCCATACGGTATTCATCGATAGTGGCATGGGAAAACTTCTCAAAATAGGGAGTGGTAAACAAGAGATTTTTCGAAGCTGGCCAGCTCCCTTTCTCTATTTCCTCAGCAGTGATCGGTACAAGCTTGGCCGGAGGCACTAGAATATCTGCAACGCCATAGCGCATCATCTGCTCTGCGGTCAAAGTCAGGAGCTTGCCTTTAGGCTTTATCCACACATCCGGATCCGGACCGGTAGAAATAAATTGACTCTCCTGCTCGATTTTAATGATTGTTCCCTTGCGCATGACAAGGATGGTGTCTTTATCTACCATAGCTTCGGCGATGGCGGGATTGCGGTCAAAATACTGGGCCCGGTTGGCAAAATCGGCCCGAATAGCCGAATTGATTTTCTCTGAAGCCGGCTCGGCCTTGCCGCTTTCCACTGTCAAAGGTTCCGCGGCTCCCATGCTGGCATCTTTCACTATGGCGATGAAACGGCAAGAATAAGCCAACATAGCTCCGGCTGAGATTGCCCAATTGTCAATAAAGGCCACCACAGGAATCCCCAGCTGGGTGTCCATCTCCTTGAGAGCGTCGGAAATCTTCTGTGCGGAGAAGACCTCGCCTCCGGGAGTATTCAGTTCTAGAATGATAAAAGCCGGTTTGTGCACTTTGTAAAAGTCCAGGGCATTTTTTACATACAGCCAGGTGGCCTGGTTGATCTCTGATTCGTGCCCTCCGATGGTAATCAATCCGACACTCACCGCTTGATCCGGCGCAGGCACCGGTAGGTATTTTGCCAGCTCCTGATCTACAGTTTTTTCCACGGGAAAATGCGGAAGCGGCGTAAGCTCGTCCGCATGAAGACAGGCCCCAAGAAAAATAGATAGACAGCTAATAACAACTAAAAACACATGCATCTTAGATATCTCTTATAAAGGAAAGTATCGCATCGCGCGTTTTTTCCAGGTGGGCGTCTGTGTGGACAGCGGAAACAAAACAGGCTTCATATTGCGAAGGCGATAGGTATATGCCTTTGTCATACATGAATCGGAAATATCTGGCAAATAAATCTAGGTCTAATTTCTCGGCTTGTTCCATGTTTTCCACGTTGCGCAACCCGAAAAAGAGCGTAAATAACGAACCTATCTGCTGCAAGCTCATATTTAAGTCGCGCCGCCGAATTTCCTCTTGCACGGGCATTGTAATGATCTGCGTCTTCCTCTCCAGTTCCCGGTAAAATCCAGGCTGCTCCAAGAGCTGCAGCGCCTGCCATCCTGCTTCCATGGCCACGGGATTTCCCGAAAGGGTTCCGGCTTGGTAGACCGGACCCAAAGGAGCCAGCAAGTCCATAATCTCCCGCCGTCCGCCAAAAGCTGCCGCCGGAAAACCGCCTCCAATGATCTTGCCCAGGCAAGTCAAATCAGGGGTGATGTCATAATACCCTTGAGCGCCTTGCAGTCCAAGCCTAAAGCCTGTAATCACTTCGTCGAAAATCAATAAGGCATCGTTCTTTACCGTTTCCTCCCTAAGCATCTGCAGAAACTCACGCTTGGCCGGCACCACACCCATATTTGCCGCTACGGGTTCCACAATGACGGCAGCGATATCATGGCGATAGTGGGAGTGGTTTAAGACTTCATAGGTCTCTTCTATGGCATTAAACGGCAGGCAGAGGGTATGCTGAAGAATGGCATCAGGAATACCCGCCGAAGATGATGTCGGCGAGATCCCTATCACGCCCGAACCAGCCCGGACGAGTAAAAAATCGGCATGCCCGTGGTAGTTGCCGGTGAATTTGATCACCTTGGTTTTACCCGTATAGCCGCGCGCCAGGCGTATAGCTGTCATCGTCGCTTCAGTTCCAGAGGAAACGAAACGCACTTTTTGTATCGAAGGCATCAGCTGTGTGACTTTACGGGCCATTTTTTCTTCGATAGCCGTCGTGATGCCAAAGGTGGTCCCGTGAGATATTCGGGTCTTGACGGCTTCAATAATCTGCGGATGGCAATGTCCATGAATTAACGCCCCCCACGAGCCGCAGTAATCTATATAGGTGTTGCCATCCACATCGACAATTTCGTCCCGGCTGCCGGACTCGACAACCATGGGCGGCATGCCTAACCCTTTAAAACTGCGCACAGGCGAATTAACCCCGCCGGGGATCACCTCGCATAGTTGTTCATAAACCTTTTCGCTGATACTGCTTTGCTGTAACATAGGATCACCTTGGATTGTGGAGTTCGGTCCAAATCGAGCACATCAAGAGCCTTCTCCAAGCTTGCAGACTCAAGCTGTGCTTATTTCTGTTCAAATGTAGCGTTTTCCGATATTAAAGGCATGCTAAATTTCGCTCAAAAACCAGCTATAAAACCCGCGGATCGGTCATTTTGATCACATAGCTGACATTCTTTTGGTTGAAACCTTTATATCCTTCGCGCCTCTGCAGATTTTCCAGATGGCTGCCTACAGCACCATAAGAGAGAAATTTATGCGCTTCATCCGCCGTAATCTTATGCGCCTGCAGCAATGTCTCTACGCGTTTTGGATCTACCTGCCACACCTCCCCTTCGGTAAAGGCCTGCTTGAGATAGGCAAAATTGCTGAACGGCTCCATCATCCTAATATGCAGATGGCTCAAATCGTGCGTCAGTTCTTCAAACATAAACTGCGCCTCCAGATGGTGCATGCCGGATTGCAAAATGGAGTCGCCATGCAATCCGCACCACAATCCGATCGTACCTAATTCAGGTAAGTCAGGCATGGGATGATGCGAGAAATCTTGTTCGACTTCATGCGGCGCCAAATCGACATCTAAAAATAACACCAACTTGGCCCTGGGATTTTCCATCACCTGCGCTCCCCAGCCAGCTTCTTTGCCAGCATAAAAACGTTCCCTGCAATGAAATCCCAAGATTTCAAATAGCCGCACCAAAGAGGTAAAATGCTTGCGTGAAGAACGGAAAGTATGGTGGTCATGATTACCCCACCCCATCCCTAAACGGTCTTGACGATATTTTTGCCAGTGCCCGGCCGTATTTCGCGATTGCCAATAGCGGCGTTCACATTCCAAGACCACATGCGCGGCGAGATCTTGACCTAAAATCCCGGTCAATTCCTTTGCCAGCAACAAGGCTTGTTGCAAGGCTTGTTCTTCATCTTCCAGATGCCTTGGACGAGAAAGCCATTTTTCTTTGGCTTCTATATACCGCTCCGCATAGCCTGCATCAAGATACGCTGGCTCTATGGACTCAGTGCCGCGCCTCTCTATCACCCATAAAGCAATTCCATGATCTTGGCTTACGCAGCAGCGTCTAAAGGGACTCAAGGGCATGCCTTCAATCCAACCCGTCTGCCCCCTGACCATTAAAAAATCGGCTATACTGTCTACTTGGACGGCCAAACCTAATCCAACGGCTTCTTGATCGTACAAGACTAGCCTGGGCAGCTGAGCTCCGGGATGATAAAAGACTCTATAGCTGGAGGAAGCATGCTGTGACACAAATCCACACTGCTCGAGTTGAAACTCCAGGGCTGAAGAGTGCCCCGCAATAAAATGATCCACCCAGTCGAATAAACGCGTACTCGTATGCTTTAGCAGCTCTTGTTGGAGTTTAGCCACATAGGTGTTATTCTGGACGCATTTTTCAAGCAGCGACATCAGCAGCGCCTCAGCCTGAGGTTGACATTTCCACACTTGTAAAGAATTTTCTGACATAACCTCCTCCTGTCTCAAAAAGATCCACAAGACCGCTTATACGTTTTTTGCAGCTCACTCGATGGTGTAATTTATAACATGATTCGTTCCGAGAGGCCCCCTATTTTTTTAGAAGGTACGAGCCTGATCCTCAAGTAACAAAACCTGATAAAAAAAGCAATAGCTATACCCAAACCCTCTGAATAAAACATAGATAATTTTCGCAACTATTCAGCACCGAACATAGTGCGTATCCTATTGAACCACAGAGATAAAGAAAACACAGAGGAACAAAACTCGAAGAAAACTATTTGTCTATAGATTGTATTTTTTTGATAACAAAATAAATCTATGTAAAAAAAATGCGTGCTTGATGAGATGCAGGCTTGCAAAGCCTTTATCTTAACGAGCATACTCTTATTTTCGAAAATATTAATTTTAATCATCCTGAGCTAAGAGGAAAGCATCTGCAGCGAATGTTAAAATGGAAAGCTTTACAAAATCCATCTGACTGGAAGGGCATAATCGACGCCGACACACATCTTTCGCATATCCTCATTTATGTAACCGGTACGCTATTGAAAGATGAGATGCGTATTGATCCTAGAGGTTTCATTCTTCAAACTCATAACATTTTCAAAGTTAGCAATCCAACTCCGAATTCATAGTCCGCGATCTTGGGATCCAATAGTTTCTAGCGATCTCACCACCGCCTTCAATCAAGCTTAGAACCCCATTTCATCAGCAAAAAGAGGCTGAAGACCTATGCCAAGCGCGTAGGTTGCCATCAAATTTCGTACGATAGCGATAGTATCCAATTAAAACCCTACATACTCTAATTGCGCACTTAATGTAGCGCAATTAGAGCTGGATTTATAACCAAACGTGCAAAAAGCACAATGGCGGAGCATGTGTTAGAAATGCAAAGAAAAATCTAAAATAATATTTACATCTCAAATCGCTGTGAACAGCCTATAAGCATCTCAAACATGCAAACATCTTTACATTCAACTAATAATACATTAAAATATATTGAATCCATTAATACACAGGAGATTTATGTTACAAAATACTTCAAGTATTCAAAATTACTTCAACAATAAGATAATCATTCATGAGCAACAGATTCATAATTTTAATAATAACCTCAAATACGACGATATTCCAGCAAAACTGAATGTCGTTCAATTTGAGCGTTTGCTCCAAGAGATTGAGAACACTCCTTCTGCACTGGATGAAGGCACCCGCAAGCAGTTCAAAATCAAGGTCATCTCATTAAAAAATGATTTCACCCAAAAACTCCTGTCCACCGCCCAGACGTTATTTGATATGGAAGCTGAAGGCATCGTCGAAGAAGATGCGCCCATCAAAGCGAAACGCCTCTTAGCTATGGCCAATCATTCACTGGATGCTCAAAAAATCTCCCCTGATCTAGGCAATAAACTTAGACAGATAGCCAGAGATCTGGTTGACTTCATCGAAAAGCACCAACCCAAGCCCACCTTGGATCAATCTTCCAGCCATATCCAATCTCATGCTATCCCCTCCCGAAAGCCAGAACCCACACATGAAATAGTTCCCCCATCTAACGCTGATAAGGTCAAAGAACGCATCCTACAACAGATGGATGCATCTGAATGCAATACCAATTTCGAAGACGACTTTGATGTAAGGATCGAATCGCTGAAAGACACACTCAATCGATGGGATATTCTTTTATCAAGAAAAGCACTAGCTCCCAGACTCGATTTTAGAAACTTTGATACGCTTTTCGCTATGGCTGATAAAGCTAACAATGGCTCAGAAGAAGGTATGATAACATCCTCCATTCGCTATGACCAAGCGGAACAATTAAAAAGAGAATTTCAAAAACTGTTTCTCAACAGCTTGCAAAATACCGCAAATTTGCCTTTGGACAAAGCCGATGAGCTTTTTAAAATAGCCACCCATAGCTTGCAAGCGAAGACCCTCTTATCCGACTTTAGAAAAGAGCTAGAAAAAGCCCTGTTAGCTTTAAATCATATCATCCAAGCCTCAAATAAACCTTCTTCGCAGGTACTGGCAAAGGCAAACCCCACAGGCAATCCGGCTACTTCTCCTATAGGCACATTGCCTGATGAGGTCATCCTTCGCTTCATGTCTTTACTTGGTGTAAAGGAACTCGGCAGAATGGCTCAAGTTTCCAAAGCTTTTTACGCCGCTGCCAACGACGAGGGGATCTGGGAAATAAAATGCCGCATTCAACCTGATGATGTGGATATGACTAACCTGTCAGCCAATAAGAACAGCTATAAGCTGTTATATAAAAACGAGACCGATCTTAGCCGATTTTTAAAAAAAACCAGCCTAATGTTTTTTAAAAACAGTAACTCTAAAATCCAACCGGGGGTGACTGTTGAAACTTCTATGGACTGGAGTCATCCAAAGCTACAATTCAAGCACGTGAAGCAAATCATAAAGAAGACGGTTTTACAAAATCCTAAAGACTGGGCAGGATTAATCGATGCCGATACCCCCCCCTCTAACATTAGAATAATATTTGCCGGCAAAGATTTGAACGATGAGATGTTAGTTGCACCTCTGGGTTTGACCGCTCAATCTACCCCGCAATTCATAGTCAGAGAATCTTTGAATTCAATCGACTATGACAATGTCGCCGCCGCCATCAATCAGAGCACAAAACCCAATACCATCAGCAAAGAGATACTGGAGACCTTTAGCAAGCGCGGAGGCCATGTTCAAATGTGGCAAGAGGGCAAGCGCATCGCATTGAACAAACATGATCAATTTATCACCGGATGTTCTTCGGGTGTCAATCGATCGCAAGTTACCCGGGCCTTTCTGCTTAACAAAGGGTGCAACGTGAGAGCTCCTTTGGCAGGAGGAGATAGCGGCGCCAATCCCTTAGCCACGTATCCATTGTTCAATGGTGTCTATTGCGATGGCACAGGCTGGGATCAAAAAAACTTTAGGGATGCCTGCAAGCGAGACAAAGTCCCGCAGCTAGGCGCAGACGAATTAAAAAAGTTTAATGGGGATCAAGCTAAGCACAATGAATGGTTCACCGATTTCTTTAGTCAGCTTTCGGACAACCATTACCATTTTATATGTTTTGGCTACAGCGCTCCTTCAGTGATTCGCCGTCTCCTAGATAAACCCTGTAATTTGGATAACTTCACCGTGACCTTTATTCCTTGGATCGATGAAGTTGGACGCCCGCCCAATGGGATAGCGCCCTTTAGCAAAGAAGCCTACAAAGCTGTGTATGATAAGCTCGAGCGCAGCTTCTCATTCTTAGACTAATCTTCAACTTTTCCCGGAATCACCTAGGTTCCGGGAAATAGCCTTATTTCATTGAACTTCTTTCAAAACTACAACCAAATTAAACACAAAGACACGAAGACTCAAAGACTCTAATCTAAAAATCCATGTTTGATACGATGCAGGCTTGAAAAGCCTCTATACTTTGTACTTTTGTTGATAATAAAATATTTTTTTTCTAAAAAAACGCATGCTTGATAAGCTAAAGGCTTGAAAAGCCCTAATGTTACAGCCTAGGTCGAGCGTAGCGAGGCCTGGGAGGCAATAAATAAAATGCAGAGTCCTGCAAGGACGACATGAATCAATTCCAAAGGTATTTTTCATCATATGAGATTTGCGCTCTCTGAAGCATACCTAGAAGTTCTTCTTTAAATGTAATGTTTTTATGATGTTCTTTTAGAAGAGAAATATATTTTTTTTACACCTTCTAGACTTGACCTAGAAACAGAAAATCCTTCATAACCACTCTGCCAGAAAAAATCACGATAATGACCTCCTTTCGTTTTAATCCACTGAGAGTAACTTGATTTCCAGGGCGATTTCATGAAAAAGATTTGACACCGATTACCTTCAATAAATATTCGTTATCCCAACCAGCTGCCTGACGTTTGATCTCTATCCCACATTTAGCGCTCTTTTCCTGCTTAAGCATATTTAAAGCAGTCCTCCGAATCAATGACATATTCTCTGCTATATTGCCAGCATTTGCATTCTGTTCGTCCTCTCGAAAAGCCACATCTAAAATCCAATGTGCTTGATTCTCTATGCCCCAGTGCTCTCTAATTTCCTGAGCAACCATTAGCGCATTGGCTGGCAGGCTTGATATATAGTACCTTCTCTCAACGGAGGGCGGCAGGCCTTGTAGCGTGCGCTCGCTTATCACCATTACTATTGTTTTGAGGCCCCGCCACTCCTCTTTTTGAGGCAGCCAATCAATATCCTCTGTTGTGTAAACTTCTCGCTTTTCTATTCGTCCATGAGCACATTCTTTTGATTCTAAAGCATCACACTCAACACCTTCGAAATCAATACTTTCAGCCTGTTTGTAGTAATTTTCAACCTCATCAACCAAGTTTCCTTGGTTGCCTTTCAATGCTAGAACGTAGTCTGCACCCTTCTCCACAATCTTATCAGCGATTTCCGTCTGACACCCCATCGCGTCAATCGTTACTACAGCTCCCTCTACATCAATAACATCCAGTAATTTTGGAATAGCTGTTATCTCGTTTGACTTACCATCAACTTTTAACTGACCTAACGTCAAGCGACCTGTCGCCGACCATGCACTGACAATATGCACAAATGAATGAGGTTTGCCCTTTTTTGCTGTGCCCCGTTGTGCTTTGCCATCAATGCTTATCACACGACCATCTTGCGATATCATCTTAGATTGCACCCATTGTACAAAACATTTTTCCAAAGCTTCTGGAGATAATAGGGCAAAAACAGTCCAAAAGTTCGTATATGAGGGCACTCCATTTACAAGTGTTAAAATGCTTGTTAACCAGCGCTCCTTGCGCTGAGCGTAAACTGCTACAGCTTTAAGATCATTAGCTCCACTAATTACCGCACATATCGTGATGAATAGAATATCCAAGAGCAGATGGGTCACACTTTTTTGGCGTCTATAATCCGCTAACTCACCAAAGTGCTCTTTGAGAGATTCTTTGAAAGCAACACTATCTTCTTGATTAAGATCATCTTCAGTCATACCAGTCTCCTTGATCAGGTTGACTGGCTACTGTAAATCTAAATGGTTTGTTGTATCAAGAAATTTTCATAAAATCGCCCTGGTATTACTATCTAGAATTAAAATTTTAACTATACAGAATTAAAAAGGCTTTTCATCTTAAAATGTTTGTTTACCAAGACAAAACAATTTAGGAGAAAAGCCATGAATGACCAAATTATAGCCATCTATTGCCTCTGCGATGACTTTTTGAAATCGATTGACCTACCTCACAAGCGATGGTGCAATGAGAAAATGAGTGATGCAGAAGTGATGACTGTTATGATTATCGCTACAAGGTTTTTTTATGGCAATGTAGAAAGAGCCAGGCAAATGCTAAAAGAATGCGGCTATATTACGAACATGCTCAGTAAGAGTCGTTTAAATCGGAGAATACACAATATACCTGATAATATATGGGAAAAAATGCTTTTGTTTTCGCACCAATGTAGTGCATATCACTATCAAGAGAATGATTATATCGTAGATAGTTTTCCTGTATCTGTCTGTCGAAATATTCGGATAAGTCGATAAGGAAGCACATTGTATGGTGATGCTGCCTACGTAGATCACGAATATGAAGATCGTCTGTTAGCGAAGGGAATCAAATTGGCTATAGATCGAAATAGTAATTCAAGTAGACCTTATGATTTGGAAGATTATGTCAATTTGCGTACACATCGTAAAACTATTGAAGGCACATTTAGCACCATAACAGGCCTAATGCAAAAAAAAAATTCATGCAGTAACAGATCGTGGATTTGAATTAAAAATCATCAATTTTGTTATTGCAGCTGCAGCCATATTTTGTTTTGGTTGCAAGGTTCCAGGTTGAAAGGTTTCAGATAACAAATATTTTTAAAAACGTAAAAAAACAAAAACGTAAAAACCGTAAAAAATATTTGATTTTAAGTATAGAATTTTATATAATTATAATTAACAACACTTAAGTTAAGTTAATAATACGCAACTTGAGTTAACTTATTAAAATTATTCAAATCCTTTAATATACTCAGGTTGTATATGATAAATAACAATTTAGATATTTGTTTCAATTTTGACAATAACATAATCTTTCAGCAGCAACAGTTAGACAAATATAATAACAACCACAAACACGACAATATACCGGAAAAACCCACAAGCAACCCAACACCCTTTCCTATAGGCGCATTGCCTCATGAGCTAATCCTTCGCTGCATGTCTTTACTTGGCGTAAAGGAACTCGGCAGAATGGCTCAAGTTTCCAAAGCCTTTTGCGCCGCTGCCAACAACGAGCATATCTGGGAAAAAAAATGCTGCGATCAGCATGAATATGTGGATATAACGCAACTGTCAGTCAATCAGAACAGCTACAAGCTGTTATATAAAAACGAGGACCTGAGTCGATTCGTAAAAACGAACGCATATTTTAATTTCAATGGCTATAATAAATTCACCAAACAAGGAGGGCCTCTTTTAATCGAGTTAAATCCAGTTCATCCGGAGCTAAAAATCAAACATGTGAAGCAAATCATGAAGAGAACAGCATTCCAACATCCTTCTACCCGGAAGGGATTAATCGAGGCCGATACTCCCCTCTCCTTAATCCATATACTCATGGATGAGAATAAAACATTTAAGGATGAGATGTTCGTTAAACCTTTTGAATTCGAAAGGGGATCCGCCTTATATTTCATGATCTCCCCATCTTTGAATTCGATCGATTATGACAACCTCGCCGCCGCCATCAATCAGAGCTCAGAACCTAATTCCATCCGAAAAGAGCAGCTGGAGACCTTTGACAAGCGCGGAGGCATTCTTAAGATGTGGAAAGAGGACGTGAAAATTCCTTTAGACAAATCGTATCTATTTATCACCGGATGTTCTTCGGGAGCCAACCGCTCGCAAGTCGTCCATGACTTCCTGCTCAACAAAGGATGCAACGTCAAAGCTCCTTTGGCAGGAGGAGAAGAAGAGTCCACCGATTTCTTTAGTCAGCTATCCGGCGACGATTACCATTTTATATGTTTTAGCCACAGTGCTGCTTCAGTGATTCGCCGTCTTCTGGATAGACCCGGTAATTTGAATCAATTCACCGTGATCTTTATTCCTTGGCAGGATGAAATTGCACATCCGCCCAAGGGGATCGCGCCCTATAGCAAAGAAGCCTACAAAGCTGTTTACGATAAGCTAGAGCGCAGCTTCTCATTCTTAGACTAATCTTCAACTTTTCCCGGAATCACCTAAGATTCCGGGAATAGGCCCTGATCTTGGCATGGTTGAAAATAGCATATGTTTAGGTTACACTTTTTATGTCGTCCCTTCAGGACTCATATATTTAATCTATCGTAACCTAGGCCTTCGCTTCGCTCCGACCTAGGCTGTAATATTCCGTCCCTTTGGGACTTAACAAGACTTTCAAAGGCCTGTAAGGACGGCATAGATGTTTTACCCTCACTTGAACCATGCCCTAATCTTTACTATTTACATAGATCCTCTATTAACAAATAAAGATCCTGTTGAAACGACAAATCAAATTATGGTATACTGAAAATAATAAGTGGAAGATCCATATTTTATTCAAAACCCCTCATTCTAGGCTTGCGTAAATTTCTGCATATTTTTCAAGGTAAATCATGAGTGAAGATAAAAAACAAGATTTCAAAAAAAATTTCCCGAATAGCTTTATCTGGTTTTTGATGGCAGCGTTTGTATTTACGCTGATGATTCAAAACCTGATAGACACCAAGTTTGCCAAGGTTTCCTTCAGCTATCAGTTGGAACATCTCGTCAACTTGCAGCTTATCCAACCGGAAGAAAGCAGAAAAACTGCTCTGAATGACAACCTGGTCACCTTCAGCGGCAAATTCCGCGACCGTCAAACCGATGAAGCCAAAAACCGCTTCAAATACCTCGATTTACTGCATAGCAACCACGAACTCAACGCCCAAAAGGAGCATCTGCAAAAAGAGATTGCCAGCCTTAAAGACAAGATTACACATGCAGCCGAGTGGTACCTGACCTTGACCGGAATGCCCCTGCCCTCCAACGGCTATACCGTCGTGGATGATCTGTACAACGTTTCCGGGCTAGACACCAGCGTCGTTATCACCAAAGTCCCTCAAAAAAATGTCTCGAGCTTGGCTACTCTAAGCAGCGAGATCAAATCCCTGGAAAGCTCCCCTTCGCAAACAGCGGTTCAATCTTATGGAACCTCTTTAGAAGAGCTGATCAAAGGGTTTCGCTCCCCAGCTTTGGGCATTGGCAACGAGCTTTTGAAGCAAAACCTTAAAAATATCGAAAATGATGTCCAGGAAGCTCTCAAAAATCCGACATCTCCCAGCCAAAAGATGACCGTCTTAGAGCATTCGCTGGCGCAACTACAAGCGATATCCGACGATTTAAACAAAGAAGAAGACCATATTCGCCTCACCAAATTGCGTAGTGTGCGCAACTACAAAGAGATGCTGGATGAGTATAATGCCGTCCTCGCTAAGCTGGATGACAATCAACAGCAGCTAGATAAGGCTCGCCAGCATGTAGACAGCGTTATTTGGTTCTTCAACAACAAAGAGCTCTCTACTAAATCTTTAGAGAAGCAAGATGCGGAAGAATTCAACCACTGGTTTAAAAACGCCAAAGAAGAGTGGGACAATTTTGCCCACAATAAAGGCGGCTTCTTCAAAGCTCCCGACCAGCCACTGAACGCCGTACTCGAAAAAACCTTTAAAAGCGAAGAACCTGCGCCCAACTATGTCAGCTACCTGGTCACCATCCTACCTGTACTTTTGGTCATGCTAGCCCTCTACTTCATCTTCTCCAGGCAAATGAAAGGCATGGGCACCAGCGCGATGAACTTTGGAAAGTCTCCAGCCAAAATGCTGACCAAAGGCAGCAATAAGGTAACATTCAAAGATGTGGCAGGCGTGGATGAAGCTCTGGAAGAACTGCAAGAAGTCGTAGAATTTCTTAAATACCCGCAGAAATTTACGGCTTTGGGTGGACATATCCCCAAAGGCGTCCTCTGCATCGGACCTCCAGGGACAGGTAAAACGCTTATCGCCAAGGCTGTGGCCGGCGAAGCCGACCGCCCATTTTTCTCCATTTCGGGATCTGACTTTGTGGAGATGTTCGTGGGCGTGGGTGCCAGCCGTATCCGCGACCTGTTCGATCAAGCCAAAAAAATGGCTCCTTGCATCGTCTTCATCGACGAAATCGACGCCGTGGGACGCCACCGCGGAGCAGGCATCGGCGGAGGACATGATGAAAGGGAACAAACCCTCAACCAGCTTCTGGTGGAAATGGATGGTTTCGACACCAATGAGGGCGTCATCCTCATGGCCGCCACAAACCGTCCAGACGTACTCGACAAAGCTTTGCTGCGTCCAGGACGTTTCGACAGAAGAGTGGTGATCAGCCTGCCGGACATTAAAGGACGCTATGATATATTGAAAGTACACGCCCGCAAAATAAAGCTCGACCCAGCGGTGGATCTGATGCAGATCGCCCGCAGCACGCCAGGAAGCTCCGGTGCGGACTTAATGAATCTTCTGAACGAAGCCGCACTCCTGGCCGCACGACACGGACGCTCGGCTGTCACAATGCAAGAGCTGAGCGAAGCTAGGGACAAGGTGTTGTACGGCAAGGAACGGCGCAGCCTGGAATTGGATGAAAATGAAAAGCGCACCACCGCTTATCATGAATCCGGCCATACTATTGTGGGCTTAGTTGTGAAGCATGCCGATCCGGTAGAAAAAGTCACGATTATCCCTAGGGGTATGTCGTTAGGCTCTACCATGTTCTTGCCCACCAAAAACAAGGTAAGCTACTGGAAAAAAGAAATTGTCGACCGCTTAGCCGTTTTACTGGGCGGCCAAGCAGCCGAAGATGTATTTCTAAATGACACTTCCAGCGGCGTACAACAAGACATCGAGCGGGCTACGGCTTTGGCTCGCAGCATGGTATGCGAATGGGGCATGAGCGAAAAATTAGGGCCTGTCGCCTATGATGAACGTTCAGATTCGGGCAGATATCTCGGCGTAAATGGATACCATGACAAGAAGTATTCGGAAGAGACGGCTAAAGCCATCGATGATGAAGTGAAAAAGATTCTGAATGAAGCTTATCAAGCAGCAAAAAAAATCATTCAAGACCATCACGATGAAGTGGAATTGATGGCTCAAATGTTGATGGAATTCGAAACTCTGGATGCCGAGGATATCCAGAAGATTCTAAATAAACAATGGAATATTGAGCAGAAACGCCTGAAGCTAAAGCAAAACAGCGAATTGCACAAAAAAGCTCCAGTCACCCCGCCTCCTTCTCCATTTGAAACCAAACCCAATCCTATCTCTGCCGGCGGGTAAACGCCCATAGAGAGTATTGATCAAGCCGCAGGCTTGATCAATACTAAACCTCTTGCATAATTTCCTAACTCTTGCCCATGCCTTTGCCCTGGCCCGAATTCTTTTTAATTCTTTATATTAAATCCCAACTGAAACAAATAGAACCACAGAGGTCAGTGAGAGCAGTGAGACAAGTGTGAGCTCTGAGGATAATTGAGAGGGGCCATATGCGCATCTACCCTTCTTACGGCTAGATAGATACCTAATTAAGAAAAAACATGATAGGCAGGATCGCCTTAGGCGGCAGGATGATCCGGTGGGCGATGATAAATATAAACTATAGAGGTCTACTCTGTGAGCGTCGCCTTTTTGGTGTTTGGATAGATATAGTGGCGATACACATAGGCTACCCATTTCTTGGGCACCCATTTAGACAGGGCGACAAGCACATGTGTCTTCCAATCAAAAATATTCATCCCTTTTTCTCGTTGAATTTGCTTCCAAATTTGTTCAGCAGCGAACAGTGAGTTCATCATCAAATCTTCCAAAGCCAGTTTATTCTGACCGGCGCGTTGATGAAATCGAGACTTGACTTTACCGGGACATGCCACTAATACACGCACGCCGCTTGCGCTGAGTTCTACATCTAGAGACTGGGAAAAGTGATTGACGCAAGCCTTCGAGGCGGCATAGACGGCAAACCCCGGAGCCACGGGCACTTCGCCGGCAGCCGAAGAGACGTTAAGAATGATCCCCTTTTTTCTCTGCGAAAGATAAGCTTTAGCTGCCACCAACGTAAATTCGAGCACGGCTTTTGCATCCACCTCTAAGATCTCCAGTTGTTGATGGACATCATAAGCCAAAGCCTCGCCCAATAATCCGAAGCCTGCATTGTTGACGATGAGATCGGGCAGAGCCTTGTCAATGACCTCGATAATTTTCTGCCGTTCAGCCGGAACTGCCAAGTCGGCAGTCAAAATTTGCACCGGGACATTTTTTTGCAGCTCTTGAGCGATGTGGATTAATTTTTGCTGATCTCTGCCATGCAAGATCAGAGAGATCCCTTTAGCAGCCAGAAGATAGGCTAAAGACTCGCCTATTCCCGAGCTTGCCCCAGTGATCAAAGCACAGCGTATGGATGAAGGCATAAACTATCAGGCCTCAAAGGTAATAGCTTGCACAGCCTCGGTGCTTTTGGTTTCTTGCTGCGGGTATTTGATGCGAGAGTGCCCATAGGCCACCAAGGTTTTAACTAACGTAGTTTTGACTTTGGCCAGCTCTTCGAAAGTCAGTAAGCTTTGGTCGAACTGACCATCTTCGGCTTTTTCTTTGATAAGCCTATTTGCCAACTCGGTCAATGATTCTTCGTTGACTTTGTCCAAAGACCTTGAAGCTGCCTCGAGGGAGTCGGCGATCATGATAATTACCGATTCTTTACTGCGAGGTTTGGGCCCGGCGTAGCGAAATTCTTTTTCATCGACTTTACTCTTATCGCCGCCCATCAAATCCAGCTGTTTGCGGTAAAAGTAATAGGCCAAGGTGGTTCCATGATGCTCTTTAATGATATCTATAAATTGCTCTGGCAAGCCGGCTTTTCTGGCCAAGGACACGCCCTCGCTGACATGGGCAATAATCACCTGTGCCGACTCTATGGGAGTAAGCAGCTGGTGGATATTGACACCTCCTTGCTGGTTTTCGGTGAAATACTGTGGAGTGACCATTTTCCCTACATCATGGTACAGCGTGGAGACCCGGCAGAAAAGCCCATTGGCACCTATCGAAGCGGCGGCGGATTCAGCCAAATTCCCAACAACAATAGAGTGTTGATAGGTTCCTGGAGCTTCAATCGACAGACGCCTCAACAGATCATTATTGGGATCCATATACTCCATCAACGTCACATCTGTCATCACCCTAAACGAGGACTCGAACAAAGGCAGCAAGCCGACTACTAATACCGAGGTAAACAGCATAAAGATGGCAGAGCTGAATATGTCCTTCAGGATAGCCGTGCTCCACAGGGAATCCTGATAAAATTGCATCGCCAGCAGGGCCACAATGATACATACCCAGGCTTTGCCGCACACAACAAAGATCTCCTTGCGTCTGCGCAGCGTGCGGGTGCTCAAAATGGCGATGATAGAAGCCAGCAGGTTCAGGATCATAAATCCCGTTTTGTCGAAAGTCAGCGCCATGGTCAATACCACCGTCAAAAATCCGCTGGCAAAGGTAGCTATGCCGGAATTCATCAAACTGCACAAGAGTATGGCTGCAAAGGGAACGACTATGGGGTATCGCACAGCTTCCATTAAGTTGCTCTTGGATGAGAGCAGGAAAAGTTCGGTAATCTTAGCGAGGATAAAGGTGATGAGGGTGACGGTGACTAAGAGGAACAGCTTTCGATTGGAAATGACGATCTGGGGGTGGTTGACCTGTAAATAAGCAAAAGAGACCACCGTCAAGAGCATGGCCATAGTAAAACTTCCCAGCAGCGTGAGAGGATGCCACAGATTGCGCTTATCGCTGGCAGCCTGTTTCATGGCCTGCAGCATGGCCACATGCCTAGAAGTGACTTTTTCGCCTTGGTCGATGATTCGACTGCCGGCGCTCACATGTGTATACTTGTCCGGGACTTGCAGCTGTATTTTCTTTCTTAGGTTCTTCTGGGCTGGGATATCATCATGGAACTGCCATCCCTTGTCTTTAAAATAGGCGATGACAAACTCTACCGAGGCAGAATTAACATTCCTTTCCTTTGCCAAGCTGACTCCAATATCATCCCAGATCTTGGATGGTAGGATGTTGTTATTTGTCAATTCATTGGGAGTATAGATATAGTAGTTAGGTGTGAGGATGCTCATCTCCTTCATCACCTGCAAGGTGCGTGTGTCGGTAAATCTGGCTTTCAATAAAATTTTTTCAAAAGAGCTGATTGTCGCATATAACTCTTCAAAAGAGCTATGGCTGAGGTGGGGGTTATTGCGCCATTCTTGATTGTAGATGAGAAAGTTTTCGAACTCGATGCGCCTCTGGCGTACCTCTTTTTCCGCGATTTGATAGATCTTTCCAATGTCTTTGACGGCTTCTTGCTTGAGAATAATCGTGGCTTCTTCATCAAAAAAATCAAAGTCAACTTGTGCCACAATATAACTGGGGGCTATGCTTCCTAACTCCAAAACCTCAATCTTTTCTTCCCGGAAGTGGAGGATGGCAAACAAGACGATGACAAAGCTTATCCCTATGAACCAGCGGATAGCTGAACTTTTATCAAAAAAACTCTGCTCCCTAGAAAATTTAAGTTCGTTATAATTTTCCAGCTCGCTTGATCGATCACTCATTTATATATCTCTTAAATGGCTTATTTTCATTTTCTCTAAAGAATATAATTTTATCAAGAATTCATTCTTTTTTATAACAAAAAAAAGTAACATAAAGAGGATTTCCGAAATACGATACGAAGACTTTAGCGAGGATTTTCTATGCAGCCACATAACATCCTGGTAACCGGTGGAGCAGGATTTATCGGCTCCCAAGTCAATAAACAACTGCACAAAGCCGGCTATTCTACGGTCGTGCTGGACAATTTAAGCCGCGGCCACCGAAAAGCAGTGGTCCATGGCACATTCATCCAGGGAGATATAAAAGATATCCCCTTGCTCAAACAACTGTTTAAAAAATTCTCCATAGACGTGGTGATGCATTTTGCGGCTTTCATCGATGTCGGCGAATCTGTCAAATCGCCCCTCAAATATTATGAAAATAACGTTGTCAACACTTTAATACTGCTAGAAGCTATGGTTGAAAGCAACGTCAAGAAATTGATCTTCTCTTCTTCCGCTGCCATTTTTGGCCATCCACAAGCATTGCCCATCAATGAAACACACCCGACACACCCGATCAATCCCTATGGACGCACCAAATTGATGATCGAAGAGATTTTGCAAGATATGGATCGAGCCTATGAGCTGAAATCGTGCTGCCTAAGGTATTTTAATGCGGCAGGCGGAGACCCAGAAGGCGAAATAAAAAATCATAAGCCGCAAGAAAGCAATTTAATCCCCCTTGCTCTTAGAAGTTTAAAAGACCCGAAAAAAGCCCTCACTATCTTTGGCTCGGATTATCCCACTCCAGATGGAACCTGTGTGCGCGACTATATCCATGTGTATGACTTGGCCCAAGCACATATAGCAGCCATGCAGCGACTATTGGAGGGAAAGGACTCTTGCCATTATAACCTTGGAAATGGGCAAGGATTTTCCGTCAGGGAAGTGCTGCATGCCATTGAAGCCGTCACGGGACAGCGTCTAAACATCCATGAAGGCGGACGCCGGCTCGGAGATCCTCCGCTGCTGATAGCCGATTCCTCTAGAGCGCATCGCGATCTTGACTGGACGCCTCAATATGCTGATTTGGCCAGTATCGTAAAACATGCTTGGCAGGCTCTCAACTAATGTAATAGTTAGACGTTTAACACATCCTTTACCTTGCCGAAATTTAGAGATAACGTTTAAACTAGAATAGGCGTTCTAACCTATTAAGTGAACAGATATGGCTATGCAAAAAAAACCAACAGATTATCTCGTTATAGCAAGAAAATATCGTCCTCAAACTTTTGGCGAAGTCAAAGGACAGGATGCGATAGTCACCACTCTTAAAAATGCCATCCGCAACAAACGCTTGGCGCATGCATATCTTTTCTGCGGTTCGCGCGGAACCGGGAAAACAACCTTGGCGCGATTATTTGCCAAAGCTCTGAATTGTCCACATCGCACCGAAAATGAAGACCCGTGTAATGCGTGCACCTCATGCAAAGAGATAACTTCGGGCAATTCCTTAGACGTACTCGAAATCGACGGCGCTTCTCACCGAGGCATAGATGACATCCGACAGATCAATGAAACCGTAGGATATGCTACAGCTGCTGGCGGATATAAGATTTATATCATCGACGAAGTCCACATGCTGACCAAAGAAGCCTTTAATGCTCTGTTAAAGACGTTGGAAGAACCTCCACCCCGGGTCATGTTTTTCTTTGCCACTACAGAGCCGCACAAAATGCTGCCTACCATTCTCAGCCGTTGCCAGCGTTTTAACTTAAGCCGCTTGCCGATCAAAGCCATAATCGATAAACTTCAGGGTATCTGCAGCGATCTTAGTGTAACCATCCAGGAAGAAGCGCTACGGCTTATTGCCGACCATGCCGAAGGAGGCATGCGCGATGCCGAATCTCTTCTGGATCAAATCATCTCCTTCCATGAAGGTGAAATAACCGCCGATTCCGTAGCTTCTATCTTAGGGATTATGTCACGCGACGCCTTATTTGCCCTAGATAAAGCCGGGAAGGAAGGCAATCTCGCTATGGCCTTTGAGCTTTCCCATCAGGTTTTCTCTCAGGGAAAAGATCTGATAAACTTTGTGGAAAGTTTGACCGACCACTTCCGCTATATATTGATGATGAAGATGGGAGAAAAAACGACTTCTTTGATCAATTTGAGCGAACAAGAAAAACTCAAGTATGAAGCTTCGGCTAAACTGTACACACAGGAACAGGCTTTGACTATCTTAGAAGACCTGATTCAAGCGCAACAGCAAATCCGCTTTCTGCCTTCTCCCAAGATGGGTTTAGAGGCTATATTATTAAAAATTCTGCGCAGCCATCAGCGAATTCCTATTGAATTTTTGGTCCGCCGCCTTAGTGAATTAGAGCAAGCAGTTGTGCAACCTTCGTCCACTCCCCAGCAGCCTCCGTTGAACACATCAGCCGCGCCTTTAACTCCGGCTAAAGCCGACTCGCCTTCCATCAGCGTAGACCCTACTCCCACCGCTAGCGATCTAGGAAAAAAAAGCAAACCAGCAACTCCGGCTAAAGAAGCACCTCCCAAAAAACAGGCTGCAGAGGCACTGCCAAAACCTCTCCCAGAGCCTCCATCTGCACCAAGCCCCAAGGCCGCGGCTTCGAATCCGCCGCCTAGGCTGCAGGCTAAAGATCAAACTCGGCTGGATACTTTTATCCAATTTGCAGCTGTCGAATTAGAGGGAACCATTCATAGAAATTTTTAAATTAAAGGAAATATACATATGGGATCAGGATTTTCAAAGAAAAAAAAGCAAGCCAAGATGCTTCAGGAACAACTCAGTAAAATGCAGACGCAAATCAAAGACGTTGAGGTCACCGGCACTGCTGGTAACGGACTGGTAACGCTTATTTTAACGGGTGAAAATGACCTCAAATCGATAAAAATCAAGCCTGAATGTGTCGATGCCGAAGATGTAGAAGGTTTAGAGATGTTGATTAAAGCTGCCTATCATGATGCCAACCAAAAACTTAAAGCACAGCAGATGGAAGGAATGCCGCAAATACCGGGCCTGCCGGACCTTTCTCAGTTCGGGTTTTAAACCCTAGATAAAGCCCTTACAAGGACATACCTGTTTAGGGTATATCCTTGCCTAGGGAAGAAACCTTTTAAATAAGATCTACAATATCATGCTAAAGGACCAGGATAGAATCCTGGAGTATTGAGTCTATCTTATCATCTTGCGACAAGTCGCTTGAATAACGAGCCTAAACCTTATTCAAGAGGTTTCTTAAAGTCTCTTCACAAAATTGTAAAAAGTCGAGATACACTATAATTTAGCTAAACTGCTTACTATTTATGATCGTGGTCATGGTCGTGATCATGATCATGGTCATGGTCATGGTCATGGTCGTGATCTGCATTTTTAGTGTTCTTCATCTCATCCTGTTTCTTTTTCATTTTTAGCATTTCGACTTTGCATTCATATCCTTCAGGATGGAACATGAGTTTGAAAGCTTCCCATTCTTTAACGAACTGCTCTACAAACTTTAGTTCGTTGTTTTGCTTAATAGCCACTAATAAAAACAACAGTCGGTGAGCGGCAGCCAGGCGTTTGGGCGTTTCAGATTCACCTGGTTTGATTTTTTGCTGCAAGAAGTAGGTAGTGATGAGCTGAGCGGTTTCATTCGATTCTTTCTCTTTTTCCATGATCCAGCGGGTCAATTCGTTGAAGTCATGCACGGTATTCAATTCACTTCCGTTCATGACAGCAATACCTTTATACATAGTTTCAGCGTATTGATCGACTTGATCATAGACCATATCATCGTGATAAATGCCGCATGGAAGTTGGCAATGGGCATTGAGCGCAAGGGGCGCCACCATCATAAGAGCGAAGCCTATTCCGGCTATGTTTTGTTTAATTTTATTGATCATACCATCTAATTCCCAATTTAATTTGATACTTCAGCCTAGTCAGCATTTGTTTGCAGCGTCAATGAACATCATCACATAATCTTTTATTTAAACACAATAAAATTTTCATATCCGTTTCTACACAACCTAAACACAATTACTTAGAATATCTTATAACCCTAAGCTCGACTCAAGCTGATATGATCGTTGTTTCCCAACCTCCCCAAATTTATTGAGCTTAAAATAGGCATGCTTTAAAATGAGGCGCAGAGCCTATGTTATATCCAAATAGAAAGTTTATCCCGTGAACGTGATCGCCACTGTTTCCCATATTTTTGGCAGTTTCTTTTTGCATAGCCGGATGTTGTCAAGGTATTGGTGGGTTATTCTATTTTTTCTAATTTGTTTCATGGGCTATGAAAGATCTGTTTTTCATTGTAAAAATGAGTTCGATAGATTAAAACGCAGGTCTGAAATCATCAATGAGCAAAAGAATCAAGCTTTACTGCTGCGGGAACGCTTACTTTTGCAGATAAATAGTCAAAGCGATCCAGATTGGATTGAACTGACATTGATGCAAGGCCTGGGATTAGTGCCGGAAGGACAAACCAAGGCGTATTTTAGCAACAGCAGCAAACGAAAGTAATGAGTCTTGTGGAATTGACAGCCTACGTACTAGCTCTTGTAGTCCTTATTTTTCTTTCAGGGTATTTTTCTGCCTCTGAATCGGCTCTCTTTTCTTTATCATCCATAAAAATCAAAGCTTATCGAAATGATCCGGATCGCAGAAAACAACTAATCGCTCATCTCATCTTGCAGCCAAGGGATTTGCTTGTGACGATCTTCATGCTGAACACCATCATCAATATATTCATTCAGAACGTAGCTTCCAGCTTATTTGGCGAGAGCGCGAGCTGGTATCTGAAAGTAGGCGTGCCTTTAGTCCTGGTATTATTCCTCGGAGAAATTTTCCCGAAGACCTATGGCCTGCAAAATAACCAGCAGCTTTCCTATCGAGTGGCCCCTTCCATCCATTTTCTTCAGAAGTTTCTTAAGCCTATACGCAAGTGGACCATAGCCATTACAGCGCCTATTTCCAAACACTTATTCTTTTTCTTAAAAAAAGAGGCGGATATTTCGAAAGACGAACTGAAGCATGTGCTTAAAACATCAGAAGAGCAAGGGGTGCTGCCTCCTGAAGAATCCAAGCTCATCTGGGGCTATATCTCTCTGCAAGATATGTCGGTGAAAGAGTTGATGCATCCCAGGGAAGACTTGGTTCATTTTGATATCAACGATCCCTTAAGCAAGCTTCCTGCCTTATTCAAAGAAAAAAATATCTCGCGCATACCTGTCACAGATAAAGGGGTGGATAATCTTTTGGGAATTATTTCCGTTAAAAAATATTTCTTGCACCAGAAAGAGATCCTCACGGCTGCCGATCTCAGGAATTGGCTTGGAAAACCTTTTTATGTTCCTGAAAATGCCCCCGGGCGGTTAGTATTAAAGCGCATGAATAGAAATCATGAAGATATGGCCATCGTGGTGGATGAATATGGTTCTATCTCAGGATTGATCACAAAGAACGATATTTTAGAAGTGATATTAGGGTATTCACTTGCCTCTCAGGAAATAAAGACGCAGTATACCCAAGCCGGAAAAAATGAAATCATTGCTAGTGGAAAATTGGAATTAGCTGTTTTCAATGAAATCTTCAGCTCGGAGCTGCAGAGCGAAACCAACATGGTCACCATCGGCGGATGGTTGACCGAGCAACTGGATGAGCTTCCGAAGAGCGGCACGAAGTACCAGACAGAGGAATTTTTATTTCATGTTCTAGCCGCAGACCCCAATCGCATTCGCAGAATATATATCCGCAAATTGAAACCTGCGCCATCCTCTTCGAGTTCCCCTAACTCCAACAAAAAAAGGCCAACATGATGAATTCTGCATGGTTTTGGCTGGTTTTGAATATCCTCAGTATCATGGTTTTAGCCTTTTATTCCATGTCGGAAATGGCTTCGGTCTCCTTCAACAAGATCCGTCTACAATATTACGTGTTTCAAAAAAATAAGAGGGCGGTTTGGCTGAGCTGGCTCCTGCAAAAACCTTCGCGTCTTTTTTGTACGACCCTCATCGGCGTGAATGTGGCCACCATATTCGGCTCAGAGTTTGCTAGGGAGTTCTATAGTCATATAGGTTTAGATCCCGATCTGTCTTCCCTCACCCAAATCATCTTAGTGGTTATATTTGGCGAGCTGGCCCCCATGTTTGCCGCACGCCGCTATGCTGAGCATGTAGCCTTGCTTGGCGTACCTATCGTCTATGCTTCGGCTAAATTAATGACCCCCTTCATAGGCATGATCAATGGCTTATCTCATTTATTTTCCAAGCTGATCCGCGGCAAAGAGACGCATGGCAACATTTTTCTAACGCAAGAAGAGCTGCTGAAGATCTTAGAAGAACACGACGAAGATAGGCCCTCGGGTGAAGGGGAAGAGTTTAATGCCGTCACTACCAACATATTAAATTTAAGCCATTTCAACGTTGAACAAGTAATGGAAAACTTGTCGGGTATATTAAAAGTGTCGTCCAATGCCACCATCTCCGATACCTCCCGTTTGATACATCAGAACCATCAAGAGGCAGATTACATCCTAGTCTATCATCGCGAACATACGAATATTGTGGGCATCGCCCATATCAAAGATCTCATAAAAGTCCCTCAAAATCGACGCTTGAGAGATTATGCCAAACCTCCGTGGTTTGTCACTCAAAACACCTCTCTGATGAAACTATTGCAGCAGATGCGTCAAAATGGTGAGGAATTGGCTATCATTATCGATTCCCTAGGTAAAGCCATAGGGGCTGTACATCTGGATGATATGATCGATGAAATATTCGGCAAAACCTCCTTGGCCGGCACAGACCCGCTGAAAAACCAGTTATTTCTAGAACGCAAATTTCGCGGCACTATGACCGTCAGGGAATTTGCTGAACAATTTGATGCGAGCCTAGATCCCAGATTGGATCTCACATTATCTGAACTGATTATAGAGAAGTTGGGGCATCACCCGGAAGTGGGTGAATCTATATACATCGATCCATTTGAATTGGTGGTGGAAGATGTCAGCCTGTTAGATGTAAAAGAAGTCTTTATCAGAACACTATAAATGAAAATATTAGCATGAAATCAGCAGTTCCCGCTAAAAAAAATGACAAGCCCCAGAATGGGGCGAAAGACGTTAGCCCAGGGGAAGGCGGCCCCGAAGGGGCAACGCGCCCCTGGGTAAATGCAGATTTAGCGGGAACTGCTGGCATGAAATTAGCATTGATAGGCTACGGAAAAATGGGGCGTGCCTTAGAACAAGCCGCCATAAAAAGAGGTCATGAGATAGTCACCAAGATCGATCCCAAAGAATCTCAAAAAACGATCACAGCCGCCTCGCTCTGTGATGCCGAGGTATGCTTGGAATTTACCCGACCCGATGAGGTGGTTTCCAATATTAAACGTGCGGCGGCTTTGGGAAAAAACCTTGTGATCGGCACCACTGGATGGTACGACCAAATCCCGGAAGTCAAAAAAATCGTAGCGGACTCGGACATTGGGCTGGTCTATGCCCCCAATTTTTCCATCGGGGTGCAGATCTTCTTAAAGCTTATAGAACAGGCTGCTAAATTTGTGGATGCACATGAAGAATACGATGTAGGCGCTTTTGAAGCGCATCATGCCAAAAAACTCGATATCCCTTCTGGCACGGCGCTTTCCATGCTGGATGGCCTGCTCAAATATCTGACCAGAAAAACCAAAGTTAAAATCAACTCCTATGAAAAGCCGATCGAAAAAGAGGAAATCCACCTGACAAGCCTGCGATGCGGATCTATTCCCGGGGAGCATCACGTCCTCTTCGATTCCGAATTCGACACGATTGAAATCAAGCACTCTGCCCGCTCCAGAGGAGGCTTTGCCTATGGAGCTATAGTTGCCGCTGAAAAATTGCGGGGCAAAAAAGGTTTTTTCCATTTAGATGAAATTTTAAGCCTATCCACCGGAGGTTGATCATATGCATGCTATCCAAGGCGTTTTTACAGCATTGGCCACGCCCTTTAGGGCCGATGGTATTCTAGACGAGGAGCGTTTGATATCTCTACTGCGATTTCAGCTCGCAGCAGGTGTTCAGGGTATCGTAGTTTTGGGCACTACAGGCGAGACCCCCACCTTGACTCCACAAGAAAGGGAAAAGATCATCGCGCTTGCGCGTAGAGAAATCCCCTCCACCGTCCATTTGATGGTAGGCACCGGCACCAACTCCACAGCTTCTAGCATCGAAAACACCCGCACAGCTCAATCTCTTGGAGCGGATAGCGTTTTGGTCATCGCCCCCTACTACAACAAGCCTACGCAAGAAGGTCTCTTTCAACATTATAAAGCCCTATCGGAATCGGTGAATATTCCTATCATGGTGTACAACAACCAAAACCGCACGGCTGTGAACATACAGACAGACACGCTGGCCCGCCTAGCTAAGTTGCCGCAAATCATCGGTGTTAAAGAAGCCTCGGGCAACATTTTGCAAATAAGCGAAGTTTTGGAAAAAATTGCAAAGTTCTCGGATAAGTTCTGTGTGATGTGCGGAGACGATGCTTTGACTTATCCCGGCATAGCCCTGGGAGCCTGCGGCATCATATCGGTGTTAAGCAATCTTATCCCCATGCAAATTTGCAGTTTGACCCAGGCGGCTTTAGCAGGAGATTATGCCAAAGCCAGGGAGTTGCATCATTTGCTGATGCCTTTATGCAGAATGGCTTTCGTGGAATCCAATCCGATTCCCCTCAAAGCAGCCATGAAGTATTGCGGCATGGACATGGGCCCTTGCCGTATGCCTCTATGCAGCTTATCGTCCGAAAATGAAGAGAAGCTAAAAACCTTGCTCAGCCAATTTCCTTTTGCGCAATATACGTTTCAACACCGGGAGCTCTTTTCCTCGCTGGCGGCTAAAATACCCTCGGAATTAGAAAGCGCTGCCAGAGGCAGACCTAGGGTCTAGTATCTAAAGCCAACATAAAGGGAACTCATGATATGAAAAAGAAAACTGTGGGAATACTGGGGGCCACCGGAATGGTGGGACAAAAGTTTGTAGAACTATTATCCAACCACCCCTGGTTCGAAATAGCGGCATTGGCCGCTTCGGATCGCTCTGTGGGCAAATCCTATAGAGAAGCCTTAAAAGGATCCTCGCAGATTTCAATATCGGCCGAAATCGGCGATATGCCCGTCGTAGCTTGCCGGCCAGATCTTCCTTGCGATATTGTCTTCTCGGGATTAGATTCCTCGGTGGCTGGAGATATCGAAGCCGCTTTTGCCGCAGCCGGCTACTGGGTGATTTCTAATTGCAGCCATCATCGCCTGTACCCTGATGTGCCGTTGTTAATTCCAGAAATCAATAGCGACCACTTAAAGCTCATCCCCCAACAAAAGCGGAACAAAGGCGGCATTATCACCAACCCCAACTGTTCTGTCATAGGCCTTGCCATGGCGCTTAAACCTCTTCAGGATATCTGGAGCATAGAAGCTGTACATGCCGTCACCATGCAAGCGGTATCGGGAGCTGGCTACCCGGGAGTTCCAAGCATGGATATCCTCGACAATGTCATTCCTTTTATCCAAGGGGAAGAAGCTAAAGTGGAACGAGAACCGCAAAAAATCTTGGGGCATTTGCATGGAAATGCCATCATCCCCCACCCCATGCGCATAAGCGCTCAGTGTAATCGCGTGTGTGTAGCCGATGGACATTTAGCCTGCGCTTCTGTCCAGCTAAAAGCTAAAGCCCAAGCAAAGGATATTATTGACGCGTGGAGAAATTTCAAAGGTATTCCTCAACAGTTGCAATTGCCTTCAGCCCCTCACTCGCCTCTTCTGTACCATGAAGACGAGAGACATCCCCAGCCGAAACTACACCGAAGCCTAGGCGGAGGAATGTCCGTATCGATTGGACGGCTTCGGCCTTGCCCACTATTCGATTGGAAATTCACGCTGCTCTCCCATAATACCATCCGAGGAGCTGCCGGCTGTGCCGTCCTGAACGCCGAATTAATGCTCGCTCAAGGCTACATCACATAAGGCAAAAAGATCCTCATTAGACTTCTTTCAAAACTCAGTGAACCTCTTGCATATTCAATCTTGCCCCTGCCCTTACCCTACCCGAATTCTTTTTAATTCCAGATCCTAAATGCCAACTGAAACAAATAAAACCACTGAGGCGGTGAGAGCAGTGAGGCAAGTGTGAACTCAGAAGATAATTTAGAGGGTTCATATGCACATCTATCATTCATCTAGCTATTTGGAAGGCCGAATGTAACGCGTACACAATAGCGTAGATGGCGTGAATACACTAAATTACACTCCCTAACCCACCCTCCGCGCCTCTGTGCCTCTGCGCCTCCGCGTTTAAACTCATCAATCATCGTTAAATTCGATAAATATTAACTATAGAAGGAGTATTGATCAGGCCGCAAGTTTGATCAATACTAGACTTCTTGCATAATTTCCTAACCCATGCCCTTGCCCGTGCCCTTGCCAGATTAACGTTGTTTTTGAGATATTTTAATCAGCATCGATTCTATACCAATGAGTAGTTCTCGCCCTTTGAAATTAAATTGTAAAAAAGATCTTTTTTGACTTTGGGCAAGGGCAAGGGCAGGGGCATGGGCAAAGAGATTATTATGCAAGAGGTTCATAGTTGACGGCTAACAAATAAATTCGTTATTTCAGGGAGTGAGGTATCTTTATGGTTAATTTCGCATCGGCAAAATTTGATTTTTTACTGCATCAGTTAGCTGAAGCATCTCATTCTATTTGTTACCACAACCGCCTATTGCACATCTTCAAAGAGCAGACCTACCATCCTGAAGAGCTGGATACAAGCCTGCCGGCCGTCTTTCACTATCTGCGCTCCCATAGGCAGCACATTAAATCTTCGCATAGCCTCCTGATAGCAAAAATCCATGCCAAATATAAGACACTTATTCAACAGCAAAATCCCCACCCAAACGAAAAATTGGCCGCTTATGTGCAAGGCATCAAAGAAATCTCGTTCCTCGAGGCTGCACAAGAGTCCAACAGTACCTCTTCATCAGACCTAATTAGTAATCAAAGTACACCCCCTATTGATACTATGCACGACTGCCCTGTATTTCATGTCGCGCTGCCGCCGCAAGATTCAATAGCGCTAGAAAATAATCTTCAACAATTTGTCAATCATTTCCCCCGTTATCAGCTATATAATGACCTATCTCTCATTGACACAGCCTTCAAGAATATTCCAGCCGACCTCAACAAGCCTCTGATCAGGAAATCCATAAATGCCTATTTACAGGATTATTTTCACAAATCACCCTATGCTTTGCCGGCCGAAAGATATCCCAGTTTGATCAGCGAAGCGCTATCCCTCCTAAAAACGCCACTGCCGGTACCTTTAGGGATTATCCTTGAAACCGGTCCGGAAAACACCGAAAATCCGGCTTTGCTGCTAGATCTTATCACCCATGCCAACCATAACATCCCCTGCTGCGTAAATCGCCATTTTTTTCGCGCACATGCGGCTAACTTCAAGCAATTTCCGGACTTTAAGCTGGAAACGTTCAGCATCTATACACAAAATAATGGAGACCTCTGCGTTATTCTTCCCAAGGGCACATCGCCTGGTGAATGGGGACTGAATACAGAATCTCTGGTTGAATCCCAGGGGCAACATTTACAGCCGAGCTCTGAAGCTAGGCCTATAGCTGTGGACCTTAAGGATTTATTCATTCAAGAAACCGACACTCACCGTTTTTATCGCCTAGTTGCACTTTCAGGACATGGCAGCTACCCGGGAAGTCCCCAAGAACTCAACTTAAACAAAGAAGGAACTATTGCCGGGCTTCCGACGCTTGACTTTCAGGATGTCCTTTTCGAGCTGGCAGCCGCCAACTTGGCTTTTTTGCAGCTATCCAGTTGCTATGCCGGAGGAACTAACTCCACAAGCATACATCTGCCTGATAGATCCTTGCCCTTTCCGACATATATCCAATCAGCTTTTGAAACTATATCTACAGCGGATTTTCCATGCAGCACAGATAAATCGAGCTACTTAGAAAATATTTTGGAGGAAGCAAAAGCCCTGTTATTTGGCCGGCACCCTGAGAAAGATAATATGCTAATAGTGCCTAGGCGGCTCACTCCTCAAGACCGCAAAAAACTATGCCGGAGCAGCCCTTATGCAAATATCACCGATAAGATTAACAATCTAGCTACCTTGATTTTGCGCGCCAGCAAGGGGGATACACCCAAAATCGCCTATGCTTTGGCTAACCACAGAGACATTTTCGATGTATCAAGCGAGACCCGCCGAAGAGTCTTCTCTACCCCTTTGGAGGTTCTCGATATCAGAAAGTATAGGAGCAAAGCAGTTCTTTTTTCGCATCCGATAGTCCCTTTTACTTTAAAACTATCCGGAGACTTTCCGGTGATACTATTGTCGAGAGGCGGAAGTCTTCTCCACATCATCAAAGCAATCTCCGCTCCTCAAAAATCGCTGGAAGAAATCGCACATGAAACATTGAATGCCCATCAATCCATCAATAAAACTCAGGAGCAGGAACCCGCCTCAAAAGTTTTTTTCATTGCGAAATTCCGCTGCAAATACAAAGGAAAGCCAACAACATTATCTCAAGTGATGTTGAAACAAACCCTTAAATCCCGAGAAGTAATTTTTCACATAGAAAGCAAAAACATCTATCACAGGCTGATCTTTCATGCAGACTCCGGCAGAAAAAGTTATGCTTGGAAGCAAGATCAGATTCACATCATAGATTCTCATATAGCCTTGAAACTTTATTATGAAGCCCTACTTGATAGCTGGCCGCAAAATAAAACGCTGTCTCAAATGTCTGCAGGCCATATATCTCCTGCAGACATATTGGACGCCTTTGAAGAAATTTTTTTTGCGGGGGATCTCCCGATCATAGCAAAACTGTTCTCAGCCATCTTGCGAGAAAAGGGGTTTTCTTCTTCACACACCTGTGCTTTGAAGCAGACTTTGGTCACTTTAGATCATCCGTTGAAATTCACCCCTCAAAAGCTCAGGCATGAGTTATTACGACAAGCTTGCGAATTTGCAGCACATCTAGAGCTTCCCCACCTAGAATCATTGATCCTAGAAGCTTCCTATACACCCCTCATGCAAGCTGTTAAAGCGAATGCTATCGAACATGCCAAAAAAATTCTGCAAGACCACCCTGACAGCCTAAAGGATATAGACATGCATGGAGGCACTGCCCTTAGCGTCGCCATCGAGTCTAAAAACAGCGACATGGCCAAATGGCTGTATTCCCAAGGAGCCGATATCCATCACCTCAACATATTTGGAAAGGAAATTCTATATAGTCTGTGCTTTGCGGACCCTGCACTTATCCAGTGGTTTCACAGCCAAAAAGTAGACCTAAAAGGCGAGCAGCCCGCACTGGCATTACAGGAATTAATTCGACAGAAGCAATGGAAACAGGTCTCCTTTTTGCTAGATATGGGCGTAGGAGAACGCTGTAAAACGTGTTCATTCTTATGTGACGCCATATTAAGCGCACCCAGCATTAAAATTGCGCAAAAAATACTGGAATACCCTCACGTAAATGTCAATGCAGCCATAAACTCCAGCTTGAATACGGCTTTACACGAAAGTATTCATCTTAAAAATTTCGACTTATTTCAGCTGTTGCTGACTAAAAATGCCGACCCAGCGTCAAAAAACCTTTTGTGTAGAACGCCTTTACATTTCGCTTGCCTTTACGGACAGAATCTAGCTGTCGATTTTGCATTATGCCTCATTCTAGCCGGATCCGATGTCAACGCTCAAGATGATCTTGGAAAAACCCCGCTGCATTATGCCGTAGAGAAAAGCTATAAGGCTATGATCGTATTTTTGATCCAACATAAAGCCTCTCTCTCCATCGAAGACAATTCCTCCAGGAATCCCTTGGAATATGCTATTCAGCATGCGGGCTTACTAGAGTTCATTTTAACTCTCCCTGAAAGCCAAATCGATGCCGGTTTATGCAGACTGGATAAACTATTTCTAGACGCTGTCTGGGATGGCAATCTACTGTTGATGAAACAACTTATCAAACGCGGCGCTGACATCAACGCGTGTTTTGCCTCCTCTACTCCTCCCTTATCACTATTTCTTCTAGTATCCCCTTCGAATCTTAATCCAGAACCATACCTAGAGTTTTTTAAAATGCATGGCGCTGATTTCTCTTTGCAGGATAAAGAAGAGCAAACTGTCATGCATGTGGCTATGCGACAGCAAAATATCCAGGTATTACAATTATTAAGGGCTGCCAACATTTCAGAGGACAGTCCCTGCAACAAACAAGGCGAAAGCCCTTTCATGGCAGCATTTTCAAGACCCAGCCGGCCTGATTTTATCGAAGCCGTACTGCAAACAGAGGATCTGCTCTCTAAAGATATCGGCGCCCTGATACTCAACTCGCTCTCAAAATATGCCGCCGGTTATCCCTATCCCTGTGCCCAATTGATCAAAACGGTGCTCGATATAAAATTATCAACAGGCGAAGCCGCATGCCACCCGAGCTTGTATTTATACAAATATATTATTGACAAAGATGCAGAAGCCATCAACAATTGGTTCTCAACCTATCCGCATGAAAAACCCGAACCTTTTTACGGTCTTCCCATCTTGCATGCGGCCTTATATTTTTCCTGGGAACCACTCGACCTTTACAAAGAAGCCGTTTTGGCTATCGTAAAAAATTACCCCGAAAGCATCCAAGAAACATATATAGAGCTTCCGACCTTATTAGTCACCAACTTGGAACTCCTCAAATCTCTAGTTAAATGCGGCGCTGAAGTCGATGCGCATGTCCCTCTTCAGGTATATGATTTTGAGCTGATCCAATTGCTGGATAAACACCAAGCCGATCTATCAGATATAGCCGGCATATCCTATTTGGATAATTTTATCCATGATAACCATAAAGAAGGCGTTGATTTTTTATTGCCAAAGATAACCGAAAGCTTGCATGCTCTGCTAACCATAGCCATCTTAGATTACCGCCCCTTCGAGATTTTGCATGCGCTCGCAGCACATCCTTGCCTAGACCTGCAAAAAAACAGTTCTTTAGGATCTCCTCTGTTTGCCGCTGTCCTTAAGAAGAATATATCCATGGTCAAAAAGCTGCTCTCAATGCAAGCGGCATATACCCCTCGGCTAGGTTACGAAAATTTTCTTTCTCCCTTGCATCTAACGGCTTCTTTATATGAATCAGAGGACACCTTAAAAATAGCAGAGCTGCTCCTCGACGCAAATCCTCATGACATCAATATTCTGACAGGGTCTAAAGAAACTCCCCTGTTTTTAGCCATCTCGCGTCAAAACATCCGCATGGCTAATTGGCTGATGGAAAAAGGAGCTGATATTCATCTGTCTAATGTAAACAGAATCACACCGCTGCATAAAGCTTTGCAGCACAATGAAATTGAACTGGCCATGCACTTACTTAACAAAGGGGCCGATGTTCGCCAAACCGATAGCGTGGAAAAAAATACGGCTTTGCATGAAGCCTTACTCTTAGGCACAGTGCGGAAGGAGGAAGAACTCCTCCCGCTCGTTGCGCTGCTGCTAAAAAAAGGAGCGCGCTCGAATATAGCTAACAGGGAGGGCTTGACGCCTAAAGGCATAGCCGTCAAACTGCAGATGCACAAAATCTACCGGCTGATGAAAAAGACTCCCGCTTTAATTTAGGGTTTTCATCTCGTCCACCAAGGCTTTATTCAGATGTAACACCCTTCCGGGGTACTACATCAGATTATACCAAATGATTACCAATTTAAAGGCGAAGGGAAAAACTCAGCCACCAACTCCCTATAATAAGGCATTAATTCCTCAATATTCAACAGATCCGGAGATTTGGAATAGAGATCATAGGTACTGAATAAACTTAGCCAAGGCAGCATTAGTTTATCCTCCGCGTTCATTAAGTACTCATAGGCTCCTTCGCGATGAGCCGCATAAAAAGAATGGTAGCGGATAATATAACTGGCTTGAGAGGGCAGGTTGTCTTTCACGACATGGTATAGGTATTCGTCATGACCCCAGGACATATGTACCTGATCCAAGCCACAACCTGGTGAATAAACCCCATACTGTGTCTGATAGACGGAATTTTTTACATCGGGATTTTGATCGAAATACTCAGGGAAGACGATCTTATCCGAAAAAGCACACCCCACAGGAAAGGTATCGCCTACCACAGCCCACTGGGGTTCCCCGTAGAGCGCCAAAATTTTGCCTAAGTCATGAATAAATCCCGTTAAGATGAGCCAGCGTGGAGCTCCATCGCGGCGTAAAGCTTCTGCTGTCTGGAACATATGATACCTTTGCGGCAGGGAGAGGTCCGGATCGCTGTCATCGACTAGCGTATCAAAAAAATCTATAGCCTCCCATATATCCATCTGCTTTTTCTTTAAAGGGAGATACTCAGCTTTTTTTTGCAGAACAAAATCTAGGGTTTGGTTGGCATGGTTTAAGCGATAAAACTCTTTAACATGCTCCGGTGTAGTTTCATTGTAGATGCGATAGCTTTCTGCATCTTTGGACGAGGGACGATTTTTGACAAAAGTGTCCCAAGCATCTGCTGTTTGCGTGAAGGATGTTGTATTCATATCTGCCATACCGAGTGTTTTTATAACAGCGATCAAACCCAAGCTCATGATGATGACGCGCATATATATCTCTCTCAACTTTAAATTTCTAGGGACAATAGTCTTGCTGCTTCAGGGGATTGCGTTCGCTGCCCCACTTGTGCTGATGCCAATATGGATAGTGTTCTGGAATATCGCTTAGCGAAGACAGGCGTCTGACCTCTTCCTCGGTTAGACTCCAGCCCACAGCTCCCAAGTTATCTCGCAACTGGGTTTCATTACGAGCCCCAATGATTAAACTGGAAATGCCCGGACGGCGTAGGAGCCAGTTCAAAGCAACCTGAGGAATGCTTTTATTGCGCGCACCGGCGATCTCTTCCATGGCATCTGCCAACTTGTACAGGCGTTCCCAATCCACAAAACCGGGAGGCTCCATGTAGCCCAAACGCGTACTTTGCGGGCTGGGTCGGCCGCGGCGGTATTTTCCGGATAAGAGCCCGAAAGCCAGAGGACTCCAGACAAGGATTCCAAGATTTTGGTCCAAGCTCAAGGGGATTAGCTCATTTTCCAGTTCGCGCGCCAATAAAGAATAGTACACCTGCTGTGAGATAAAAGGCTGATAGCCTAGCCGGTCCGACACCCACAGGGATTTCATCAGCTGCCAGCCGGAAAAATTCGAGCATCCCACGTAGCGGACTTTACCTTGCGAGATCAGCAGGTCTAAGGCACTTAAAGTCTCTTCCAAAGGGGTATAGCTATCGAAATTGTGCATTTGGTAAAGATCAATATAGTCTGTATTGAGACGTTTGAGGCTTTTTTCGCACGACTGGATAATGTGATGGCGTGACAAGCCCACGTCAAGCAATTCCGGACCTGTTCTGAAAAACACTTTGGTAGCGATTAAAACTTTAGAGCGGCGTTTGGCCCCTATGGCTTTACCCAATATCTCCTCGGATTTTCCCAAGGAATACATATCGGCGGTATCGAATAAGTTAATACCTGCATCGATACAGATGTCTATGAGATGCTCGGCCTCTGCTACCGAGGCATCGCCCATATGTTTAAAAGACCCCTCTCCTCCAAATGTCATGGTCCCAAAACTTAGGCGCGAAACTTGAAGTCCTGATTTTCCTAAAAATCTATATTCCATAGGCCTCCTGATACACGTAATTTACCATCTTGTGGACTGAATTTATAGCGTTACCTTACTCATACCATATAAATTTGTCTATAAGATACTGGAAAAATGTGACTATTCACCACCCCTCATAAAACACAAGATGATGACCCCTCTTATGTTTTATTTGAGGTAGTGCATAGTCAAGATGATTTTTTAGAAGAAAACCACGAGTCAAATGCCTCCTCGAAGAGCGAATGAGCCACCGGCTTCCATGCGGCTATATCTTCCGGTAAGGAATCGCCTCTGAATAGCCAAACGGCATATTCGTTAAAAAATCTCTCGTTGTCATTCAGTGTTTCTTTGAGCTTATCTTGCAGGGTCTTGGCATCTTCTTTGATAAATATTGGCACCCATTCCGGAATGAGCGGCGACGGCCAATCTAAAGACGTAAAATAATAGTCCAGATAGGAGCCCAAATGGGCATCTGCCCTGAGAAAAAAGGGCTTCTTGACTTCGCCGTTTTTAGCGAAGACCATATGGGGTTCAATCGGCAGATGATGCTGCTGGACGAGGGTGTGAAAAATCAAGAACCTGGGCCAAATTTTGGCGATATCGGATTTGTCTTTGGCATGTTCAAGAAGTCCTTGCGGGGAGACATTTTTAATCCTGCCGGAAATTTTCACGTTTTTTCCCGAGCTGCTCTGCACTGTCAATGCTGGCAAACACCACTCACCGGATTCTTTGCGCCGGGCACAGAGATGATCGTCGCTAAACTCTATATCGAAAAGCTCTTCGGGCCGGATATTGGCATAATTCAAGTTATCATGCAGCTCAGCAATCTTATCTTCTAGATCCTTTAAGGCAATGTCCTTATATATACCCGGAGCGAAGAAGCCTTTTTGGTGTGCGTATGCACTGATCTCCTCCAAAGATTTTTTCAGGGATTGTTTTTTTAAATCGTCGATTTTCAAGTAGGACAAGAGCAGAGGTTCCTCAACTTCAAGCACTTTCCCCTCTTGCCGGGGAAGGTAGATGCCCAATTTCTTGTTGAGGTATATTTTCAAAGGATTTTTAGCAAAAGCATTTAATTGATTTAATCCCAAAACAGCAGTCTGCTGCCCTGTATCTTCTTGGAAACAGGCCTGTGATATAGTTTCTGTCTGGGGACGGGCGGAGAGGGAAATAGAGGGTATAAATTTAAAACCGGCTTGTTTTTCGGCATTATAATAGGCCGAGGCTAAAAGATATTCTCTTTTAGAATACGATTTGAGTATACTGTCGGCATTGAAATAGTCTTTATGAAAAGCCAAAAAAGGATGTTTAAAACAGCAGAATTTAGAGGGTGCGGCTCCTTGGATTTCATAAGCTTTATCTAGGTAATCTAGCAGCTCCATGACGACCAATGAAGGGTTTTGCTCTTTAAAGTCATCCTCGGTAAAGGCAAGATAGCTCATGATAAAATAACGGCGCGCCGACAACAAGGCCTCGAGAAAAAGATAGCGGTCGAAATCGGTTTGCGAAGGGCGATAATCCGCTTGAGGGTGTTTGATCATTAAATTTAGCGACTTATTGATCTCGCGGCGAGGGTATGCGCCTTCATGCAGTCCAAGCAAGGCTATGACTTTAGCTGGAATAGTGCGCATGGGCAACAAGGCGCAAAACTTCACAGCATTGAGGCGGGAGTCGCGATAGGTGGTCTTCTTGGCATTTAACAGACCTTCGATATGTTTTTTGATAGTGGCGAAAGAAAATTTTTGCTGCGCAAAATATTTGGCAGCGGATCCTAATGCCGCAAATATCTCTTCGAGAATGAGTCCGCTCTCCTCGTCATCGCCCAGGTCGAAATATTGCTCATACAACTCTCTTAAATACCCGCCCCATTCTTTAAGAGACATTTCTCGCACATCCGAGAGCGGTTTTAAATCCTCTCTTAAAGCTTTTAACAACCTTATAAAAGCGCTTAAAAGCTCGGCTTTGGAATTTTCCAGCGGCAAAGGGTCCACACCCTGGTATAAACCCGGCTCTAGACCCTCAGCATAGACGAGCCCTGACAACAAACGGGAGATGCCAAATTCCCAGGTACCCACAGCACTTTGCTCGGCATAGGTTTCCACCTCGTAGTCGTTGACAATCAGACTTTCCCTATGTTGAGCATTATTGCCCCAGCGAATTTCGGCTTTTAAGATCCATTCTTTGATTTCATAAAGATCCTCTTTTTCCAATTTATTTTTTTTGCTAAAAACCGGAAAGTCCAGCAGCTTCAAGACCGAAAGCACATCCCAGCGGCTTGAAGCCAGGGAGATAAGGTGCATGAAAGCTTGCAAAGAGGGATTTTGCGCTGGCACCTGCAAATCCATTATTTGTATTGAAAGGACACTTTCCTGAGATTCAAAGACTCTCCTTATATAAGGAGCGTATTCGTTGATATCCGGAGCCATGACGATGATATCCGCCGGGGTGATGGGATCGGCATCATGGGCATGTGTCTGGATCAGTCCCATCAAGGTATTATATAAAGCCTGCACTTCCCGGTATTTAGAGCAGGAGCTGTGGATTTGAATGGATTGATCCCAAGCGCGCAAGTTGATCTTTGGGGTCTCGAGAGGATTCCTCAATACCAGCATGTCGGTTTGAATGCCTTGAAGCAATGTCAAGCTATTGCCAGCATAGCATTCCGTGTAATGAGGAATGATATCCATGCCTAGATCTAAATCCAGAGCCGCTTGTGGAGCGAAGTAATGCTCATGGATATTGCTTGAATGGCTCTCTATTAATTGAGCCATTTCCCTGCCTATCCTTCCGTAGTTGGCAAGCAAGGGGTTCCTATCTCTGAGAAAATCTTCGAGAGCATCTAATTGCGACTCTTGCCGACCTTTTTCCCTCCACGATTTAACCAGCCAGTGCGCTTCTTTGTCCGACAAGATATCGCTCCAAAAATGCTGACAAGGAGAAAGGATGTAATAATTCACCGGACATGCAGCAGAAAGCTGTTCGAAATAACGGTGATAAGCCGGGGGAAGATATCCGATGGAAAATAAATTGACCTGCAGATGGGAAACGTTTGCAAATCCTCGATGCTCGCATAATTCCTTAGAAAGATAAGTCCAAGGAGAATCCGGATTAAACAATCGATTCCATAGATTTTGCTGCCAGTGAGCTTCGCTTTCGGAAGGTCCGCTCCATGCAGACACCATCCCATAGCCATATTTGCCATATTGCAAAAACAATTCAGCGACTTCCAGTGAAAGTCCCAGCAGGCGTTTTTCACTTTTCTTGGAAAGAGATCCCTGTTTGTCGATTTCGAGATAGCAGGCTAGGGAGCTGTACAATTTTTGTTGCTGCGGACTCAAGAAATCCCACTCGGTGAGGATGCGGCGTATTTCGACTTCTATGGCCAAACCGAGCTCGGTCAAGCTCGGGATTTTTTTGTAGCCGGATTTTAAACAAAAGCCCATCCGCAGTTTCTGAACCAGGTCATCTAAAGATCCTATCTCCAGTCCCGCTGCTATGCCCAGATCGGGATCTTGAGCTAAACGCAACATCAGCCAGTTTTTAAGAGCCGGACTGGCAACAGCGACCAGACGCCGGGTAAAAGGATGGGTGATATCAGAATAAAGGGCGTGTTTAAGGTAAACATACAGCTGCTCAACGCGATTACTATTAAAAATGTTCAGTGAATAGCTCATACTTTTAATTGTTATATACAGGAAAAAAAACTTGTAGTTAATACCTATGCATCTTCATAATTATCTTATAGGAGATCCGTAATGCGCAGCTTTGCATTCAATATACCATCAAGACTGATTAGAAAACTATCTTCTTTTACCTATCTGAATATTACTCAGTTTCTTGGTGCCCTCAACGATAATATTTACAAGCTTTTGCTGGTGTATTTTTTCATCGAACTGGATGGAATAGAAAACAGCCATAAAATTTTGGCCACCGCGGGCGCCATCTTTGTCCTCCCCTTTATCCTTTTTTCTGCTTCATCGGGCACTTTAGCCGATCGCTTCAGCAAACGCAACATCATTATCGCCACCAAAATCCTGGAGTTAATTTGCATGGCCGGAGGCATACTGGCTTTTTATTATGAAACCAAAATAGGCGGCTATTTGGTCTTATTTATGATGGCTACGCAAAGTGCCATCTTCGGCCCGTCCAAGTATGGAATTGTTCCCGAATTGGTTTCCAATGATAAAATTTCCTCAGCCAATGGTCTGATGACCTCCTTTACATTTCTAGCCATCATCTTGGGAACTTTTTTAGCCTCATTTATCCTTGACATCAGCAACAGGGATTTCTTCATTGGAGCTGCCTTGTGCACTTTGATTGCTATCGTGGGCTTGGCAACCAGTTTTTGCATTGAGTATACCGAACCCTCGGGATCTTCCAAGCGGTTTAATTTGTTCTTTATCTCCGAGATATGGCATACCTTGAAGTTCATCAGCACGGAAAAACCCCTGATCATGGCTGTCATGGGGTCTTCGTTCTTTTTATTTCTAGGTTCCTTTGTGCAGTTGAATATGATCCCCTTTGCGGTAGAATCCTTGCATCTGACAGATGTGCAGGGCGGTTACTTATTCTTGCTGACAGCTATGGGTATTGGCTCCGGCGCTGTCGCAGCGGGAAGCATTTCAGGTAAATTAGTGGAATTAGGCCTCCCCCCTTTAGCGGGGCTGGCTGTAGCTATTTCCTGTTTTCTGCTCGACCTATTTTCCGATTCTATGTTTGCTTGCGTGCCTCTGGTCATGCTGTTAGGCTTCTTTGGAGGGATGTATCAAATTCCCCTGGATTGTTACATCCAATATGCCAGCCCTAAAAAAGAGCGCGGACAAATCATCGCGGCGACGAATTTTTTCAGCTTTATCGGAGTCTTGCTGTCTTCCTTCATGTTATATTTTATCGCCGAAGTCATGGGCATGAAAGCCGACAAGGGGTTTACGATTATCGGTTGTATCACTCTGGGGGTCACCGCCTTGATCACCTATTTGTATTTTGATTACCTGACCCGTTTTATCGGCGCGATCCTCTCTAGAATTCATTTTCAAACGACTTACGTCGGCACCGACAACATCCCTATCACCCCGGCCATATACGTTTGCACGCATTTAGCCTGGAATGATACACTCCTCATGCTGGGAGCTCAACGTAGAAGAATGCGTTTTTTTGTAGAGCAGGAGCAAGAGCACTCGAAATGGATGCTTCGCCTTTATCGCTTGCTGCGGGTGGTATCGATCCCTTCCATCGAACCTTTAGATAACAATCAGCACTGCCTGGAAACTATCAAGCAAACATTGAAGAAGGGTATTTCCGTTTGCATCTTTACGACCAATCCCAACATCTGCGATGAAATCGAAAAACTGAAACATTCCTTTTCTTTTATGGAAATTTTGGAGCGCACCCACTACCCCATGATCCCTGTAGCGATTGAAAAAGGCGAAAAAGAACCTAAAAAATCACCCCTGGCCACGCGCCTTTTAAAGAAAATCCGAGTGCCTGCAGCTATATCTTTTGGTTCTTGCGTCACCGGCCCCTTTCCGCCAATCATGTCTGCTGGCATGGGAAGCGAAGATGATCCCATCTTTGAAGTCGATGCCTCTAACTTTGCCAGTCTGTAAGAATAAGGGTTTGAACCACTGAGTGTAGTGAGAGCAGTGTGAAAAGATTTGAACCACTGAGTGTAGTGAGAGCAGTGTGAAAAGATTTGAACCACTGAGGGCAGTGAGGGCAGTGAGACTAGAGTGAGTGCATAATAGAGGAATGGGTATGTATCCTTACCTGCAAATTTTTGTAAGTTCTCAAAAAGTCATGGCAGCAAATATTAGATAAAAAGCGAGACTGTCCATTTTTTTGTGTAAATGACTTCAATCATGTGTCCAAACCCAATCTATCGCCATAAGCAATGGAGAGGTGGGAGATGATTGTTTTCCAACCATGCATTGGCATAGTCCATTTTTTAGATACGTCACGCACTGCTAAAAAAAGCATTTTTACCAAAGACTCATCTGTCGGAAAAACAGTTTTATTCTTGGTTACCTTTCTTAAT
>CAYMKI010000008.1:0-17880 GCA_964390695.1 uncultured bacterium
ATCGTGCATATCTGGTTATCGGGTTTGCAGGATCAGATGCCGGATTGGGCGGCTCACTATATCGATGTGTACAAACAATTAGAGCAGGGGGTTCAGCAGATTAAAGTCCGGGGGGAGGAGGTGCCTGAAGAGGTGGTTGACTCGTATTACAAGGGCAAAGAAACTCTGCAAAAACTCGCCGCCAAAGTCAATGCCCAAGCTTACTTGCAAGCCGTGACTCCTGGAGGGAAGACCGTAGGTAATCATGGTTTGCTGAGAGGAGACTTCGATCTGCCCAAAGCGCATGAACAATGGCATCTTAATTTAGGGCTGTTGATGAACGCACATGCCATAGCACAAGACCCTAGTATAAAAAGGCGGATTGAATTCTTGGCTTTGAATTACCTCGCTAAAGCCGCACCGGTAAACATAAAAGAATTGGGGATTAGTGATTCTCTGAAACGCCTGTTCGAGAATGCGTTTCAATATGGCCCGATTTCGGAGCCCAAGATTTATCACCGAGAGACTTCAGTGTTTGAAAAACTATTGGAAAAAGATGAATCGGCTATTTTTGCTAAAGATGCTAAGGGCTGGTTTTGGTTAACAGATACTATTCAGTACAGCGAATTTTTTCCTTTGAAATTTACGGTTTTGCAAGCGGATCCAGAGAAATCTGATGAAAGCTTAGTTCAGGAGTGGTCCAAGCTGGTAGCTTCGGCAATTCTAGCGCATTGGCAACATCATGCCCAAGAGCCATACAGCAGATTTCTGGACTATCCAGTATTATTTGATTTAACTGCCTTATTGGGCGATGTCATCACTACCCATGGCGACGCGGCCCAAGAGCAGGCATTTACGCAAAAGAAAAACGCCGCGGCAAAGCTGATAGAGGAAACTCTCACTAGAGCGCTGCAGCAGTTCAAAACCGAGAAGCCTGGGTTAGTTAATTCTCGTGAAGAGGAGCAAAAATGGTTGGTGTTCGCTAGATTCAATATAATTGCAGTATGCCGCTGCAGCCTAAAGAAATCACCAGAAGGGCCGGAGCTAGGCGTGCTCAAAAATCTCAAAATTTTTAAATCTTGGGAACAATTTGCGTTGCCTGAAGATATGTTTAAGGGAAAAATTAAGTTTATTTATCAAGATAGGGAAAAAACAAACTCACAGCATTTGGCAAAAGAACTATATAGCGACCAGCCTTTTTGGGCTATAAGCCAATTAGAGGCCTTTATCAATCTCACCGGACTGAGAATAGGGGCTGTGTCTGCTAGAGAGAAAATCTTTAACTTTATCTCCCTAGAAGACCTGCTGAGCGCTACAGATAGTCAATTCAAAATGACGGAATATGCGGTTGGTGGAGCCAATCCCCTCTATTTTCCCGAGAAAGACTCCATATTGAAAACAGAAGTCTTTAAACGCTTTCAATCGCAAATCCAGCAGCATTCGGCGGACCATCCCGAAGTGGCGATTTTAGGACAAGCCACAGTCAATATACTTCAAGGTTTGTCAAAAGAAGTTACCGCAGACAAATGGGCAGAGTTGAATGCCCACCCTGCTAGCCGTATGATCTTGCAACAGAGCCTCTACCGCTTAATGACGCATTTGACTGCTGCAGAAAATCATATCGCGGCCTTTGCTCGATTTTCACAAGCCATAGAACTGATGCATAGCGAAGTGGCGACGATTTTGACATTGGCAGAGCCTTTCAAAAAAGCCGATTTCGAAAACATCTATAAAGACAGATTGAAGATCGTTCCGGAAAATCTGCGCCAACACCTCAAGGTGGGTATTGCGAAAACCGCCATGAATGCCTTTGCGGGCATTAATGTCGCCGTGAAAAACATGCACTCAGATCCCCAAAGAGTGTATGGTGAGAATGCTTATTTTGAAGAGGTGGCTTTTGTAGGCGATAATCGATCCATCAGTCAAGTTGTCAGCGATCAAAACATTCAAGGTGTGGATTTGTACGTCGGAGAATTTAATCACAATGTAATTATCCATATGAGCCACAATCATTATACTCCTGGCAAAATTATTGAGGATGTGGACCTGCTCTTGGCAAAAAAAACAGACACGCAGCATCTGACTATAGCTATTGATTATACCATCGATTTTGTCAATTCACCGCAAGCTCAGCGCTTATTGGAACATTTTGATCGGGAGATTCAAGACGGCAAGCTGAATTTTGTCTTTTTTGCCAGCGGCCAGAAATTTGATATGCTGGGTTTAGACAGCTATTATGGAGCCCCGTTCTGGATGGTCAATAACGGAGACAAAACATGGGCAGATTTCGATGCCTTGAGAAGGCATGAAGCCTATCAGACCGATCCCCTGACTCTTCAATGGTTTTGTCTGGCCAACAAGTATGCCCCTAAGGAACTGGATCTGTATAAAAAGCAAATATTTGATAACGCCAGAGAAATTTTAAGGCAGATCCCTGATGAGTTAAAGCCTAATGCCTCGCCCCATCAAACACTTAAAGTTAGCACGGTCGACAAAGATATGTTACCGGCCTTTATCGATATCAAAGTTCTCAATGACACACCGGAGCAAACTACACAAAAAATTGAAAGGCTCATGTATCACAAGTTCGGTAGGCAAGGAGTAAAAATCCATTCTAGAGGTAGCTTTGGCTTCTATCATCCCAATTTCAACATCATCAACGCTATAGAGGATAAGCGCCCCAGAAATGTGCGCATCAATCCAGGCTTAGATCCTAGAGATAATGCGCTCATCGTTGAATTTATTAAGGAGCTGCCTAAAAAGTTATGACATCTTTATTCACGATGTAGATATAGGTCAATTTTTTTCGGCTGAGCCTTAAGATACCGCCAGCTTAGCAGCTTCTTGTAAAAATTTCACAAATAACTCGATTTCAGCCCGATCGATTCCGGGATTGATGCGTAAGGTGGCGTAATCGTTGCGTTTGTCTAAGCCGTTTGGATATATATTCACCGTGGGATTGAAATAGCCATAGCCTCCGCGCGCATGGATTTTGACATCGTGTTTTGTAAAGAGTAGGAATAGTTTTTTTTCTAAGGTATAGAGGAGCTTGATAGCATCGTTTCCATAGCATTTTATATCTAGAAAACAGGGATTCATTTCAGATGAAACTTGAGCGAGCTTGATGTTGGAGTTGCCTCCAGGAAGAAGAATTGAGGGTGCCTGATTTAATATCTGGCGGGTGTTCTCAAAGATCAGTTGACGGTAGGCGTCCATCTCTTGGCGGATGTGCTTGTAAGATAGGCAGAACCACTGGAAGCTCAGGTCATCGCATGCATAGGCCTCTTGAGTGAATAAGTCCTGAAAGGTTTGCCACTGGCTTTGGCCATTGTTGATCATGTAAAAACAAGAACCATAATAATCGTCCATGCCGAGCATGTCGAATTTTTGGCCGCTGCGAAAGATGACCACATTCAGGCGGCCATCGATGATCTGCTGGGAAAAATGTTCTAAAAACTCTTGGAGATGCTTAGACTGGATAAAATCAATGGTGGCATCTAGCGTCACGGTCAGAGGATGGCGGCTATCGCGTGTGGCGAGCAGCGAGTCGACTTGTCCAATGACGTCGCCCGGTTGATAAGAGTCGTGAGTGTAAAGCAGCTTTACATTGTGATGAAATTCCCCTAAATACAGATCGGCAGGTGCTTTTTTAGACAGGCTTGTGGGGTCCCTGGCGTGGGTTGAAGGAGCGACAAATTGCACGATCTCGAAATGCGAATTTTCATCGTAGATTTTAACCACCGAGTTGGAGGTTTTTCGGATGGCCGCGCAGACTCCCGCCATGGTGTTCATGGCGGATTTGCTAATACCGGCTTGAATATAGCGATGTAGGGAGGTCGGCAAACTATGCCCTAAGCTTGCTCGCAGGATGGGTCCGAAATCCGCGCGCTTAAAAGGCGCCATGATAAACAACAGCTGTGCTAGCTCATAGTGTATCAATTCAATCGTATCGGTAAACTTGACAAATTCACTTCGATACCTTTCTGCCGCAGCAAGGTGATGATGGATTTGAACCAAGGCATTTTGAATCAATTCCTTATGGACAGGGTCTTGGTGCAGTTTTTCCCAGGTAGCATCGCTAATTTCTTGCAGTAATCCCTTGAGGAGTTTTAGTGTGGCGTGTCCCAAAACCTTCAGGTAAGGGTGCTTTGAAAGTAGTTGTTGACTTTTGATATTATTGGAGTCAAAGCGATCTTCCCACTTTTTGAATATCGCAGTGTGCAGCACATCCTGTCGGCGTGAAAAATATAAGCTATTCGCGCCTTGAGGATAGTAGGCTACTGAGATCCCCTTATGTTGCTGAAGGAAATCGTCTAGAGTGATTGCTTCAAAGGTTTTCATTCTGCCCTGAATACTGCCGAGTCGCAGGCCCGTGGCATTCAGGAAATTGTCCATATCGGCTTTAGATTTGGAGAGCTTGTGGTCCCAAAGGACGTTGGCTAGCTTTTCGGGATTGTTTTGCCGATAGCCTAAAAGGGCAGGTTCGCTGCTCGGGCACAGCATATGCTTGTGATCGTAAAATATCGGCAATATTTTGATCACTCCCACACCTAAAGTTTCGCAGCGGCATATGCAGGTGAGATTCGCCAAAGTCCATATCTTGAAAGCTCGGCGCAATTTCTCATCGTTCACGAGTTTTTGGATGGCTATCTCTAGGGCTTTTTCCATCAGGCTTTCAATATCGCGCAGGCACTGTTCGAAGATCTTATTTTTTTGCTCTTCGTTACTGGTCTGGATGTGGTTTTCAAGTAGGGCTGTCAAATCTATGAGCAGAGGCGTTTCTATGTTGCATTCTAAGGGGTTTTGTGGGTATTTACGAGTGTGCTTGCGGAGATGTTGGTAAAAACCCGATATCCAAGCTTCAGAAATGGCATCAAAAGCTTCTGGAGCATCTAACGTAGGCTTCGTTGGGGTTTCTAGTACCGCAAATCCTAGAGGTAAAAGATCGGCGACTTCTTTGGTGTCCAGCAAGAAAAAGACTTTTCCGCTACCGCTTGCAAGGTTTTTTTCCAGGGCTGCCCTGAAATATTCATTGAACATGGCGCCTTCGCGATTGTAGCCGATGCCCGGTTCTTGAAGGGAGCGTTGAAATTGACCGCACAACTTCTCCTTGGCTGTTGTGGGAATGTTCATGTCTTCCGGGCATATCGGTGCGGACTTGGCCAAATAGTTGAAGGCCAAAAATGCTATTTTTTTCTTCATGGACCCATCTGGACAGTTTGCGTAGGCGTGATGCAGTAATCCCAAATTTAGATACCAAGGCTCTTTACATTCGGGGATGCTCGTATCAGCCGGGGTAGATCCGGCAGCGATAAGCAGGCCATGCTTATCTACGAACTGCTGTTTGGGTTGAAGGCATTGAAGATAGAGATCATAGTTGATGTCCGGCAGAAAAAGATGCAAGATCTTGCGTCCTTCAGCTAAGGATCGTGCCGCTTCGCTAGGGATAGATGAGGTTGTTGAGAAAGATCTATTCAAAATAGCCTGCTGTAATTGTTGCAATAGATGAATATGTCGTTCTGCCCAAAGTGGCAAGGTAGAACTGAAGTGCTTGTCCAAGAAGTTACGCAGGCAGTTGTAGGGACTGGTCCACTGCTGCGCGACCTCCTGGGAGCTATGATCTAGCTGAGCGTAAAGTGTGTGCAGTGCATCGGAGTTTACTTTTGAGGTCTCTAATTGCATATAACTTTCCTTCATCCTAGTTATATCGACTTTGTACAAAGTCGAGTGTTTTATGAAATAGCGAAAAATAATCAGAAGAGAGTATAATGTATTCGCTCTTTAAATAGATAAATATTCTTGCTTTTTGATGCTAAGATTGAGTAGGATAGGTTCAGTTTTTAAATTATAAATTTCCTAATCAACTTGGCTGACCTACGTAAATCACTTGCGCTTCTCATTCCCTTGATCTTGGCCTATGCCTCTGGGTTTTCAAATCCTGATGGCGATTTGTTTAAAGACCTGATGGTCGTAGATGCCTGGAATAAACGCCTATCCGACCGCTTTCCGGTATTTTATGACTATGCTTTGCAGGGCGGCTATTTAAAAATGCCTTCTGCGCGCATGGGGGCCTCGGGCGAAGTCGGCGTGGGCTACGCCTACGCGCATCCCTATATTCACTATAATCTGCGCTGCCAGCTATTTTCCCACTTTGAAGTATCTGGCAATTATACGGTATTTAAAGGCGTGGAAGATCCCATCCTCTCCCCTCTGGGATTTGGAGATCTTTCAGATAAAGGTGCCAATGTTAAGCTGGCGCTGCTCTTGCCTGAAGATACAGACTATCGTTTGCCCGGTGTGGCTGTGGGATGGATGGATTTTATGGGCACCCAGAGTTTCAAAGCCCAGTACATCGTGGTTACGCAAGTGCTCAAGGATTATCACTTAGAAATAAGTTTGGGCTACGGCAAGCACCGGATCCATGGATGGTTTGGCGGCTTGCAGTGGATGCCTTTAAGGCACATACCTTGCGATTATTTAAATCACACCTGTTTAGTCTTAGAGTACGACAGTATCCCCTATGAAGATGAGTACTTAGAGCCTCATCCTAATGGGCGCATCAAAAAATCAGCTTGGAATGCGGGTGTGAAAACTAGGTTATGGGATTGCTTGGACTTAAGCCTTAGTTATCTGCGCGGCGATGCCTGGGCCTTTTCGGCTTCCTATTATTATAATGTTGGTAACTTCAAGGGATTCCTTCCCAAGATAGACAATACCCTTCCGTACAGTGCACCCATGGATGTTGAACCATTGGGATGCATGCGGCCTGAGACGCTGATGTCCCAAGAATTGGCCATAGCCTTTACACAGCAAGGATTTGAAGTTCTAAACATTGGGCTCGAAGAAGATGCCGATGGTTCTAAAACCCTGCGCATACATATCGAAAACACCTACTATCGCGATGAAGCAGCTGTGCGCCAGCAGTTCAATTCCCTAGTATCCAATCTGGTGCCGGAAAATATCGACAAAACGCTTGTGACAATCGAATCTGAAGGCATGCCCCTTCAAGAATATGTCTATCGACAACCTTTTGTCGCGATGTATCGCGAAGAGGATATCGGCGCTTATGAACTGGATTTGATCACCAAATGCCAAGAGGCCTCCTATCCCGTCGAGCTTGGCTGGCAGGGGTTATTTTGTCAGCCACGAGACGCCTGGAATATCGAGGTCTATCCTAAAACCCTCTCCTTTTTCGGCAGTTCCAGGGGTAAGTTTAAGTATGCCTTAGGATTGCACGTAGGATTAAACGGGTATCTCTTCAATGATATTTACTATTACGTGCTTCTGGTAAAGATTTTTTGGAGAAATATGTACCATATAACTGGTATAGACAGCTAGAATCCATCCCAGCTGATCAATGTACGCACAGATATTGTGGAATATTACAATCAGCGTGGAATCACATTGGATGAAGCGTATCTGCAAAAAAATTGGAATATGGGAAAGGGGTGGTTCTCAAAATTGGCCTTTGGGATATTCGAAGAAGAATATGGCGGATTGGCTGGAGAAATCCTCTACTATCCTGTCGGCAGCCACTTGGCCATAGGTTTTGAAGGGGGGCTGTTTAAAAAGCGCGCCTACAATGGCGTGGGATTTACCAACAAAGCCCGAAAGCTGAAGGGCTTTATTCCTACGTGGCATGTTTTTTATGGGAAACAGTTCTTTGTAGATCTCTACGTGAATATTCCGGCTTGCGACATGGACCTAAAAATACAGGCGGGGAAATTCTTGGCCAATGATTATGGCGCTCGTTTTGAACTGTCCCGCTATTTTCCCAGCGGGCTGGAAATCACCATTTGGTATACCTATACCAACGCGAAGGATCAGATTAACGGAAAAATCTATCACGACAAGGGCATAGCGTTTACTATGCCTTTGGATATCTTCTATACCTACAGTGAACGGGATCGCTTCGGCTATGGTCTATCCGCCTGGTTGCGTGATGTCGGCGTCAGCGCATATACCGGAGAAGGCCTTTACGAAATTGTGCATGATCACAGAAAATAAAAAACTCATGTTGCGCAACCGCTGACGCAGCCGCATAACATGGGGGTGAAATAATCTCGAAACCCAATAGCTTATTTAGAACTTCGTACACTAAGAGACTCAATGCTAGGATTGGGTCAATTCTTGACTTCCTCTGCATAGCCATATTTTTGAAGGCATTTTTTGTAATGCTTTAGGCAGGCTTCGTCTTGGCGCTGCCAATCCTTGGCTATGGACTCCGCTTGGGTAAGTTCCCCTGCTAAAACAAAAATAGATATCCAAATCTTAGCTTCTTCGGCGTCCTGGATGGTTTTTGTGGATTCATAGTATTTGCTTACCAAGCGCTTCACTTCAGCATTCTGCCTTTCGGAGACGAGCTTTTTGATCAATTCCTTGATTTGCTGATAGTTGTTTGGTCCGTAAGCTATAAATTCATCTAAACATTGTTCAGCTAGCTTAAACAGCTTGTCATTCAAGCACCCATCAAAAATGACAATGGCCCAGTAATGGGCGATGTCCCAAAATGGTTCGTTGAAGTATTGCTTAAAAAAATCTATAGCTTCAGCATATTTATGGCGTTCGCACAGTCTTCCAAGAAGATAGACGTAAACATTGTTTTTATGAACAGTCATATTTTGCAGCTTGCTACCTACAATGCTCATGGCCTGTGCCTGGTCGTTGGCATCCACACTTATCTGGGCCAGTCTTTCCCAAGCGCTGCCATCGCTAAATATATCCAACAACGCATCGGCTAATTCATGTAGTTTTTTTTCTGATCCAAGGCCAAGTTTAATTAACCTGAGCTGGGCTCTAAAGCCTTCCATAATCATGTCTTGATTAAATTTTTTTTCAAGGTTTTTATTTTCCCATTGGAGGCTATCCTGGTGGATTTTAGGTGTGCTTCTTGCAGTTTTAATCCTATTATGAGGTTCTTCAAGTGAATGTCGAGTAGCTATGTTCAAGATTAGACCAAACCGTTTTGGCTTGGATGGCTGTTTTAAAGTTTTGAGGGTTTCGGCTTTACTTGCGGCGGTTATCAAGCTTTGCAATTTTTTAGTACAGGCTGCGTAGAGTTTATTTTTTTCTTTTAACTGTAAAATTTTGGCGATGTCCATCCAAAACACATCGTGCTGGAGGAAATTCATCCACGGTTTAGACACACTAAAACAGCAGGCTAGAGTGCGTATGTCGAACAGGGCCACAATGCGTCGGTTGATGTCATCATTCAAGCTTGCGAAGGGATCCATCCCTGCATTTATGAGGCTAGAGGAAGAAGAGTCTAAGTTTTTTATCATATTAATTCCTGTTTAGTTTAAAAATTCAGGTGGTTCTAGATTGAATAATAAAAAAAGTTCGTTTTATTTTATTAAGTAAGCTGATTAGAAAGAAATTCTAACACAGATGCATATTATAGTACAGCGGTTCGATGTATGTTCAGCAGTTCCGGCTAAAAAATCACGAGCCCCTGAATGCAGCGAAAGAGGGTAACCCAGGAGAAGGCTGCCTCTGAGGGACAATGTGCCCCTGGGTTAAAGAGGATTTAGCGGGTATTGCTCTTGTATTGTGCTACTGCTCCCGCTAATAAAGAAATTACTAGAAGGGAGTTGATAAGTTTAAACGCGGAGGCGCGGAGACACTAAGACGCGGAGGGTTTTGAGGTTGTGCAGATTATTAAACTTTCTTTAACATCGACTGCAAAGCCTGATAGACCTCATCCACTTCGATGCGTTTCATGCAGCGAAAATCAATAGGACAGACGCGCTTATAGCAAGGTGAGCAATCGACGTGTTTATGTATCAGCTTTGCGGGTCCATAAGAAGGGCCTGTTTTGACATCGCTGGTCGAGCCGAACAAAGCCACTAAAGGCGTTTTCAGGGCGGCTGCAATATGCATGGGACCGCTATCATTGGTTAAAAACACATGACATTGCTGAATCAAGGCCATCAGTTCGCGGATGTTGGTCTTTCCGGCTAGGTTGATTACACGCTCCGGCATGCCTGTGCATATATCGTGCACCAAGGGAGCTCCTGAGGCATCTCCGAAGTAAATTATCATATTTTCAGGCTGCTCCAAGAGGCGGTGGGTCACGGCTTTGAACCGGTCAGGAAGCCAGCACTTGGCCGATCCATAAGCTGCTCCGGGATTGATGCCGATGAGCGTGTGCTTGTGCCTATTGATGCCGCAGGATTGCAAAAGAGCTTTGGCTGCTTCTTGTTCCTCAGGAGATACATATAAACAAGGTTGCGTGGAACTTTGTGCGATGCCAAGCGGTTCTAGCAGGGCTTTATAAGTTTGAATCAAGTGCTGAGTTTCTATATTCGCAGGAAATGCTACAGCTTTATTTAGCAGCAAGCTGCGGCCATTGCCCTTGAAACCAAGGCGGTTCTTCACATGGCCTCTCCAAAACCACCAGGCAGAGGAGAAGGAGTTTGTCAACAACAGGCCTAAGTCATATTCCCCGTGCTGCAGGTTCTCTATGATTTCCCCATGCTGCACGCTGTGAAGCCAATGGCTGGGGCGTTGAAAACTGTAAAGCTCGTTTATGGAGGGATCGCATTTAAGCAGCGGGGCGACGTTGGATTGGCACATGGCGGTAATCGTAGCTTGCGGCCAATACTGGCGCAAGTCATGCAGAATAGGAGTGGCCATGACTAAATCTCCCAGCCAGTTGGGCATTCTGACGAGAATGTTAGTCGGTGGCTTGGAGGGCCACGTACGACGGGATGCTTCCATAAGATTTAGCCTTGTGCGTAAGGTGAGTAAATAGCAACTGTTGTATATTGATATAACTATATGATATTATTATAGAATATCTGGAGTTAAATGTGAATAGTGTCAATTTCGATCATATCAATGAAATTCTTTCGGACATCCCGCTTTCACTCAATGATCCTCAGTTTTATGTCAAAGTCTTTTCGCGCCTAGTAAAAACGCATAAAGGCGAGGCAGTGGATCCTGTAATACAAATTTGTAGAGAGGAATACGATAACCTTTCCCGACGAATTGACCGGTCCGGTCTGCAAGAAAGCTGTTCCGTGCGCAATGTTTTATTAACCCGCAGCCTGGCCAAAATTCTCGTTAATGACAAGGGAGAGTTGGCCTTAGAGAGTTTGTCGGCGTTGATCCAGGAATTTAAAACATGTTTACATTCTAGCGGCCCGGAACGGCAATATGACAGCTTGCGGCGGGAGCACATCCTAAAAGTCCTCGAATTTTTACAAAGCAGTAAAGAAGCTCAGCGCCTAGTGAAGAATATGAGCAAGCCTGAATCTCATCGCTACATCGAGAACATCATTCGCGCGACCCTGCAGCTTTCCCTGAAAGAGCCCCTCAATGATGTGCACGTGCGGCGAGCGGTGCTGGCTGCCTGGCTGTGCTATCTCAGGCAAAATGTTGGATCCTGCTTTGCTACTGCTCCGGCGATTGTTGTGCACGACGAACAACCCTTGCAATTTTTAAAAGACCTCAGCGAAATTATGCACACCGGACGACTCAAGCGTACCTTTGGGGGAGTAGAATATGTGGCGCCCATCAGCAAAAGCTGGGGGGCTGGCGATTTGAAACGTAATTTTATTGTTCAACATGCTGACCACATGGAAAAGCTGGAATTGTGGCTATCGCCTGGTTTACTGGCGGCATTTGAGGCGATGGCGCTGATCGATGCCGGGCAAAGTCCCAAACAGAAGTCTTCTCAAGCAAAAACTTTGATCATGGGTGTGTTGTCTGCAGAATTGGCGGAAAAATCCCCTTTTGCGGTGAGTCCGGAAATGATTTTGCGCAGGGTTTTGCTGCAGCATCTCAAGATCTCCGAGAAGGATTTGGACGAGTATTCAAAAAGAACCGCAGGCATGATGCCCACGCCTCTGATGATGCCATCTGCGGCTGCCGGGAGGTCATCAGCGATAAGTCAAAGCTGCCAATCATTTTTCACCCTGTTGGATTCTGCTGAAACAGCATTTAAAGCGCTTGCCGATAACGCTTTATTGAAGGCCTGGGAGTTTACATTGGCATCCTTTGCCGAAACCAAAGCTAATTTTACGCGTTGGAACCTCTATTCCAGCTTAGGCCTGCGCCCTGAAGATAAGGGGGGAATTGGGCCCTTTATGTATGAATATCTCAAGACGCAACTAGAGCGGATTAAACTAAAGATCCACGAGCTCCAGAACGAATATGAACAGCTATACTCGCAAGTCAAATACATTGAAGGGCGCATGCAAAGAGCTTCCTCTGAAAAGGAAATGGAGTGGTTAAAAATAGACTATAAAACCAAGGTATACGAATTCCAAACAGTAGAGGAGCTTAGAAATAAAGAGCACGCCAAAGGCCAGAGAATCGCCAATCTGTACGATCAACTCATCGACGAGTATTATGCACTTTTTCCGCAGTATTTTCAAGAGGTCTATGACGCCGATATGCATGAGATCACCACAGGTCCTTACGATGACAGCCCTGCCGGTTTCAGGTTATTGTATAAGCATGGCCGTACAAACACAGCACAATGGACGCATATTCACGATCCCCAGGAATTCATCGAGTGCCTCTGCAGCTTTTTTAACGCGAGCGAAAGAGAACTGATCCATCATGATGACTTCACAGGGCTGGAAAGGGAATTAACCGATATCACTACCGCCGTGGTCACTCATCTGCGCTCGGAGGAGTTTTTAGAAACGGCCTTTTATCGCATGGCTGCGGCTCATCAAACCCGTGCGATCAAAGATCCGCTGCACAATCTGGACAAAATCGAAAAAAAACCTTGGGCCTACACTTCCGGAGGTACCATGGGGACTTTGGTCAGTTGTTATTTCGGTTTAGAGGATAAACCCACGGAGGTTTCAAGGTGGGTGGAAAATTGCATGGAACTATTGGTGTTTTTTGTCGATACCATCAAGCAAATACCTCCTAAACTCACGCAAGATTTTATTTCCCATCCGCAAAAGTCTCTTTTGATGCATTCCCCTACCCACGCCTTTCTGTTAAAGCCCGGCAGTCATTTGCTCAAGGACGCTTGGCAGACGGAGTCTTTTACCTATACCTGGATCAGAGACAATCTGGTCAGGCGGATGGAGAATGCCGTGGGCATACTCATGCTGGACGAGGCTATGCAGGATTATTTAATCGACCTATTAGCTCCCAAAATACCTGAGAGCCAGCGCTACTATTTTACCAAGACCTTTTCCAGGCATTTTGGCGTGATGTCCTCGGTGATGTGGCGCAACCATCTGCTGGAGAGCATGCACAAGGAAAAAGGATTGAAATATCAGGGGATGCCTGTTTTATCGCAGGAGGAATTGGATGGCTTCCTATATACTCATCTGCCTCTTACCCCGTTTTATCAGGTGCAAAATAGTTTACCGAAACTGCTGGCTTCACTATGCCAGACCTTGCAGTTAGATTACAATGCCGCGATGAAAATATGGCATGCTTTGGCAGAGTCCAAAGGGTATAGCCCCTATTTCACCGCAAAATCCCTTCAAGACTTGATCAAGGTGATACTCTGTTTGACGGCGGGAAAAACCTATTTGTCGCTAAATGTTCACAAGATCGTCTTGGAAGAGGCTAGAAACCACAACATGGCTTTACCGGAACCGGTTATTTTTGCCGATACCAACTGGATGAAGGATCTTTTTGCCTTTGTGATCAGCCCCGGCTCGGGTAAATTAGAGTTTTGGAGGGTCGATCCTCTTGGTTCGACGGGATATCCGATGACGATTTGGACCCAGTGGTTAAATGGTTCGCGCAAGGATATCCCTTGGGGTATATATACCCGTCCGTATGAATACATCAAGTAAGTTTGCGAGTTATTGTATACCTAATCCAAACTCATTAAAAAGGCTTGATAGGTTCTCTAGGTTTTCATCCTCTTCCGCCAAAGCTGTGAAAGAGTCTTCTTCTGCACTATTGTTTTCATAGTCAGAATCGTTATCTGAGGAAGCTTTCTCTGAATCTTCCGCGTCGGATGAATGGCTATCTGTTTCTCGTTCAAAGAAGCTGGTAGGCATAGCAGGTGTAGCTTTTTCACGTTCACTTGGAGCAGCGGTCTTGAAAATAGCTGTAGCGGCTAGCGTAGTAGCGGTACTTTCAGGAGATGCGGTCTTTAATTTTTTGATGGGCCTAAGCAGAGTAGAGTCTTCGTTGGGGCTTGAGCTAATCGCGTCGAACTTTCTTTTCAGCTTTTTTGTGGGGAAGGGGATGCGCTCTTCCAGTTGTGTGTGATTGCAGAATTTCTGCGATTTCGCATTTCCTCTTTCGAAGGTGTTTTGAAAGGCCAGCTGAGCTTGCGTTAAAGGCATGGTATGTCGGATTATGGGAGAGTAGGTTCTATTTAACATATCTTTAGCTGCCTTTCTCTTAGTCTGCTCTGATGAAGATTCAAAACAACAAGAAGGAAGGGGGGATTTTGTGGGTGAGCTGAGGGGTGTATACATATTTAATTCCTTGAATAGGGGGTTAATGGAAAGCTAAACTCGACTTTGCAATATTTTTGGACGAGGGTGCAGAGAGATGCTTCATCCAGCTAAATAAATTTCTTCGGAAGGGTAAAAAATACTCTTCCAGTGAAATTCATTACGCTGGATTTTTCCTCTCTCTCCACCCTCGTCCAAAAATATTGCAGAGTCGAGTTGAAACAATCAATACAAGTAAAAATATTGCGGTTTATATCGTTATAATTATTTCAAACGACCACATATTAAAATTGTTTGTTTTATTTTTGTCAATTAAAACTTCGAAAATCTTAGGAATATGATAGTGTTTAAGGAAAATTTAATAAAAAATATATAAACACTCTTTTTTTTAATCTTATATTATGTTTATAATTAAATTAAAGAGTTGATAGTTTTTTAATTGTGTTTAAATATGCTGTCAATTCGCTGGATCAAAAATCAATTTAGGATTAGAAGCAAGTTTGAGCGCATGCTCTTTATTTCAGGTGAGGTTGCCATGATAGCCCAAAAAGAATTAAATAAAATTTTTTCTCATCTGAGAAAAAATCCTTTGGCACAGATTGAATTAGATGGGTCTCTCATTACGATTCAATTTCATCAAAATGAAGGAAAATTTTCGCTCCATACCACGGTGTACCTAGGTGGAAATTACATTCCCAGCAGTGTGCGCCACTGCTTAAAATATAAACCGCCTTTCGATTCGGCGGGGATTCGCACCTATCTGTCTATCCTGGAAGATAAATTTGAAATCGTGTTGAATTATGTCGGTTCTCTGGAAAACCTCTGCGGGGATCACTTGAGAAATATACTGGACGAGTTCGGTCAACTGGCAGAGCAGTGGCGGAATTATCTAGATGATCACGACAAAAAAGACATTATTCACGTCCGCAGCAAATAGTCCGAGCCTTGCGCAGGCGTGAATAAAGAATGGCTAGTTCATAAAGTCCCACAAGCGGTAAGGCTACAGCCAATTGAGTGACCACGTCAGGTGGAGTTAACACTGCCCCTAAAATAAATGCCCCTAGAATCACCGCTCGTCTGTTGGAGACCAATCCATCGGTGCTGAGAATTCTGTAATGCACTAAGAGGAAGACAAAAAGGCTCAGTTCAAAGGCAAAGGCACAAGACAATCCCATAAATACGGTATAGTTGAGGTAGTTGGAGAACGTCCACATGTTAATGCCTATATGGCTATTAAATGCGGCAAAGTAGTGATTGGCTACAGGAATAACGAAACTATAGCTAAATAGGCAGCCCAAAGTCAAAAATACGAGAGAAAATCCCATGAAGGGAAATAGCAGTTTACGCTCTTCTGCATACAGTGCAGGTTGCACAAACTGCAGTAAAAAATACAGCCAAACAGGGGATGATAACAAACCACCCAGCCAGGTGCATAGCTTTAATACCGGAATAACCCCATCCAGAGGACCTAGCAGCACTAAGCGCTGTAAGGGGGTGGCGATCTCCAGGTCTAGGTATCCCCCAGGTGGAATCTGATAGTGGCCGGAACCATACACTATCACATCCGGTGATGTCTGAATAACTTTGATAGATTCTGATGCAGGGGTGTAGTATTGTAATTGATGGCTTTGATTCAGCATGCGTTCTTTGCGTATGTTTTGTCGTAACCAGGGGCTAGAAACGATGGAAGAAGTCGAGGACAAGGAAACAGGCCTTGTCATGATCTCAATAATTTTTTGGTGAAAACAGAAGCAGATGCATGTGGTGATCAAAACCGTTGCCATGCAGCGAATAAAAGTATGACGAAACGCGCTTATGTGTTCTCTAATAGTTTCTAGAGGTGGTTCACTCATTCTTTTTGCTGTCGTCTTTATTCAATGGAATAATCGATGAGGATTTTGGGGCATTTGTATCTAAGGGTGGAGCTTCTTCTTCGCTGATGCCGTTGCAGGCATTTTTAAATTCACGAATGCCTTTGCCTAAATTTTTTGCGAATTCGGGTAATTTTTTACCTCCAAATAATAGCAAGATGACGCATAGAATTACGATCAGCTCTCCGCTTCCTATCATGATGGAATTCCTTGTATGGTGAGTCTGTAAATTAAAATAACGAATAGTCATTTTTATTGACACATCTTTGTTTTCTAATTATCTAAAGAAATATGGAATCAAGTCACGGAACAATTCAGATGATTTTGCTCATCCTAACCTTTGGGTTCGGATTGGCAACTCTGCTAGGCTATTTAACCGAGCGGGCAAAATTATCCTCGCTGGTGGGATATTTGATCGCCGGTTATATTATAGGTCCTTATTCTCCAGGCATCACGGTGGATTTAAAGCTATCCGAGCAATTGGCCGAGATAGGTGTGATACTCATGTTGTTTGGAGTTGGATTGCATTTTAATTGGGAAGAATTGTTCCAAGTGAAATATGTCGCTATCCCAGGAGCTATTTTACAAACAGTTTTCACCACGCTCGCCACTTGTTGGTTATGCAGTTATTTCGATTGGCGCTTGGAAAGCTCTATAGTTTTAGGCGTGGCTATCGGTGTGGCCAGTACGGTTGTTCTCTTAAGAGTTATCATGGAAAATAAATTGATCCATACTCTCGAAAGTCATTTAGCAGTAGGATGGCTAATTGTAGAAGATCTCTCTGTAGTGGCTGTGCTGCTGACGATGCCATTATTATCTGAATACACCTCCGGCAAGGGAGTGGCCATCTCGGATTTTGTAACCACTTTGGCGGGTATTTGGATCAAATTTATCGTCTTGGTCTTTCTAGCTTTTTCTGTTGTAAAAAAGTTGACAAACTATATCTTTGGGCTCATCGCCAAAACCGATTCGACAGAGTTGTTTACGATTTGTGTTTTGGCTGTCATTTTTATTATAGCTGTAAGCGCCTTTTATCTATTTGGAGTTTCATTGCCTGTGGGAGCCTTTTTAGCTGGTATGGTCATAAAGCAAACGGATGCCCATCAGAAAGCTTTAGAGCACACAGCTCCTATAAAAGATGCTTTTATGGTGGTTTTTTTTCTGTCTATTGGCATGTTGTTCAATCCCGAAGTGATTTTCAAAGACTTTTTGTTATTAGTCGGAACTATTGGCATTATCGTAGTCGTGAAACCTCTAATTGCCTTTGTGCTCACCTTGATGATGAAGCAATCTTTAAAGACTGCAGCGATTGTGGGAATAGGAATGGCCCAGATCGGCGAGTTTTCCTTTATCATGTCAGAAGAGGGCTCAAGGCTGCACATACTGCCTGATGAAGGCTACGACGTGATTGTCGCTGCGGCAATTATTTCTATAGCTTTGAATCCAGTATTATTCAGACACTTGATGTCTCGTCTGGACTCGAATAAACCGCTTGTATAATTCTCCTTGCCCTGCCTTGCCCTACCCTGCCCTGCCTTTGCCCCTGCCCCTGCCCAATTTGTTTTAAATACCTTATCCAAATCCAGAATAAAAGGGTTTGAACCTCTGAGTGTAATGAGAGTAGTGTGAATAGGTTTGAA
>CAYMKI010000008.1:17980-20803 GCA_964390695.1 uncultured bacterium
CCTCTGAGTGCAGCGCAAGTAGTGTGAAAAGGTTTGAACCACAGAGGGCAGTGAGGGCAGTGAGACAAGAGTGGGTACAGAAATAAAGAATATGATTCACTGAGTGTAATGAGAGTAGTGTGTGAAAAGGGTTTGAACCTCTGAGTGCAGCGCAAGTAGTGTGAAAAGGTTTGAACCACAGAGGGCAGTGAGACAAGTGTGAGTTCACAAATAATGTATGGTTTGTGCCCTTACCCTTTCCTCGTAACTTCTCAAAAAGTCATGGCAGCAAATATAAGATAACAAGGTTAACCCTGCTTGGAATATATCAACAACAAGGTCGGGACGACCTGGCTACCTTTTTTGCCATGACTTTTTGAGAAGTTAACTTTCCTCTGCTCGACCCTCTTTGTTTATCTATTTGTTAAATCTAGATTGTCATGCATGAACTCTCAGATATAAATACCCTCTATTAGATTGAAATGTAATCTGAATCTCTTTAATTCGACTTTACAATATGTATTGAACCTTCTAGAGTTCAGAATAGTTACTAATAATTATTTCTTTGAGTCATAAAAATTAGCAGGTACGGATACAAACCCATTCCTCTATTATGCACCCACTCTTGTCTCACTGCCCTCACTGCCCTCTGTGGTTCAAATCTTTTCACACTACTCGCGCAGATCTCAGTGGTTCAAATCTTTTCACACTACTTGCGCTGTCCTCAGTGGTTCAAAACTTTTCACACTACTCGCGCTGCCCTCAGTGGTTCAAATCTTTTCACACTACTCGCGCTGTCCTCAGTGGTTCAAATCTTTTCACACTACTCGCGCTGTCCTCTGTGGTTCAATCTTTTCACACTACTCGCGCTGTCCTCAGTGGTTCAAATCTTTTCACACCACTCGCGCAGATCTCAGTAGTTCAAACCCGTTTACTCTGGATTAGGATAAGGTATTTAAAACAATTTGGGGCTACGGACATTGACAGGGGCAATGAGATTAATTATGCAAGAGGTTCATTGAAATAATCTAGCTGTTAGCTAATTTAGGTTTGTTTTATAGTAGTTACAAAAATGTACCTACTATACAAATAATACCAATTATAGGCATAATCATTTCTAATCATTTTATATGCATTAATTAAGGAGATATTTGTGACTATAATCAATACACATACTACACCGGTTTCCCAACTATATAATCATACAACGGAAGGGGATGCAAATAAGTCTAAGGTTCAATCTGCAGATTTCCTGTCGGCAACGCTATTGACTGCATTTAAGCTAAGCAGTTCGATGACCTTGCAAAATCGGCTGGTCATGGCTCCAATAACCCGCTGTTTAGCTACACAAAATATACCTACAGATGCGATGGCCGAATTTTACGGACGAAGAGGTTATTTTGGATTAATCATCAGTGAGGCCACCATGATAGATCCGGATTCCTCGGGGTATCCTGATACACCGGGAATCTATTCGCAGGCCCAGGTTGAGGCCTGGCAGAAGGTGTGTGAGAAAGTGCACCAAAAAGGAGCTAAATTCTTTCTGCAGTTATGGCATGCAGGAATGATGTCGCATCCTATCCATAGAGATGGCAAACAAACTCTAGCGCCATCGAGCGTGATGCCGCTAAGGAAGAGCATTCCTAGGAGCAATCCCAAATTGGAATATGAAGCTCCTAAACCTATGGATTTATGCGATATTCAAGAACTTAAAAAAGCCTTTCTTCAAGCTGCAAGAAATGCATTAAAGGCAGGTTGTGATGGTATCGAATTGCATGCGGGAAGCGGGTACCTGCTGGATTCTTTTCTGCATTACCACACGAATGGTCGTGAAGACCTTTATGGTGGTACACCTGAAAACATGTGCCGTTTATTGTTGGAAATAGTCAATGATTTGATTGACGAGATTGGAGCTGATAAAATAGGCGTTCGCCTTTCCCCAGTGCCTGTACCGAGCATGAAAAATATGCAGGAGGATAAGCGCGATCGAGAAGTCTTTATCTACCTGCTGGGACAGTTGCAGCTACGGGGGATTGCCTATGTGCACACTTGTTCAGATAATGATGTGCAGGATATCGCTTGGCTGAATTCACCTGTTTCCAGTTTTTTAAAAGAGCACTTCAAGGGGCATGTGATAGGGGGTGGTTCGTACTCACCTGCATCCGCCGCCAAGGCCATATACGAAGGGCAATTTGAGCTGATCAGCTTTGGCAGGCTCACAGTGGCGAATCCCAATCTGGTGGAGTTGATTAAAGGCCAAAATTTAGATGATCTCAAAATTTTTGAAGGCCATCTATTAAACACTTATCAGTAGATACTAAAATTGTTTTTACAACCGCTGTAAAACCCGACATACTCCAATCATGCTACATTATGTGTGCAGGGAGAGTATGTCTGGGTTTTGTAAAATCAAATGGAATTTTGAAAAGACTATTAAGCTCGTGGTATGGTTATTCCTTGCTGATACATATATTTACCAGACCTATCTGCATAGGAGGTTTCACAGAGCTCATCGCAGCCCAAAAAGATGACCTGAGCCAATCCTTCATGGGCATAAATTCTAGCTGGGAGAGGGGTGGTATTGGAGATCTCTAAAGTCACATGTCCTTCCCATTCGGGTTCTAGTGGAGTGACGTTGACGATAATTCCGCAACGAGCATAGGTCGATTTACCTAAACAAATCGTAATCACATCTCTTGGAATGCGAAAGTATTCAACACTGCGGGCCAAAGCAAAAGAATTTGGAGGAACGATACACACATCGGCTTTGACATCGACAAAAGATTTTTCATCGAAGGCCTTTGGATCTACTAACGTATTGTGGACATTGGTAAATACTTTGAA
>CAYMKI010000008.1:20813-42928 GCA_964390695.1 uncultured bacterium
ACGAAGATCATAACCGTAGCTGGATAATCCATAACTAACCATGGCATGCCCCATTTCAGTTTTACGCATTTGTTCGGATGCAAACGGCTCAATCATCTTTTTCTCTTTGGCCATTTGACGAATCCACTTATCAGATTTAATACCCATATTTTACACCCTAATTTATTGACATGATTCGCAAATTGTTCCGTTTCGCATAGCTTCCAGCGAACAAGCTTTGGCATCGGGCTCTGTTTCGCTTTTTTTTCGATCACGAATGCTGGAATCGATGGTAGACTGGTTAATTGTTCGGAGGTAATAGGTGGTCTTTAAGCCGCGTTCCCAAGCTTCACGATACATAAAAGAAGCTTTTCGAGCATCGTTTTCTGCGAGAAATAAGTTGACGGATTGCGATTGATCTATCCATTTTTGCCTTACGGCTGCACATTGAAGGAGACAAGTGGGGTCGATTTCAAAAGCCGTTTTATAGCGGCGCTTTACGTCCTCAGGGATACGCTCAATGGCTTGAACAGAACCGTCAAAATATTTTAGATCAGAGAGCATTTCGTGATCCCATATTCCTAGTTCCATCAACTCTTTGATTAAATAATCATTAGTTCGAATGAATTCTCCCGAAAGATTGGATTTGGTGTGAATGTGCTTATAGCTAGGTTCAGTACAAGGCACACAGCCCATGATGTTCGATATGGTAGCTGTTGGAGCTATTGCAAGGCAGTTTGAGTTGCGCATCCCTTGTTTTTTGATTTTTTTACGTAATCCTTCCCAGTTTAAACGCGTTTTTCTATCTACTAAAATATTCATTCCACGCTCTTGTTCCAACAAAGCTATCGTATCTAGAGGAAGCAGTCCACGATCCCATTTTGAATTTTTATAGGTAGAATAGGGGGCACGTTCTACAGCTAAATCAGAGGAGGCAGAATAGGCGTAGAATGCAATGGCTTCTATTATCTCGTCGTTGAATTCAACAGCTTCAGGAGAATCAAATGAAATGCGACGAAAATAAAGTGCATCTTGCATGCCCATTACTCCAAGGCCCACAGGTCGATGTCTTAAATTTGCCGTCTTTGCAGCATCTTCTGGATAATAATTTATATCGATCACATTATCTAACATTCTCATGATAGTTCGGACGGTAGTTTCTAGCTTGACATGATCGATAGAACCATCTTCACGCAAATGATTGGGGATGTTGATAGATGCGAGATTACAAACAGCGATCTCTTCTCGACTTGTGTTAAGAGTTATTTCCGTACATAAATTAGAGCTATGAATCACTCCTGCATGATCTTGCGGAGATCGGATATTGCATGGATCTTTAAAGGTGATCCAAGGATGCCCTGTTTCAAAAATGGCGCTAATAATTTTTTTCCAGAGAGCAAGAATACGAATTTTGCTGCTGTAAATTTTTCCCTCGCTTGCAAGTGCTTCATATGTGAGATATCGCTCTTCGAATTTGTTCCCATATAGTTCGTGAAGATCGGAGGTCTCATTAGAGCGAAATAAAGACCACGTTGCATCTTTGCGCAATTTCCCTTCAGAAATATCCTTAAGACGTTTCATAAACAGGTCAGGAATCCAAAGAGCTGTATTCATGTTGTGAGTACGACGCCTGTCGTCTCCTGTTTCTTTGCGCAGATCCAGGAAATCTTCGATGTCCGAATGCCACAATTCAAGATAACTGCATAAAGCGCCTGGTCGTTTTCCACCCTGATTCACAGCAATGCAAATATCGTTCGCAACTTTAAGAAAAGGAATTATACCAGATGATTCTCCATTTGTTCCATGGATGTGAGCTCCGCACCCACGCACAGATGTCCACGAACAACCGAGTCCTCCAGCCCACTTTGATAATGAAGAAAATCTTGTCCAAGTTTCAGAAATCTCTTCGATAGAATCGCCGCAGTAAAGTAGATAGCAGCTGGAAAGCTGGGGTCTTCTTGTTCCGGAATTAAAAAGTGTAGGTGTGGATGAACAACCGAGCTTATTTTGATAGATGCGGAAAAATTCTTTAGCGCGTATTTCTTTTTTTTGTTCGAGTAAGGCAAGTCCCATGGCCACACGCATCCAAAAAATTTGAGGTGATTCAATTCGATGACGTCCCTTTTCATCTTTCAAGCAGATGAGATATCGATCATATAGGTTTTGTATACCAATAAAATCAAATTGAAGATCTGCATAAGGATCGATTGCATCAGCTAACTCTTCAAGATTAAAATCAGCAAGACGAGGATCTAATCGCTCTATGCTTATACCTAGAGTAATATAGTTTAAGAAAGCTTTTCGATGTGCAGCTTTTAATTGATCTATTCCATCTGAAATCTTCCATGGCAATGTCTCTTCGTAAATATAAGTAAGTAAAATACGCCCCGCAAAATAGCGACTATCGGCATCCACATCTAAAAGGCTTTTTGCGTTAAGAATAATGGTCTCTTTCAATTCATGTGAAGTAAGAGATGAAGAAACGCTTCTTGCTAATCGCACAATCAATTCTTTATCCGATAGAACTAAATTCAAACCAATTCTTGCAAATGAAATTCGCAAACGTAAATCTTCAAGTATTTCTGGAGCTATATGTTCGAGCAAGTCACCTTTTTCAAAAGGTGCTTGTGCTTCCAGCTCTCTGAAAGCTGCACGTCTGGCTCGATGTTTACCGTAAGCAAGTCCAACCCTGCCATAGTTCAGATCGATCAAATAGTTTTCGACCATATCTTGCAATTCTTCAATATGGATAAATTGAGGGCGTTCATTTTTCATTCGAGCTTCAATGGCGTTCTGAATGATTTTACCAACAGGTTCGTGACCTATTTCAGCACAAGCTGCATTTACGGCTATTTCAATTTTGCAGCCATTCCAAGGAACCAATCTAGGTTTATTCGATTTGGTGCTGGGAAGATCACGGCGGATGATCTTGGGAAATTGAACTAAATTTATGGCAAAAGCTCGCTCTTCTAATGTGATGACATCATTTTTCATAAAGTGGGTTCTCCAAGTTAAATTAGGTCATCTTCATTAGTATGTTTCATACTGCCGCTGGTTTGATATTCCGTGACTCTTGTTTCGAAGAAATTTTTTTCTTTTTTTAAAAAAATGACTTCTTCAAGCCATTGAAATGGATTAATTTTTACGTTAGAAAGGCGAGGTAGTCCAAGACTTGTCAGACGACGGTCTGCATTGTAATCTACAAAGTCATGAAAATCTTTTTGTGTCATACCTACAATGTCTTCTGGTAGACAATCCATAACAAATTCTTTTTCTAATTCAACTCCTTCACGCATAAATTCAATAAGCTCTAAACGAAATTCTTCGGTCCATATATCAGGATTTTCTTCAATAAGCTTTTCAAGGATATATCTGCCAAGAGCAATATGATTTGTCTCGTCACGCATGGTATATTGAAACATTTGTCCAATGCCTGTCATCTTGTTTTGGCGATGTAATGAAAGGATCATGGCAAATAAAGCATAAAATTGTGTGCCTTCCATCACCTGTGTAATTCCAAATAGGGCTTTTGCAAATTTTTGCTTATTTTCTGTTATCGTTAGGTCTATCCCCATTTTCAGTTCTGGCATATGCTTAGTGATGTATTCGTTTTTCTTGCGAATAGAAGGGATGTCCTGAAATTTAGCCGTTACTTCATCTAGATCTATGTTAAGACTGCCTATGATATGCAGCAAGGAGTCCATATGGATGGATTCTTCGGCAATATGACGAAGAGACGCGTGTTTCAGTTCCGCTGCAGTAAGGTTATCCTCGATAACATGCAAGACACTATCTCCGACAATACCTTCTGCCGCCGAAAAATAGCCGACGCCCATTTCAATAATCCATCTTTCGCGGGCACTCAATTGATTAGAATTCCATTGAGCACAATCTTTGGTCATGTCTATCACATCTGGTTCCCAATGGTTGGCTTTCATCTGTTTGTAGATGCGGTAGGCTTCATGATATTTGAGAGGAAGAACATTAAGTTCTGCGCTACGCGTTCCATTAATGACTTTCTTTCCAGCAAGACGTGCTCGTGCTTTTTCTTTATCTAGACGAAAAGTGCGATTTAAAAAAGTGTGAACAACAAAGCGATCTTCTTCTTTGGGTATTAAAAGATTTGAGACTTCCATAATGAGTACTCCAGCTAACGCATGCCAACGCGTAGTTCATATTCATTAGGAAATAGAAAAATGAAAACCTTCCTAATTCCTCAATGTAAAGGACATGGAAGGCAGCAGATCAGCTAGGCTGAAATGGAGTCAGCTTCTTTGTCCCATCCTTTCTTTGGCGAGAAAGTAGCCTTAAGCACATGCTTAAGGACTTGATGAGCATGAAAAAGCAGGTCTTCTGACTTCGAGGTCATCCTACAGGCTTTACCTTCCCGTGATGGACACAGTGGTTTAAAAAGCTTTCGTCTCTCGTTACAGCGGCGCTACCGCACGGGATTTTCACCCGTTTCCCTATTCTCTCCAAGCCTTGACTAGGAGCACTTTTTCAAATATTTATCATCTCATGTTGATGTGATCAACAAACATAAGCTTAGTGTTTGGATGCAAAATTGTCAAGGTTGTAGTCAATGGTCAACAATTTGTTTATATTGGATTTTACTCCAAAGCACGCAGATAGTTTTCGGCTTCCTTTAGGTATTTAAGCAGAGAGCTTTTATACGATTTCAACATGCTGCGGTGGGTTTTATGCAGCTGGCTTTGGAATTTTTTTAAGGTTTGCACCAACACTTCGCCGGGAGGGGTGCTGCGCTTATCCTGTTGGTCTAATGGAAAGGCTTCGCGGATCTCTTCCAACAGCTGCATCTTGGTTTGACCTTGATAGGCTTCTACAATTTTTTGTTTGTGTTCCAAGGGACCCTGTCGCGTAGCTAATGTATAAATGGCTTGGCGAGGCATAGCTTCTATCTTGGGGCGCAGAGGCTTGGGCATGGCTTCACAGAATTCATAATATTGCCACAGGTTGTATGGAGTTTGCCTGTTTCCATATGCGGCAATCATCCAAGCTGTAAAGGCGCCATCGCGGTAATCGGCGAGAATGGCATGCGCCCGTTTTATCCGTTCTCCATGCAGCAAAGCGGCTTGGTTATTGATGGCTTTAACTTCAGAGGTGATGGTAAGCAGTTGTTCGAGGTCGTCGGTAATATTTTCCTTCTCCTCCGCATGTGTGACCAGCAGAGTGTGAATCCACTCTCGTTCCATGGGGCTTAGCTGGGTGGGATTAAATATGCCTGAAAAACCCGACAAATTGCCATTTACCGACTGTTTGGTCATTTCCGCCATTTTGGGCGAGGGGTCTTTCTTTTGTAAACGTTGTGCAATGAGAAGCTCTGTTTTGGCCATAAGCGTATTCCTTGTAATATTTATCCATGTAAAACGGCTTTACATCAGTCTTTTTAAAATCTCCTTCGAAGCGGCTTTATAGTCTTCTACGGCACGGCTGGATGGAGAGAGTTCAAACACAGGTTTGCCGTGAATCGACGCCTCGGATATGCAGACATCTTTGCGGATTTTGGTTTTCAGCAGTTTTTGTGGAAAGGTAGATTCTATCACTTCAAGAAAAGCGTTGTTATTTTTCCCGCGAGGATTCCAAAACGACAGCAGCACTCCCAGCACTTCAAGTGGGTGGCGCTGGGATAATCCCCCTAAAAATTGCGATAGTCTTTCCAATCCTTTAATGCTATAGAATTCCGGGGTCGCACAAATCAAAGCATGCTTTGAAGCTATCAAGGCGGATTCGGTCAGCCAGCATAATGAAGGTGGAGTATCGATGATGACGATATCATAAGGAGCCTTGGAAACGATATGCCGCAATCGCTCATGGGAATAGCGGTCGGCAGCTAACGCTCCGGTCACCTCTACGCGTTCCAGCCACGTGTCAGCCGGAACCAGGTCTAAACCCGGCAGTCCGGTTTTAAGCACGACTTCTTCAAGGGGTTTAGAGCCTTGCAAAACAGGCACCATGCTGTCATTTTGGTCAGGATCAAAGCCTAAGCCCGTGGTCAAGTTGGCTTGAGCATCAAAATCGATCAAGAGCACTTTCTTTTTGTTGAACTTCGCCAAAGCCGCACCCAGATGCAGCGAGGTGGATGTTTTGGCGGTTCCTCCTTTGAAACTACTGACGGCTATTACATGCCTGGTGTCTGTCATGGCAAGCTCCTAGGTTTTATAAGGTGAAATGGGGCTTCTTTCCTTTTTCTCTTTGGTGATTGCTTCCAGGAAGTCGCTGACTTCGATTTCACCCAGTACAGCATTGTCCCTAGTGCGTAAGTTGATTTTGCGATGTTCCACTTCTTGGTCGCCAATAGTTAGAATGTAATTTATTTGCGCCAGCTGAGCATTGCGGATCTTCTTGCTGACTGATTCCTGTGCATCGTCTACGTCTACATGGAAACCCGCCGCTCTGATGGTGGATGCCACCTCTTGAGCGTAAGGTTGGTGGCGGTCGGCGACGGTGACCAGGCGTACCTGCAAAGGACTCAACCACAGAGGGAAGCGGCCTGAATAATGCTCGATCAGAATGCCAAAGAAGCGTTCGATAGAGCCGAATAGCGCCCTATGTATCATCACCGGACGTTTGCGGGAACCGTCATTGGCTGTATATTCCAGTTCAAATCTTTCCGGCAGGGCCATATCGAGTTGAATTGTACCGCATTGCCAGGTACGGTTGATGGCATCGCGAATATGGAAGTCGATTTTTGGACCGTAGAAAGCGCCGTCGCCAGCGTTGATCTTATAAGGTTTTTTGCTTGCATCTAGGGCACCTTGCAAACCTTGCGTAGCCACCTCCCAATCTTCGTCTGTACCGATGGTGTTTTTTTCGGGGCGGGTGGAGAGCTCAAGGTGATATTTAAGATCGAAGGTGGAGTAAATTTTATCCGCTAGCTTGAGCACTGAAACGATTTCTGTTTGGATATCCTCCGGCTTCATGAATATGTGGGCATCGTCTTGATGGAAGCTGCGCACGCGGAACAACCCCGATAGTGCTCCCGAGGGCTCGAAGCGATGCACCTGGCCTATTTCAGCTATGCGCAACGGCAGCTCGCGGTAGCTATGCACAAAAGATTTGTAGTAGAGCATGCAGCCCGGACAGTTCATGGGTTTAATGGCGAATTCCCGCTCTTCGATTTGTGAAGTAAACATGTTATGGCGGTAATTGGCCCAGTGGCCGGATCTTTCCCACAGATCTTTCACCATCATGGAGGGGGTTTTGATTTCTACATAGCCGGCCTGGGCCAGGCATTCCCTCAAAAACTGCGTTAATTCATTCCAGATGATCAGGCCTTTGGGATGAATGAATGGCATGCCCGGGGCTTCTTCTTTCAGAGAAAACAGGTCTAATTTAGGTCCGAGTACTTTATGGTCGCGTTTCTTAGCCTCTTCCAGCTGTTGCAAATAGTCTTTCAAAAGTTTGCGGTCAGGGAAGGTGATGGCATAGATGCGGGTCAATACTTCGTTATTTTGATCCCCTTTCCAGTACGCTCCGGAGGTTTTCATAATCTTAAGGGCTTTGATTTTCCCTAAGTTGTAGAGATGAGGCCCTCGGCATAGGTCAAAGAACTCCCCTTGGCGGTAGCCTGTGAGCGGTTCGTCTGGAGAAAATCCTTGGATCAGGTCGATCTTGTATTTGTTGTGAGCAAAGGCTTGCAGCGCCTCGGCTTTGGAGGAAAACACTTCTTTTTTGGACAAGTAGTTTTCATCGACTATTTTTTTCATTTCTTCTTCGATCTTCTCGAAGTCGGTATCGGAGATATGCAGATCGGCGAAATCATAATAAAACCCGTTTTCGATGGGAGGCCCGATGGTGGGCTTTGCATTGGGATATAAGCGCAAAATGGCTTGTGCTAGGACGTGCGCAGAAGTATGCCAGAAAATCTCTTTGCCAGCAGCTTCGTCAAAAGACAGAAGCTCCACCTGGTCGCCTTCGTTCAAGGCTGTGCTTAGATCGCAGGTTTTACCATTGATGACAGCTCCTACGGCCTGATGCGGCGCATTTTGTTTAAGTTTATCCGCGAGGTCTTTGGCAGAACTTCCCGCAGGCATTTCTATCTTGGATTGATCTTTTAAAGTTATATACATAGGGAACTCTTTTTATTGATGGATTTGTGATCCATTATAATCGAAATCCTCTAAACTCTAAACAATAAAATTTTCTCTACTGCATAAAATAGGCTTGCTGCTATGATCGAAGCTATGAAAATAAAATTATCTCTTGGCGTGGCTATTATCACCCATACCGCTCGGCATCACCTGCCCTACTGTCTGCCTCCTTTGCTGCATTCTCCCTTAAAACCGCGCGTATTAGTCGTCAATTCCTCTTCCGAGGATGGCACGGTGGATCTGGCTAAGAAGATGGGAGCGGAAACGATGATCATCCCGCGCTCCCAGTTCAATCATGGTTCAGCACGCGAAATAGCCCGCAAGTATCTGAAGACAGATATTGTGGTTTTTATGACTCCGGATGCATATCCTGTCGATCCTCATTTCTTAGAGCCTCTGCTGGCTCCGCTTATACAGCAACAAGCGTCTATCGCTTATGCCCGGCAGATACCACATCAAGGTGCCGGTTTTTTTGAATCTTTTCCACGACAGTTCAACTATCCCGAAAAAAGCCATATACGTGGTTTGGAGGATGTCAAGCACTATGGGGCTTACACCTTTTTTTGTTCTAATACATGTGCGGCCTATATGAATTCTGCCTTGGATGAAATCGGGGGAGTCCCTGAAGTTTTGTTTGGCGAAGACACGCTTTCGGTAGCAAAACTGCTAAACAAAGGTCATAAAATTGCTTACGTAGCCGAATCTGTGGTACGGCATTCACACGATTATAGCTTGCTGCAAGAGTTTAAGCGGCACTTTGACATAGGGCTAGTACGAAAACAATACCAGCAGCTGCTTTGCATTCAAGGTGGCGATGCTTCCCGAGGTCGTCAATATCTTCAATCCATGATGCGCTGGGTGGCTGTGCAGCACCCATCTTGGCTTCCTTATGCCTTTATGCACATCTTTTCCAAGTGGTGCGGATATCGTTTAGGCCGCCTCTCTTTGCATGCACCTAATTGGTTCAAGCAATTATTCAGCAGCCAAGATTTCTATTGGAAAAATCAAAAAGCGCGTTGAGATCCTCCTTTTGAGTAAAGGTTCACTTACCTCCTAGTAGATATGGATTTTGAGGATCAGTTGAAGCTTGTTGAGGAGGAAGATGAAAAAGCCTACGGAGATAATTCAGCTATGGATATAGAATCTTCTGAAATACCTGTTAGAAAGAAGAGTTTTGCTTCGGAAAATTTTGGAGAAAAAGCTAGAGAAAACCCCCGTCAGATAATCAAAATTTCCGAGCCCATCGATACAATGGCCAGTGCTTTAATGGCCTACGCCAAGTCCGGAAACAAAATACGGGATTATGATTGGGATTCTAGTATAGTTCGTGTAGGTAAGAAGATGGATAAATACCGATTCTTGTTAGGTTTTGCCCCCTCTGGGTTCCTTGTCCACCCCAGCGGCTTTGACCTTGCCGACGTCACCGTCGGTTTTGTCTGCGCTCGGAAGTCATTTGGGCTTTGAAACATTGATTTTTGGAAATGGCCTTTGGATTTTTGTTTTTTGCCCCTTGGAAAAAAAAATCCGGCTTGCCGGAAAAAATGAAAGGAGCGATTTTTTAATTTGGTCGCACACAATAGGTATTTTTTAACGTTGATCAATCAGTTTAAACGCAGAGGGCAAAGAGGCGCGGAGACGCGGAGGGAGGGTACAAGGGGACAATTGGTGTCACAGGTATCAAATCAGTTCACCTACATGGGTAACAACTAATCGATTTTTTTCCTGGCTTGTGCCAATTGGTGGGACACAATGAACATCTTGCTTAAAAGATGGTTTTCTCAGGGTCGTTCCCTTCAAATTTCAATATCATGCCGGCGAAGCCGATCCTGTTTTTGCCTATTTAAAACACATTAATCGATCAATTAACTTCATGAATAAAATTAAATAAAAAAAATAAGAATAATATGTCATTGGTTTCTATGGTCGATACCCCACATATTGCAAAACAAGACACTCTGGAATTTCAAAGGCTAGATCTAGATGTTTGATTAGGTTTCATGCCCATAGAGATAGGACGCCTTTGGCCAAAAAATGAAAAATACGTTATGGATAGAGGTAAATGCAAGATTCGGAAATTAAGGGGTAAAGATCTAAAAGACCGTATTTGTAATGTTGCCATTACCTCTTAAGTATAAATAATCTATTCATCCATAGTGAGGCACCTATATGAAAATACAAGACTATGTCGATTTTTGTTCAAACAATAATTACCTGTTTCCCTTTAATGACCTTCTTGATAACGCAAACAGTTTCCTAGAAAATGGGCATTGTACTATCACTGTCAGGAATTATGATAGTTCTATATTATTGGATAAATTTGCTGCGATTATTCTGCAGATTTGGCGCGAAAAGTCCATACGTGCTCAATTTACCACGGAAGAAAAGCTAGCAGGAATTGAAGTATTACATAAGCTCAAGAAGCTCTATGGAGGTTTGAATGGTAAAATGAAGCCTATCCATCCTGTGATAGCAGAGATCAATAATATTAGGGATATGACCCTCGATGTTACAAAGTCGTTTGCTCAGAGGGAAGCAGCTAAGCTTGAGACAGGTGAAGAAAGTTCAGATGAGAGCTGCTCTATCCTTGAAAGTGCACAGAGATCTTCATCGCCTTCTTTGAATAAGAACAAAGGCTGGGAATATACCCTCCTGCCTACTTTTGAAAAAGTATAAGAAAGTTTGCCTGGGGATGTTTATCAGGAAGAGGCATTGCATGAACCTTGCTCAATCCTGAGATGTTCTATGAGGAACATGCACAAAAATTGCATCAGATTGCGTAAATTCTAAACTTTGCAAGGTGATATTGCACCCGGTTTGGTGTGAAAACCGGGTGCGGGAATTGGGTTTTAAAGATTTTCTAAGGCTTCTTGCAGAGCTTTACACATATAAAGATGGTCTGCGCAGTGGCCCTGCTCATTGATGGCATGCATAGACAACACCCCTTCACCAATGTCGATGGTGGGGATGCCTGTCCCGGAGGCTACAATAGGACCTATGGTTGTGCCGCAAGATGAATCACTGCGGACGACGAAATGATGGCAGGGTATTTTTTTGTCATTCAACAGTTTGTAAAATTTACCCTGTGTCGCAGCATCAGTAGCATAGCGCTGCTGAGGATTGCTCTTGATCACAATGCCTTTACCTGGCAGAGGTTTATGGTTGGGGTCATGCTTTTCAGGGTAGTTAGGATGCAAAGCATGGGCCACATCATTAGAGATACAGGTGCTTTGATTCAACAAGATATTCAATTGTTCTTGATTAATATCAAATTTCATCGCAATGCGAGCTAGCACATTGCTTAAAAATGGAGAAGCAGCTCCTTGAGTAGATTCTGAACCGACTTCTTCATGGTCCCAGAGGGCCATGATTTTTATTCTGCCTGTGTTCGAAGGCTGCTTAGAGTTAAGCATGGCTATGTAGGAAGCGTGGCAGCCCAGGAGGTTATCCAGCCTCGGGCTGGTGATAAATTGCTTTTGCGGGCCCCAGAGAACAGGTGATTCAAGAGGTCTGAGAAACAATTCATAGCCCGGCACCGGCAGGAGAGTCTTGCCAAACTTGCTTTCGATCAACCAATCGATAAAGGGCTTATCTTGAGGTATGTCCGCAGTACTTCCAACAATGGCATTGAGTTCTTTTTGGGGATTTAGGTCGACTTTGGTGCCTAAGTCACGGTTCAGATGAATTGCGAGATGGGGGATATTCCCAACCGGTTCTGAAATGTCAATGAAATGCGACTCTAACTTTCCCTCTTCGTTGGTGCTATAGTAGCGGCCTGCAAGCCCCAGCGGGCGGTTGAACCACGAAGGCAGGGTGGGACCTCCATACACTTGGGTTGCCAGCAGACGATAATTCTCAACTTTTAAATCGGGATTTGGTTTCACTTGCAAGCCTGGACTATCTGTGTGGGCTCCTAAAATAACTGCTGATGAAGGGGTGCATACAGGCAGAGTAAAGGCTATAATAGAAGAATCATTGTGAACGACGTAATACGACTCTCCGGGAACCAATTTCCATTCTGCATTCTCATCGAGCCGTTTAAATTTATGCGCATCTAAACGCTTGGAAATTTCATGTACGGCATGCCAAGAAGTAGGGGCATTTTTTAGGAAGCTGACCAGATCCTGGATGATAGGATTGGCATCATAGTTCTTATCGGAAACTTCGCCACCCAGGTTCACGGCTGAAAATTGGATGGGATCAAAGTCATTGTGTGCAGTGCTTAGCCAGCGTGTATTTTTCTGATACGAGTCAAATACTCGAAGAGTTGTGGAAGAGATCACTCCGTCCGCTATGCGTTGAGTTGAAATTTGAAGGTCAGGCTGTGGATTCGAAAATCCTTCTGCACAACCACTGTTGTTAGGCATATTTGTAGAAAACATAAACATCTCCATTTTAATAAAATCATTGAGGATATCATTTATGAATAAATGAAAAATAACCCTCTTGGAGGGTGAGGAATTTTTAAAAAAAATACAAGTTTTTTTTTGATTTGATGTATACCCCACATTGAATCAGATAACTGATCTAACGCATCTAATGCCTTGTCAAGAGAATAACCCTTGACTTAGGCGTAACTATTCACGTTTCCCCATGTCGAGTAGGAGGGGCAATTGCCCCTCCTACTCGACGACAATTCACTATCCTGAGGCAGTGACAATCACTCTGCCCATTTGATTGGGAATATAGTGATAGGGAATGACTTGTACATCGACGATCCTTACTCGCTCTTCTTTAGCTCCTTTAAGTACAGCACCAGTGGAAGCTTCTTCCTGGAGCCGGTTCAAGACCGCATCTCTATACTCAAGAGACACGACTGTATCGAGAGTATAGGAGATTTCAGCTAGCGACGCTCCATAGGCATTAGCCACAGAATAGTGCTCGGGCACTGCATGGGCTATATCTTTAAGAAAATAGGCTCCCCCTCCAACGGCAAGAACGGGCAACTGGGTGTGCCTGCCGCGCATCAAGCCTATGGCAGTTTGAATCTGAGTCAATACCGACCTCATAATATGTTGAGCTTGCTGTAAATCGATAGGAATAGACGGGGTATTCGCTAGTGGAATAGATATAAGCCCTGACATATAGGCCACATCGGTCAATGTTAATGTGTTGCCACCAAATAAGCAGGATTCATCATAGAGCTTTCTGCCGATGCTGTCTGGGCCGTATCTAAATCCGTCCTTTTCAATACGCACTACGCTGCCTCCGCCGATGGGCAAAGAGAGAACGTCTGGCATTCTGAAATTCAAAGGTATGCCGCCGAGGCTAGCCTGCCCGAGCGAACGCCTGGGATATCCATCTAGAACCACTCCGATATCCGCTGAGGTGCCTCCCACATCAACGATGATAGCATCCTGCAAGCCGGCAAGTTTCGCGGCGCCTATGAAGGAGTTCGTAGGTCCTGAGGAAATGGTCAACAAAGGCTTCTCCATGGCTTGGTTTACATCGATCATGCTGCCGTCATTTTGTGTCACATATAGTGGCGCCTCGATGCCTAAACCATGCTTCAAGCTTTCCATATTTTCAAAAGCTGCTAGCATGGTTTTTTTTAAGGCCGCATTGAGAATAGCTGCGTTTTCCCTCTCGACAAACCCCATGCCTCCAATCGAGGATGAGAGTGTGATAGGAAAATGATTGCCTAAGCAATCCTTGGCAATGCTTTGGGCTTCGATTTCATGTTGAGCACATGCGGGGGAAAATACTCCCGCGATGGCAAGGCTTTGCATGCCTTTTTGCTGAAGCCTACCCAAGGCGGTGCGAATTTCCATTTCGGAGAGAGGCGAGATCTCCCTCATGTCGCATCTGAATCCTCCTGATACGGTTTCATAGCCTGCAAATAGTGCACTGCGAATGTATTCGGGCCACTTAAAGCAGGGATCTAAGCTCATGGGCCTTTGACCTGCCAGCCTGAGAACCCCGACTTTATAGAGATCTTTCGCTTCCAGTATGGCGTTGGTGGCATGGGTGGTGCCTATATAAATAGCTTGGATGTCAGAGGTGGGCATCCGGCTTTGCTCCAGCAGTGAGCAAATAGCCTTACGTACCCCTATTTCTAAGGGCAGTGTAGTGGGAATTTTGCAGGAGGTGATGATCTGTTGTGAAGCATCTACCATCACAGCGTCCGTGTGGGTACCTCCAATATCTATCCCTATTCTATATTTTTTATTCATATAAACCTCTATGATAATTTGTAACCAAAGTATTCCGGACCTACGAGCTTTAAGCCTTCTTTTGTCAGCCATACTTCCGGTGCAGGCAGAGTAAATACTATCACACGCAGTCCATACAACAGCTTTTCGCTGGTGATGGGCTGGAAGGATTCGCTATCCATAACCACAATGATTTCAGGAGTTATGGCTTCAATCTTGGCATCGACCTCAACTTTGAGAAATTCGTTTTGATAGTCCAGTTGCAGGCAGCCATCGTCAGTGGCTATTTCCACAGTACCTTTTAAAAATCCCTGGTCAATGCGTTGGTGAATGTGCGTAATGACCCCCTGTCCCAGCAGACGAGCTCGATGCGTTTTCATTAATGCCTGTACAGGATGTTTGCCTTCTTCCTTGTTCATGCGAATGGATTTGCCTAAATCTATCGCCTGCGATATGGTGCCTTTGATGATTGATTTTTGAGCTTTATGACCATCCATTAAGTAGATGCCCACCAGGGCAGATGATCCCATAGCCACAATGGAACTGCGGGCTAGATCTTCGAGCGCATGTGCATTCCTGGCTTTAATCATCACTTGGTTGCCTAGACAATCAGCAACGAATGCAGGACTTGGAGAGACTCCAACTAAATGACATGAGCTCATCTGCAATTCCGGAAATGCCCTTCCTAAGGTATCTGCATCGAGTACGGGAATATCAAGTCTTGAAGAATATATAAATGGGCAAAGCGCATTCGCCCCGCCTATTTCTGCAGGCATAATATAGTTGGGTTTTTTTCCCAGAGTTTCTTCTATGGATCTCAAAAGCATTTCACACTCTAATCCGGATGGCAACACTTCTTTTGCAACCAAGGGAGCCCCCGCAAAGGCTATTGGAACGACCAGATCATCCGGACACAAATCACTGCAGTCAGCCAAACGGGCTGGCCCATAATCCATAAAATGCTTTTCGGCCATGAGCAGATCATAGTCCGGACATCCACCCCCGCCGGAGCCTAAAACGGACGCTCCCAGACTTAAATCCTTCAGTTCACTGGTTTCAACATATCTCATATATTTGCTTCTCCTTATTATTATGTTTAAAGATCATCCAAAAACTTCCACAGGCTGATATTAAAAATGAGATACCAAAGGCATCGATCATGCCGTAGCCGCTCAGATGAATCCATTCGACCAGTTCCAGGATCCCTGCACTTACAGCCGTGAGCAATGCAACTGCGTTGCAGCGGGCGTGAGTACTTGTTTGCCTTAATTGATGGAATATCATGACACCTCCAGCTGAAGCTAGCATGATGCCGGCTATCTCCAAAAAGTCCGTTAAGTTGCTTTCTCCCGCTATCAGTGACAGCAAAGTAGCGGCCGTTCCTATTATCACATAGCAACCGCGCTCCGAGGAAAGATTTAATGCGGATTTTAGGCTGGCGGCTGCCGAATACAGATTGGTGTTATTTGTGGTCCAACCTGCTAATATTATAAAAATGGCCACCCATAGCTTCCACAAAGCTGATGAATGGGTATCGATCAAGGCATCGGCTATATTTGAGCCTGCTCCTTGTTTAGCTAGATATATCCCCACACTTTCTAATAATGGCAGCGCAATGCCAAAAAGACACGCGGCTGCAATCAGGGCATCTTTAGTGCTTTTGGCATGTCTAAAGAAGGTGGGCATATCCACAACTATCCCTAGGGCTGCTGCTATAATAATACAGATACCTTGATAGGTTAGCGTATCATCTTGCTGCATTTTACTTGGATACCCAGAAGCATTCACGATGGCATAAGCTATGGTTAGGATCAGCAAAGGCATGCATACTTTTGCCAACCATTCCAAGCTGCGTATCCCCTTCAAGCCTGCCAGGGTGATGACGGCTCCCAGAATTAAGTTTATGGGTTTATAGGCTTCTATGCCGAAAATCCTAGCTGCCATTGTCCCCATTAAATCGAGTTGCACGGAAAACCAACCCATCATAGATACGATGATGATGATGGCAAAAAATACTTTTCCTTTTTGCCCAAAAGTATCTGCAGCTGCTTCGGAGGTCGTCATGCGTGTTTTGGCAGAATAGCGCGCGGCTATTAAGCTCAAGCCTAGTAAGATCCAGTTGCCGAGGATGACGCTCAGCAGTGCAGATGCCAAGCCATATTTTTCTGCCATGGCATGTCCCAGAACAAAGATAGGTAAACATATCGCTCCGCCAATCTGGATGGCGGCTAATTGCCACCATCGACTTTGAAAAGTACTCATATTTCTCCTAAGTTAGAGATTACTTGTGCGCGCATTACATCCGCGTAAATGTGATCGATCATAAAGTTAGATGGATTTTCCCTGGAACACCCTTCTTCTTGTGCTTTTGATCTTTGTATACGCAACCTGTCGATTTCTTCGGATAAATCCGCTGAAATCATTTTCAAAATGCTTGGATCAGCTTCTTGCTGAGCGGTACAAAATCTGTGCTGCGCCAAATTTAGACGCACCATTTTCATAAGGCCTCCGCATTGATCGATTACATTCGCTAAACCCATATTTTGCGCTTTTGAACTGATGCCCTCGATGACTAACACCGGTGAAGTATCATCGGACATAGCTACAGGACTAAATTTGAATTTACCGTTTGTCATTACGGGTTTAAACAACTGTCGCATAGAAAAGTAATCCGGGTTATCCTCCGGTCGCCTAGCTAGCACTAGTATGGGCAGGCCCATAGCTTTGATGCGTTTGATGACAAGCTCACAAGCATGGTAAAAAGAGTATTCTTTTAATTCCTGTTTAGCGCTTGGAAGTGTAGCCTGCATACACCGCTGTATCCACTTGGCCCTTTTACCCTGTATTTTTTTTGACTCTTCGACTAATGCGTCCATGGATTCTTGATTGATCCAAATTTTGGCTCTTTGCAGGATTTTTTCGAATAAGGGTCCGTTGACATTTAGTCCTTGGATTTTTAAGGCATTGACGCGTGGGGCTTTTTTATACGAAACTCGTCCGTTTATGGGGTTGGTTTCCAGGATTTTTTGACTTGCCTTGCCTATCAGATAGCAAAAAATGAGTCGTAGAATATTAGAAGAAAGAGTGGTGTCAAGCTCTCTGTTTTCAAAGGTTTTAATTTTTTTCGCGGAGATCTCTTCTTCCTGAAGTTGAATTTTTTGTTTTATCGGATTTTCCTGGAGACAAAGCTGTTTCATCTTTATTTGAAATTCCTGCCAAATGCTTTTGCTTTCAAGAGTACCTTTAGGTACATTCTGGAGCGCCAGCTCATTTTCTCTGCTTAAACGTACTTTTTCGTTGCGGATAGCTGAGAGTTGCTCTTTCAAGCTTGCACTTAGGCATATCAGCTCTTCATCGAGCTTTGCCCACTCCTTGCGTATAGTGTCTATGATAATGAGGAGTTTTTGCAATTCGCAGCTTGCGCATGCAATTTCGTTGGGGTTGGATTGTGCATCCATCTGTAAAATCAGCAAAGCTCTGATCTGGCAGGCTTCGTCGCCTATATCAGGATCAAATACGCTTAGCTTTTTGTCTTGAAAAGCTTGTAGGGCTTCTAAAGATTGCCTTGCGACAATTTCGATGGCGTCAAGAAGTACGCTGCTATCTTTTGAGGAGCGTGCTTCACTAGGAACCAATGGAGAGATCAATTTGCAGTCTCTCGGTGAAATAGAAATGATATTCATAAAAAAATACACCTGTAAAATAATTAAATATAAAAAATTCTTTACAGGCATGCATAGATGGGGATGATTATCCGTAATGATAACCTGCCATCAGAAGGTTTTAAAGCCATGAAACTTTGCTTACGATAAAATGAAGGTGTATGGGTACTTTCATCCTATGGCATTAAGGAAAATCTCAAAGCTGTACAAGGTAGAGAATACGGCAAAGGGAAATTATGCCTGGATTCAAAACCAGTCAAACCACGGATACATGCACTGTAAAACTATTTTTTTGAAATGAACAACAGGTCAACGATGACTCGGTTATTTCAAAAGTTAATACAAAAAAAATGGATTAATTAAGCGTGTGCTAGATGCACAAAATGATATTTCTTGGAATAGAAATAATGGGAATAATAAGAAGAGAGGCTGTTGTTGAAGTTAATTTCTAGGCAGGTTGAAGTATCTACTTTAGGATCTTTCAACAAGCTATCTGCTAAGTTGCATAGCTTTTTCATTGTGTCTCCTTTCGGGTTTGTTTTTGGGTGAAAAAATTCCACCCTTCACATATTTTATCGCAACAATTTATTATTTGCAATATTTTTTCTAATGAATAAACAACGGTGATAGATAGCGATGATCCAATGACTTCCTCAGAAAAGTGAGTGTATGCTTCATCACCCAAAGTATAGGATTTAAATCCAACTTGCGCCCCTAAATCACGCCTGAAAGCGTGATTTAGGGGCGCAAGTTGGGTTTAAATGGAGTGAGGGCCAACTTTAAGCAGGGTTTTAATTTCGTAGTTCAGCTCACGTATCTTACTTTCCAAGGTTTCTTGCTGTTTTTGTTTTTCTTGCATCTGTTTCTGGTATTCTGATAAGTGCCTTTGATGCTCCGTGAGGCTGTGTTTATATTGAGCTTGCTGTTCGGCAAGCACGGATTTAAGCTGCATCAGCTGTTTATTGAGGGAGCTGAGTTCTTCTTTTAGATCCTCTTGCTCATGAATCCTAGCGGCGAGAAGCTCCGACTTGCCTTCGAGTTCATTTTGCAACGATTCTTTTTCGCCTTGAATCTGCTTAAGGGAGTTTTTGAGTTCTTCGATAAGGTGGACATTCATGTCATTCGGAGGGAGCGATTCTGGGGTTGACGGTGGTGATACGGGTTCTGGCTGATCTGGGCGAGCTTGATCGATATTTTTTTCCCACTGTATCAATATCACATACATAGCCATAGCCCCTATGGCCGTAATGCACAAAGTGGTGATGACTAGCCACCATTGCAGCAGCGAGGATACATTCAGGCAGACAAATACAACAGGAAGCCAATAGAGGACTATAATGTAGACAAGGACATTTTTGGTTTCTAAATATCGATTTTCCATTTACTGTTTATCACTTTATTGGGTCGTATACATTGTAATAGGTTGCTTTTGCCTAGCAAGTGTATTGGATCGAAATCTCTAGGTCAAGCTCTTGTTTTAATGTTTAGTTTTCTATATCATTTCTTATCAACAAAAATAAACAAAATATTGAGGATAGCTTACTAGTATGATGATTACAAATACAAAAAATACGTATTTTACCCCCATTTTGGCTGTTAGAGATGAGAATCAAACAACGACAAACCAGGCGGCCAATAACTGGCCTGTGAAAGTGGTGGATACACTGCCTAAAAGTTCTACATGCGTCTATTATCCCTATCTGACTATAAAAAATATGATCCAGCAAGGCACAGGGTCGTTTGTGCAAGCAGCTGTCGAATATTTAGATAAAAAGGTATCTTCTCATCGAGTAGCAGAAACCTCTTGTATCTTAAATCTTTTAGCCCTTTCGATTATATTTTTAGGAGCGTCTGAAGCTTCTAAAATAACAGCTTTGCTTAGTTTTAGCCATAAGCAGCCTGTGGATTTCGTGCTGCCTAACGGAGAATTATGGCGTTATTACATTGACTATCTATTTTCTGGGGCTATTTTGATGGCTTATAACATTAAAGATCTTGAAGGTAGCCATTTGGAGGCAATGAAAATGCTCATTCGCGATACTTCCTTTCGCCGCTACTATGAAACCACATTATCTGGCTTTATCCAGTGCTACCAAACTAAATCCATAGAAGATTCGTCAAATTCTCAAGTCAATCCGATTATTATAGGTAATCTGAATCATGCACTTAAGTGGTTGCATTATGATTTTAATAAAGTTGTTTTAGATGTATTTAAAAATGATTTAGCCAGCAATAGCCAGCATGTGAGCGAGAAAGTTTCCTTTGTGTATTTTGTTGCTATGCTTATGCCAAATAATTATCCAGATCGGGATATAGAAGGGGGAAAATCCAGCCATAAGACGTTTTACCACGCTTTGACCATAGAACAATTTCAAAGTCCATCAGGAGTAGCTCATCGCATTTACCAATCTTGGATCAATGTTATGACTCTTAGACAATACATCCAGCATAAGCAATATCGAGATAGGCATGAAGGGTGTTTATCCTTAGAGCAGATGAGAAAATACCTTACGGATTTGGGAAAGATACTTTCACCAAATATAGATGCTAGCATCTCATTCGGTTGTCAACAGCGCTGCTTTGGTGTAGGAACGCGGTTTCCTATTCCTCCTTACTACTATGATGAATCGCAAAAAACACTAAATGGTATCTCCTTACGTTGCATTTGGAGAAAAATTTGTCCGCAAGATGCCGTTAAAAATTATAACGAGTTTATCAAAAAACATATGTCGACTATGACTACCTAATGCTATTTTATTTCTCAAACGTGTTGATCCATTTGTCAGCAATTTTATCCCACGTGAACTCCTCTTCAATAAATTTACGCATCTGCTTTCTTTCCTCAAGCGAGATTTTGGGAGCCTGCTGCATGGCTTGAGTGAGTAATTGAAGGTATGCTTCGGGCGTTTGGCATCTGTACCCATGCCGAACAGTTTCCTTCAAAGCTGTACCTTCAATGATCACAGGGATGGCTCCGGAACCTTGAGCTCGTATGGCGGTAATGGCAAAGCACTCAGGCGCAATGCAGGGATAGGTCCAAAGGGACGCTTTAGCATAGGCTTTATTGAGTTCTTCATGGCCCACTAAGCCATGTTCTTGAACCCCTAATGAAGCTAGTTCCTTCACTTGCTGGCGCATCACTACTTCTTGTTCAGGGCTTAACAAACCCCAATGCTGCCAACCGTAGTAAATATCCAGCGTAGCCTTTGGGAATTGCATTTTTATTTGAGGCCAGATGTTGAGCAAAATCGCCAGCCCTCTGGCATAATTAGATCCATAAATGCAGGAATAAGGGTTGGTGCGCTCTTCAATCGGTTGAAATTGCTCCAAGATGACGCCGTTGCCATAGATATTTTTGAATTTCTCTAGTCCTGGATTGACGGATATCCACTGGCTGCGTTGCCACTGGCTGATCCAAAGAACATCATCGAAGGCATCGATGTCCGCCTGCGAGATCGGCCAGTGAAAAGTGTCATGAGGCCAAAGATAAACCTTGGAGGCTCTTTGCTTAAGGGCTGTGCCTGCAGATGGCATGCGCCAGGCGATAGCAATATCTAGCTTGGCTGCATAAGGGAATTGCACCGGGACATAACGAGGATTTTGCTGTTCATTAGCATAGGGTGAATTCTGCGGAGGATTGCCGAAGACGATCACTTTGTAGCCTCTGTCCGCTAGTTTTTGTGAAAGATAGATGACAGCTTCTTCAGAACCTGTGACTCCAGTTTTAATGCTTGTAGGATCCCATGTTGGCAAACCATTGAATGTATAGGTGAATATTCCGATTGTCTTTTGAGCGGCATGGCTAAACATGGGACTTACGATAAAGAGAATAAAAGCTAAAAGAAAACTTTGGATTTTGATGTTTCGCATATTTGCTTCCTATAGGAGTGTTTAGGCTTAAGTCGACAATGTAATTTTTTACTATTTAGGTGGATATAGAGGCAAGAAATATTATGACTATTCAAGTTGTTTATTTCCGATAATCAGCATCACACAGGTTATGTAGTGGGTTAAACCACTGAGAAAAAGAAAACATAAGGAAGCGAGGGGGATGGAGTTGGTGTCCTAGGAAGGTGTGTAGAGGATTAAACCACTGAGGCAGTGAGAGCTGTGAGGGTGAGGGAGACGGAGTATGGCCCTCTCAAAACAAAAGAAAAAGAAGGAAGCGAGGGGGATGGAGTTGGTGTCCTAGGAAGGTGTGTAGAGGATTAAAC
>CAYMKI010000009.1:0-40321 GCA_964390695.1 uncultured bacterium
CTTGCATCCTACACATTTTGCAAGTTATTGAACCACATAGCCCAAAGAGAACACAGAGAGATATAAAAAGCTTATTTGAATAGTGTTGATCCTTCTGTGTCCTCTGTGGTTCACCCTGTGGTTCAACCCTAGTGACACACTTTTTACAATGATAATTTGATTCTTCACAAAACATAATACTAAATTCTACAACTAAAATAAAAAAATCATTGCTATTGTTGATAATACAAGCATTCCCTTAGAATAGTAGTTAAATTAATCAACACAGTGTTTAAAAATGAAAAATTTAATTATGAAAGCAACAAAAATTTTTACTTTAGTTTTGATTTTTATTTTCAACTTTAAACTAGTGTCTAATGAATCACACATTGATCACAAACAAAAAAATATAATTATTAATTTCGATAATATTCACATGGTGGAATACATTCGATTTATTAGTCGAATAACTAACAAGAATTTCATTTTTGATGAAAACGACCTAGATTTCACCGTTACGATCCTTTCAGAAGAACCGACTACCATAGACAACGCTATGACAAGTCTCTTGCAAGAATTGAGGATTCATCAGTTGCTGCTTACCGAACAAGGGAATCAATTGATCATTCACAAGAATCCCCAGATGAACAGTTCCTCAACCATCATCACAGATGGAACCTCCGAAGGATGTTCTGCAGAGATCCTCACACAGGTGTTCCATTTGAATACCCTGGAACCTGAACGCGCTACGGCGGTGATCCGCCCCCTGATTTCTGCTAATGCCATCATGGACTATATTCCTCAAACCCAACACCTGATTGTCACCGATCTGCGCTGTAATATAACCCAGATAGCCAGACTTTTGAAACATCTGGATTCGCCCACAGGCGGCTTGGTGATTGGGCAGTATGTGGCAGTAGGATCGGATCTAGACAAGTTGCAAACGCTGGCGCAGCAAATTATGGCTCCTTTAGCCAAAAATATCCCTCTTACCATGGTGGCATCTAGACCTTCGAATAGTCTGTTCATTATCTCTACACCTTTTTTGGTAGAAAAATGCCTGGCTATTTTGCAGTATTTGGATCATAAGCAAAATAAGACAGGAATTTTAGAGTTAGACCACAATGATATTCCTCAAGGTGAAAATCGTCCTAGTGGCACTGAAATAAGTTCTGGAAACACCCCTTCGCCTTCCTCCCCTTCTTCAACTGTAGGAACTTCACCATCTCATAGCCGCCCAACCTACAAACCCTCGCAATTCTACATTCATAGGCTGCAATATCGCCAAGGTGATGCTATCTTGAGCCAAATTAAACAAATTGCAGCGAGCTTGCAGCAAGTGAAAGAACATGAAGATTTCATCGCTACCATCCATACAGGCGAATGGTTAAGAGACGCCAAATCGCTGGTTTTTTCCGGTCATTCAGATAACATCGACAAGGTGAAGTATTTGATCGAAGAATTGGATCTACCTAGACGCCAAGTGTACATAGAAACCCTGATCATCAACACCACCGTCGACGATTCTCTCAATTATTCTGTCAACTGGGCGGCTCAATTTCATGGGGATAATTTTAGCGGAGCTGAAGCCTTCAACTCAGGTGCTAACTTAAATAAAATCTTAAGCCAAGGCGACGGCAAAAACCTAGCCAATGGTGCCGGATTTAGCCTAGGTGTGATCGGTCAAAAAATTGTCCACAAAGGCTTAGGTTTGGAGTTTGGATCGATCGGAGCCCTTCTGAACGCATTGCACGAAAACCATATTTCAAACATTCTTTTGAGTCCTAAAATTGTCACTGAAGACAATATTCCAGCGCAATTTTTCGTGGGGGTGAACACTCCCTTTAAAACACAATCTTTTGTATCCGAGAATGGCGACATCATCACTAGCAATTTTGAGTTTCGCGATGTGGGAACATATCTCCAAGTCACTCCGCATTTGCACAACTCGGATATTATCACCATGGAAGTCTTCCAGGAAAGAAGCGACCTTATCTCTGCACCTGCCACCAATGCGAATGCAAGAAATGTCATAGGACCTACCAGTAGAAAAAATTCGACAAAAACAACTGTGCATGTCCCTAGTGGATATTTTGTTATTATCAGCGGTTTGATTGAGAATGATTCGCGAAAAATAAAAAAGCAGGTTCCCTGTTTAGGCAGCATCCCTTTTTTAGGCGCCCTTTTCAAAGACAAGACAACCTCTGATAGCCAAAGGAACCTGATGATATTCATCAGGCCTCTGATCATCGATACCGATGATGAATACCAAAACTTGACGCAGCAGCAGCAAAAGGTATTCAAGGTCAAAAACACCACTCCCAAGGATTGGGTGCAAGAGGTAGATGAAGCTTTGGATTTTCTTAATTTAAACCCAACTTCCCCCTAAATCCTAGCTCTCAGTCTTTAGCCCCATTCCGGGGCTCGTGAATTTTTTAGCGGGAATTGCTGAGCGTTTCCCGCATTCCCTTCATTTATTTTCTATAAAATCAAATTTTTTATGGAAAAAAATTTTACAGTCTGAAATAAATGTTAAATTTGAATGGTGCGTATAAGAGAACGCCTAACCTCGACTTTAAAATTTTTTTGGAGCAAGCCTCTCCTCGAAGCTGATAGCTAAAATGTTTCAAAGTCGAGCATAAGCAATATTTTCAGCATGCTCGTTACACGGTTTGTATCGGTAGTAGCAAGATTAAAAATTACATATTACGGCAGACGAATGAAAAAGTTGTTTCCTCGTTATCTTTTTTGTAAAATAGGCCTTCTAATTTCCACCTGTGTGATAGATCTATCCCAAGTCAAGATCCTTGCAGATACTCCCCCGCCGGTTTTCGCTTCTTTATGGCCGACAACCCCTCAAAGTGATCTGCACAATTTGCTTTCCGACGGTGATGTTTTTAGCCGCATGGATTCGAATTCTCGTTCTTCCTCCATACCCTCCACATCCATGTCCCATCAAGCGTCAACTTGGAACAATCCTCGAAAACAAGCCGAGCAAACTACGTCATCCGGAGCAGGTGCTCCTGCAGTATTCTTCTCTTTCGACGACTACCCTTCTACAACTTTAGAGACACCTTCACTTCCGGTGCAGCACAGGGAAGAACACACCTCCAACGTTTCTCTTTCAGATACTTCAGGAGAAAAGCAAAGACTGCATCATCAGCTAAGAACTTCCGAGAGCTCTCCCTCTCAACTTCTCAAGACTTCTTCATCGACCCCCGAAGCAAAACAGCGGATGTTTCACAGCTCGCCGACAGAAGGCGATCTTCCTCAAAATATCATCAAAACTATACCCTCAGGGCCTGAATCTAAGCAAACCGCCTTCAATTCGACACCAGAACCTATTCATCCTGTCCAAGTTCCTAAGCCCCAATTAGAAGCGCAACCTGCTTCAAACACCCCATCTCAGACTATAACAGAGGCACACGTACCTGCAAGAAAAGACAGCGGCTTTGCCTCTGATTCCTCAGCCACCAGCAACAACAGCCGTTCAGCGCTAAATTCCAATACACAACGCCAGATTCATCCTGAGGAGGATTTTTCTGCAGGTCTTTATGAAACACCTTACGAAAAACCACAGCCACTGCAGAACGAAACCTATCCGATAAGCGAAAATCTCCAGCCAAGCGAAAACACCAGCAGATCAAACGCCAAAATTCTTACGCCTGAACCTGCATTTCAACCCCTCACCAATCCACCTCCGAAACCTCAGATACTGACCATTGATACTCCTCCTGTGCCCAAGGAAGATGTCGCCGCAAAAACTCCGCCAAAATCCAGTCTGGGAGGCAAAACGATTCTTATAAATTTCAATAATGTCAGCATTATTGAATTCATACGCTTCATCAGCCGCATCTCGAACAAAAATTTCGTCTTCGACGAAGCAGACCTGCAATTTAATGTCACCATCGTTTCTGAAGAAGCTACCACAATAGAAAACATCATGACAGCATTGCTTCAAGAGCTGCGCATCCACGATTTGACGCTGATTGAACAAGGGAACAATCTAATTATCCACAAAAACCCCAAAGTCAATAGCGTTTCCAGAGTTGTAGCCGAAGATCTTCCAGGCAGCCATGCAGGCTCCTCGGAAATCGTCACACAAGTATTCCGTTTAAATACCTTAGAACCCGATAAGGCCGCAGCAGTGATTCGACCCTTGATTTCGGAAAACGCCATTTTAGAATTTATCAAGGAAACCAACCACCTGATTGTCACAGATCTACACACTAATATCCTCGAAATCGCCAAATTACTTAAGAGTTTAGATGCTCCCAATAGCGGCATGGTGATTGGTCAATATGTTGCCAAATCCGCAGATATTGAAAGCTTGATTCCATTGGTTCAACAGATCATGGGCCCGATCTCCAAAGACAGCCCGCTGGTATTTGTACCCTACGCTACTTCTAGCAGTATTTTTATCGTTTCTACTCCCTTTTTAGTTGAAAGAAGTTTGTCCATGCTCGAGCATTTAGACCAAGAAAAGGGAAGAACGCAGATAATCGACCTAGAACGACTTCAATACTTAAAGTCTCTGGAAGAGCAAAAAAGCAAAGCTGCAGGAGAAAAACAAGGCGCCGGAGGTGCTCAAGGTGGCCAAGGAGCACAACCCGAAGGTAAAAAGGCGGAGCCAGCTTTACCTGAACTCCCACTGCTACCCTATGAAACGCTACCTCTTGAAGGTGGAACAGGGGGAGAACACGCCACCCAACCTTCCCGTGTCAGACCTAAGTCTGTGGGTATTACTGAATTTGTCGAAGAAGCCCCCATTCCAAAAGAAAAAATTCATAAGAAAGTCACGGTCAATGAGGAATTCATTCCCGTGCCTGTCAGCCGCTCCAAGTTTTACATACATAAAGTTCAATACCGCCGAGGTGATGCTCTTTTAGGACAAATCCAGCAAATTGCAAATAGCATGCAAAACACAAAGGGCAATGATGAACTCTTAAATGTCATCAGCACAGCAGATTTTCTCCAAGACTCCAAAGCGTTGATTTTTACCGGAACTCCGGAATATTTGGACAAGGTCAGAGCTTTGGTCGAAGAGCTCGACACTCCCCTACGCCAGGTCTACATCGAAATGCTCATCTTGGACACCACCATCGATGACGCCTTGAATTACTCGGTCAACTGGGGCACAGACTTTGGAGGCGGCAACCAGGCAGGCGCTCAAAGCTTTGTATCGGGAGCTTCTCCACTACCCGCACTTATGAATTCCGGTGGTGTGAGCAATCTGGGCGGGCAAGTTCCGAACTTTCCGGTGGGTACAGTTCCTACAACACCCTTTAACAATGTCGTTGTGCCAAATCCGACCGGTCTGAACAACAACTTGGTAGAAGGCTTTTCTCTGGGAGTCATTGGGCAGCACATCATTCATAAAGCTTTAGGCATAGAATTCAATTCTATCGCCGGATTAGTACGAGCTCTGCATACTCGCACCTCTGTGGATATCGTGCTGAACCCCAAGATCATCACTGAAGACAATGTCCCGGCTCAAATATTCGTTGGGGTCACTACTCCGTTCAAAACGCAGTCCATTTCCAACGAACAGGGCTCTATCCTTACCAACAACTTTGAGTATAGGGATGTGGGAACAAGCCTGCAAGTGACTCCGCATATTCATAACTCTGACCTAGTCACCCTTGAAATTTTAGAAGAAAGAAGCAGCTTAACCTCAGCGCCTGCAACCACAGGCAATTCCAACGAAATTGTGGGCCCCACAACCAATAAAAACTCCACTAAAACCACCATCCACGTTCCAAACGGCTTTTTTGTCATCATCAGCGGCATGTTGGAGGAAGATCAAACCAAAGGCCGCAAACAAGTGCCTTGCTTAGGAGGTATACCGATTGTTGGCGCGGCGTTTTCGGATAAAACCTCACAGGCTGCCAAACGGAATTTGATGATATTCCTAAGACCTGTTATCATAGACACCGACGAAGAATTCCAAAATCTCACACGCCATCAGCAAGATGTCTGGCAGTTTAAACATCAGATGCCGAAAGAATGGGTGCAAGAAACAGAAGAGGCTTTGGATTTCCTCAATATTCGACGTACCATTAATACTGATGATATGGATGACCCTACATGCCATCGTTTTGCCCATTAAAATGCATAACTCCTATAATTTTGGGAGTTTCACTTAGTCTGTCGGGCTGCACACGTGCAGCCTCTGATTTTGAGCCTAAAATTTCTTATTTACCCACCGAGCAGCACATTGCTAAGCTTTCGTCACCCTTTGAGAAACTCACCAAAGCAGAGTTGCAGCAAGAGTGGGCTAGGGAATTTTACATCGGATTGCACTTCGGAAATGAATTGGATCTATACAGGGCTATTACTGCTTTTAAACGCGCCTTAATCCTGCTGCCGCCAAATCATATGGAAAGAAAAATACAGCTGCAGTATTATATATACCTTAGCTACTATCTTGGACAAAAATATCAGGAGGCTTTGAATTATTTCCAAACCTCGGATCTAGATGCTGTCCCAAGGGAATTTCCCGCTTATAAAGATCTCCTAACCAGTTTATACGAGTGCTACAACAAAACCGGCCAAACGGAACAAGCAGATCTCTTGTTGAACAAGCTTGAAGCAGAAGATCCTGAAGCTTCACATAGCCTAGAGCTATCTACAGCGCTTCAAACAGGACAACTAAAAGCCGTAGAAGAGATAGCTTCGTGTACAGATCTCACCAATCCTAGTGCAGAAGAAATTCAAGAATTCCTAGATGATTACTACCAAGAGGCCCTTTCTGCGACAAAAGCCAGAACATGGAACGCTATTTTACCCGGGGCAGGTTACTATTATGTAGGGCAAAAAAAAGCAGCGGCCACCTCTTTAGTGATCAATGCCCTTTTTACCTGGGCAGCCTATGCCTTTATTAAAAATGGATATGTAGCTGCAGGAATTGTGACTGCAAGCCTGGAGTCAGGCTGGTACCTTGGAGGTATCAATGGGGCAGGCATTGCTGCCAATGAGTATAATGAACGTCTGTATGAAAGCTCTGCGAAAGAATTTATGATAGAACACACCCTCTTTCCGGTTTTAAAACTGGAGATGTCATTCTAGATAACTCATCGCAGCACATTTTAAGACAAAAAATTAAACAGACACCCTAGCATGAAATACGTATTTAAGCACATCCTCATCCCTGTATTTATGCTAGGGTTTGAATTCGCCGCCTTGCATGCCGATCCTTGGGGAAAAGATGCCGATATCGCCCGGCCTGAACATGCTTCCTGCGGGCAGGTCAAAAAAGGCTGCAAGACACCGCTCTTTGGCGTTTTTGGCGAAGTGATGATAGCTTTTCACCAACAAGTGATCTCTCCTGCCGATGGTCCGCGAAGCCATTTCGTTCCAAGCAGTTCTCAATATACCCTTGATGCCATGCGCAAATATGGTTTTTTTATCGGAGTAACCAAAGGGTGCGATCGCTTGATGAGAGAGAACAACGAAGATTGGGTGTACCGCTGGACCGTGGATGGTGCAGGCAAGCCTATCAAATATGATCCTGTGCGTTAGCTATTGCCGCAGGAGATAAAACCCATGGGGTTTTCTCTGAAGGCTCCTTGGATGCCGCAGCCGCCTGTTCAGATAATGGCATTAACAGCCGCTTAGCCCTGTGAATGGCTTTCTGCATATATAAGTGAGGGTGCGTCTCGTCAAAGATGAACAAATTCTCCTTGCCGATGATTTCCACAAAACCTGAATCGCTCAATACTTCCCATATCTGTGAAGTCAATCCGCATGCGATGAGATAACGACCTGTTTGTTTCAAATAGTCATGCAGCTGCTGTAATGCCAAACAAGCCGTAGCGTCCATATCGCGGGCATTTTTGAGCTGCAGCACAATCACCTTGGTGCTATTGTCATCTTCCGCAAAGGCTTTAAGCGTAGTTTGAAAGAGATCGGCGGCTCCGAAGAAAAGCTCGCCTTCCACTTTGATGATGCGTATAGGCTTGCATTCATGGGGCTTGCCATAGCACAAATTAACCAACTCACCGGCTTCGTCTATATCGTATTCTTTAAGCTGTGGAATGGCCGCTTTCTTTAGATATAAAATCACAGATAATGCCACACCTATATATAAGGCAATATCTAAACTAAAGAATATACAGGAAAGCAAGGTAGTCCATAGGACAAAAGCATCTGAGCTGGTCGCCTTTAAACATAAGAAAAACTGCTTGGCATTCACAATGCTGATGGCTGTAACCAACAATAAGGCCGCCAAAGTACTTAAAGGGATCATCACGAGCATGAAACCGAATGCTGAAGCTATAATCCCGGAAAATACAGCATTTAATATTGCCGCTACTCGTGTCTGTGCGCCATTACTGTAACTCAACATCGATCTTATAGAACTACCGGAAATGGGCATGGCCCCAATAAAAGAGGAGACAAAATTGCCGAGGCCTACTCCGAATATTTCTTGGTTGGTCGATAATCTCTGCCCGGAACTGGCAGCAATAGACTTGGATATCGTTGATGTTTCCATCACGCTGAGCAAAGCCAACGCAAAAGCTACCGGCAGCAATTCGTTCATAATCCCGGTATCAAAATAGGGAAAACTGATAAAAGGGATGAAATCAAAGGTCTTGCCTATATCCCCCAAAAGCAATACCTGCCTAACTCCTTCATCCTCATAAGGATCGATTAAACCCACTTCCTCAGGATAGGCAGCCAGGTCAAAGAAATACACGACAGCGCCCATGACTGCAAATGTGATCAATGCCGAGGGCACTCTCTTATCTAAACGTTTAAGGCCGATGAGCATGCCTATGCTAGCCAATCCGATTAGAGCCGAAGGTATATGAATCTGATGCAGGTGAGAGACCAGATAAACACCCCTCTCATAAAACGAGGTCAAACCCGTCACTCTTTGAATTCCCAGCAAAGGATAAAGCTGATTAATAAAAATTGCCACTGCCGTACCCGCCACATAGCCTACAATGACAGAATGGCTAATAAAATGGATGAGCCGACCTAATTTACACAAGGCCGAACCTAATTGCACGATAGACGTCAACAAAACCAATTGCGATAATATCATCACAGCCATAAGCTCCCGCTCTTCCCCAACTAAATGACGGTAGTAGGTATACATGACTTCCGAAGTTCCGGATTGCAGCAAAATGGCGATGGCAGTACTGGGCCCCACAATCAAATGACGCGAAGATCCAAAAAAAGCGGCGATTAAGGCTGAAAAAATAGAGGCGAACAAACCGCAAGATATAGGCAAACCGGCTAACAAAGCATAAGCCATGGCCTGGGGAATGGTCAACATAGTAACGGAAAAAGCGGCGTATGCGTCCTTTCGAAAAATCTCCCAAGAATACCCTGAGAGCTCATTTCGAATCGGGATCAAAGATATATCATCGAACTGATATTGAAGGCCCATACTAACATTAGTATTAAGTTAAAGAGGTATTGATTAAAAAAATGAGCAGGCGAAAAAATCGTTATACTGATCGTCAATTCTAATTCTACACCATCAGCTAGTAAATTTAAATAATTTTCTGAATTTTTTATTTATTTTAATTCCCTGATAAGATAAAATAATTACTCTAATGAACACCACTAATACCTGGTAAAACCTTATATGAAAAAGCTTCTTAAAATCGCCATTGTTGGCAGGCCCAACGTAGGCAAGTCTGCGCTCTTTAACCGCATCTGCAAAAAAAAGATTGCCATTGTAGATGAAGCCGAAGGCATCACCCGAGACCGCTTATACGCCCAATCGGACTTTTTTGGATTTCCCTTCGAAGTCATAGACACCGGCGGCATCAACGCTCGCTCCAAGGTCGCATTCAACGAGCAAATCCGCCGCCAAGCTGAAATCGCTATCGAGGAGGCAGATTCCTTGATAATGGTCGTGGACTCTCAGACCGGCCTCACAGAATTAGACTATGAGCTGGCGCAGGTTCTACTGAGAACGCAAAAACCTCTTTGCCTGGCAGTCAATAAAGTCGATGACCAAAGACAGGAACATGTGATCTATTCCTTCAAATCATTGGGGATTTCGAATTGCATAGCCGTCTCTGCTTCTCAATCCTGGCATATCGCCGAACTTCTTGAACAAGCCCTAAGTTCATTCGACAAGAAACCTCCTGAAGAAGATGAGCGCATAGCCAAAGCCATCAATATCTGCATCGTCGGACGACCCAACGTGGGAAAATCTTCGTTGGTCAATTATTTATTGAACGAAGAACGCTGCATCGTCAGCCCTATTCCCGGAACCACTCGAGATAGCATCGATATCCCTTTCATGCACAATGGAACCATGTTCAACCTCATTGACACCGCCGGAATCAGACGAAAAAAATCAGAACATGAAGTGGTCGATAAATTCGCCTATGTGCGCACTGAAAGAGCCATCGAAAGAGCTGACATCTGCCTGCTAATGATGGATGCACAGCAAGGCATCACCGTGCAGGAAAAGAAAATCGCCAACATGATCGAAGAATCGGGCAAGGGATGCATTCTGCTGTTCAACAAATGGGACCTGGTCAAAGGTTTTAGAATGGAGCATTGTCTCAGAGGCGTCGAGGAAGAAGCCAGCTTTCTCAATCACTGCCCCAAGCTATTTATGTCGGCAAAATCTGGTAGGAACGTAGAGCAAATCTTCGATCTCATACAGCAAGTCCATAGCGATTCTCAAAAACGCATTTCGACGCACGAATTAAATAAATTTATAGGCAAATGCCTGCAAAAAAACCATCCTCCGATGATCACCGGCAAACGCTTGCGCATCTATTATATGGCCCAAGTGCAAGTCCAGCCGCCTCTATTTATTGTTTTCGTCAATCACCCGCATTTGATGGTAGATGCTTATAAAAAATACCTCTACAATCAATTTCGCGATACCTACGCCTTTAGCGGCGTTCCCATTATCATGCATCTTAGAGGCAAACCCAAGATGTCCAAGGAAGAAAGGCTAGACAAACCTTCGACCGGTAAACCAACGTTTAAAGCTGCAGACGCTTCGCATGCCGAAGAATCCAAACTTGTGGAAGATCACAGCTACGAAGTGAACGAATTTGACGATGACGAAGACTTTGACGAAAACATGCTAGACTCAAGCTTTTTCAGTTAATTTTTACGGCTGTCGCAACCAGCCGTTTTTTTTAAATTTTAACCAGTATAAGCTGAAACCCAGCAAGCTTAACAACAAGATATAAGTACCGGGCTCCGGAGTTCCCACCCCTATCAAAACCTGATTCATATGACTTCCATTCATACTGGATAACAGCTGCCAATTGCCTAAAGATTGCCCATTGGGAAATGAGGTTGCAAATGATCGCGCAGTAGCCAAGTACATATTAGCATTTGCCAACAAAGCGCCGGAAGCTCCAGGAACACAAAATCCGCTTCTACATTTACCCGTATTTAAATTCGGTGTAACTCCAGGCGACCAATCATATAAAATCGTCCAGATGGCCAGCTGCATGGCTGTAAATTGATTGACGCTTGTAAACGCAGACAAGTTAGTGGTATTCAGCATGGATGTCGCAACCTGGATATTGAAAGCGGAAGGCAATAAGAGGTTAGAGGGGAAACTGCTGCTGGCAGGATTTAACACCGTGACCGTATAGTTTCCCGGGACTTTAATTGAGTGGTTAAGGTCATAACAAAAAAAATAGGTATTATTGCCATTAAAAGTCCCTTTTAAAGCACCGGCATACACAGTCGATTGCTTTCCATTGAACTGGATGGTGACTTTTTTCATTAGATTGGAATTTATCCCTTTGACTTTGATAGTATCCGCAGCGTAAAGAGAAGGTGCGCCGAGATGACATAGTGCTAGCATTAGAGCCACCATCGTGATGATACTTTTCCATGAGCTTAACTTCATCTCATCCCTCCTGTAAAATTTTAGGGGAACGGTTATTGAATGTAAAATATGCTAGTTTCATGCCACAAAACCCCATCTATCCTGGCATCTTTCCCTTCGCAACTATAAAAGAAACGATATTACAGAAAACCTCTTATCTTAATATTGCAGTTAATGCACATTCTCCTTCGCCCCTTTTTTGTATTTCAATAAACCGCTGCCGGCAAACAAAGCGGATCCCAATAGCAGCCATGTACCGGGTTCTGGAACGGGTATGATGGGTGATGACCCTGCAGCAAATCCTGTAGCACCCGGAATACTTGATGTGGTACAAGATAGTGCTCCACCGGGGCAAGGGATGGCGTGCATAGCCACTAAATACCCATTGGAATTTGCAACCAATACATCCTGTGCAGACGCCCAGATGCCGCTGTTATTGGTCAAAGTGAATTGCACGGAAGTTGCCGCATGCGTAAAGCTGTCGAAAAGCGTTCCTGTTAAATTAAAATTGCCAAAAGCTGAAACATTTCCCGATCCATAATTCACCAGTGAAGAGGTAAATCCGCTAAGATTGGTAAAAACCGGCGGAGTGCTGGCCGTGAAATCGGATGAGTTCACATTCACATCAAACGAATTTGCAGCTCCGATTAAATAAATATATCCCCCATTAGTTTGAGAGCTAAAAGTAATAGAAGCTTGAGTAGAACTTGTAAGATCTATAGTGACTGTACCAAATGGACCTACATCTCCAGATAAGGCTGAATTTGGATCGCTAATACTGTAAGTTACCGAATCTGAAAACGCTAGTGAACTGCTACACAGAACTAATAATGCCGTTAAATTTAAAAATTTCATAACAAACCTCAAACTTATTTTTACAGATTTTTATCACCCACACCTAATAACACTAATCACTTGTTAAATTTAGAATTGTTCCTATAATATTATATTAATATATTTTTATTTAGTTATCAACTTACCATTATGTATTATGTTTACCTTATTAGAGGTTTTGATATCTTCGGTAATTTAGAATTCTGTAGAGTTTGAATGTTGGCATTTGCAATACAATTTTAGGTTACACACGAAGTTCAATTTACTTAAAATTATTTTTTACCCTTCTTTTTTTAGCGCTTTGCCAACCCAAAATTCCCAATAAAGCCGTTCCCAGCAGTAACCAAGTTCCCGGCTCTGGAGCTGGAACTATCAATGATCCCGCAGCATAACCTGTAGCAGCAGCACCGGTAGATGTGGTGCACCCAGGACTTTGACACGGAAAAGCATGCATCCCTAGCGCATATCCACTAGAGTTATTGATCAATACATTCGAAGCCGAGGTCCATATACCGCTGTTATTGGTCAGTACGAAGGACACTGAAGTCGCAGTACTAGTAAAACCACCTGAAAGCTTTCCTACTAGATTAAAAGTTCCAAAGCTCGAAACATTTCCTGAACCATAGCTGTCGAATGAGGGAGAAAAACCGGTAAGATTCGTAAATACTGGCGGTGTGCTCTTCGAAAAAGATGAGGCATTCACGTTCAAATCAAAAGCACTATTTCCACCTATTAAATATATATATCCGCCATTAGTTAGCGCATTAAAGGTGATGGTGGCTGTGGTCGCACTAGTTAGGTCTACTTGCACGCTTCCATAAGGACCCGTATCCCCAGAGATGGCCGTATTAGGCACCGTGATATAATACGTCTGCGAATCGGCAAACGCTAACGTATTGACAGCCAGCGACATACTCATAAACCATCGAGCTATTTTCATATAAGATCTCCTCATAAATTCTCCATTCTAACCCATACACCTAGATAACATACAAAAAACGTGCCAGATGCTGATTCACCCTTTCACAACCATATGCGGTTTTAATCTAGCCACCTTTTTGGCTAATCCCGCTTCTTGTACCGCATCCACTACCTCGTCTACATTTTTGTAAGCATCCGGCATCTCTTCGGCCACCGTGCGCAAGGAAGAGGCTTTGACCTCCACGCCGGTTGCGCGCATGTGTTCGATAAGATCGCGATCAGCCCAGGCTTTCATAGATTGAATGCGGCTTCTCGCTCGGCCGGCTCCATGACAGGAACTGCACCACGTCAAAGGGTTTCCGCTTCCCACCATTAAATGGCTGGCTCGCCCCATATCGCCAGGGACCAACACCGGCTGCCCTGTGGATTGAAACAAAGGCGAGAGCTCTTGGGAGCCGGGTCCAAAAGCGCGGGTGGCTCCTTTTCTATGCACGCACAATTTTTTCTTCACACCCTCCACTTCATGCTCTTCGAATTTGGCGATATTATGGCAGACATCGTACACCAGGCGAATATGTTCTTGGGGAATCTTCAATACCTGGTTAAAGGCTTGGCGCACCAAATGCAGAATGTGTTGCCGGTTATTGAAGGCATAATTAGCAGCCGCTGCCATCGCCGCGAAATATTTCTTTCCCGCGGAACTCATTATAGGAGCCGCTACTAGCTGCTTGTCGGGCAGTCCCTTATGGAATCCCTGGCTGATAAATTCATCCAGGGTATCTTGGCATATTTGATGCCCGAATCCCCTCGATCCCGAGTGTATTAAAACATACGTCTGCCCTATCTCCACTCCCCATGCATGGGCAACATCGGGCAGGTAGATCTGCTGCACTTCCCCGATTTCAACAAAATGATTTCCCGATCCAATAGATCCCAGCTGGTCTCGTCCACGGTTTTTAGCCAGGCTGGATACGACATCGCTATCGCCGCCCACAATAAACCCGTTGCTTTCCATATGTGCAAGGTCTATTTCTAGTCCATAACCTTGCTGAATTGACCATCTAGCCCCTAGACCTATCAAATTTTTGTAATCGGCGTCCGTCAAGCTTTTGCGGTGCTTGTGACCATGGCCCACTCCCGAAGGGATAAGATGAAAAAGGGTATCCAGTAGATCTTTTTTTTGTTTTGAATTGAGATTCTTAAAAGGTTCAGGAACCACAGCCAATCTCACACCACAGTTGATATCATAGCCCACTCCGCCTGGGCTGATCACTCCCGTTTCCACCTCCATAGCAGCGACGCCGCCGATGGGAAAACCATATCCCCAGTGAATATCTGGCATAGCAATGCTGTAGCCGACAATACCGGGAAGATAGGCCACATTTTTGACCTGCTCCAACGGTTTTTCGATTTCCATATCTTCCAAAAGACTTTCTGTAGCTATGACAAGACCCGGCACACGCATCAGCTGTTCTTTGGGCAGAATAAATGTCGCAGGGCCCTTTTTTTGTAAATTATACATCGACGATCATCTCCCAAGTTAATATTTGCTGTGCATCCTGTTCTACTTCTCCGTGATAGCTGACAGCTTTAAAGGGACAGCCTTTGGCAGCATCGCCATGCGCGACGATTTGGTTTAAATTAAAAATGATATTTTCTAGAGTCTGTGGAGGGCTTAGCAAAAAGGCAAAATCCAATAGATCCGGACTTTTGAATGCCAAGGCCAAAAAAGCATTCTCTTGCAGCTGGGGTAGCGTTTCGCCTCGAATGATAAAAGCAATATCCGCAGTATGCTCCATCTCCTCAAAAGGCGCCATTACAGAATAGCTCCATCTGGGTTCATATTGTAAATTTCCAAGACTCTCATACAAATGCAAATCCTTGACATACATAGGCAGAGGAGCAAAGTCCTTTTTCCAATGATGCGGATCAAAAGGCGCGCGGCATAAGGTCACATGCGGCAAGAACTCGTCGTGAAGCCGAGGATGAAAATGATTCTTTTGCAGCCATGCCGTTAGCTCTTGATGATAATGAAGCAAGTCCGCCCCGCTCTCCAGCCAATGAACATGCCATGCCACAACCCTCGGATGTCCTGTGGGTAAAAACAGGCACTTATCAAACCACCCGCCTCTGGCCACCTTAAAGGGAAATGACTTCAACTGTTGCAAATATTCCAAAAGCTGAGCGTAATTTGGACACCATCCCAAAAACGACACAGTCAAGTGTCGCATAGATTCGTTCAGTATACGGCCGGGGGGAAATTCCAAAGGCCAAGGGGCATGAGTTTCTAAGGCGAAAAACAACCGTTTAGGTTTATCGCCTATAGGCAAAGCATTCTTCGAAGGTGTCATATAAATACCTCTATACATGAAAAGCAAGTTGATTAACAAATAGAATTGGAATAAAATTACGACATAAACGAATGGTTATAAAATCTAAACTGGATGTATTTGAACTAAACAAGGAACACACGTGTATGACTAATGAATTAAGTTCTTCTATGGATAAAAAACGCATCTTCTTGATGGATTGGAGTGCATATCCATCTCAGGAAAATACACATACAGCAATCGATAAACTTCTCAATACGATCGATTTCAACGTCTTCGCTGGGTACATAGCGTTTCCGTTTGCTACCACCCTGGCTATTCGCGACAAATATGCCGATTCCCCCTTAAAATTCGGAGTGGACGCTATGTTAAATACCCAAAAAGGGTGTTTTACCGAGCCCATTGCTGCGAGACTCTTGGGAGAATCCCAAATCCCTTTTGCAATCATTGACAAAAAAACCATCGAGTCTGATCCAAGCTTTCTCGCCACGCAAATTCCCAGGCTCCTGCAATATAATGTCCAACCTTTTATCTGTTTCGGTGAATCGCTTGAAGATTATCAGCAGGGACATTCCAGAAGTGTTTTATCAGATGTACTTGCAAAACTGATAAAGGAGATATCACCGCATTTGTTGATGAACCTCCATCTGGTTTACGATCCTGAATGGTTGGATCTTCTACCTTCCAAGCCCTCTTTGAAAGAACTGCTGCAATCCTATCAAGTCTGCCGTGAAATTCTCGAAGAACAGGCAGGAGCACAAATAGGCAAAGAGATTCACTTAATCGGCGCTCTCTCCTATGACTTGGAGGATTTTTCTGCAGCTTCATCGCCGTTCCCGGTCGACGGCTTTTATTTCAAAAAAGCCGGACTACATCAAGCAGATATAGATAAATTTCTTTTAAATCATAATGCGCTAACTTTAGATGCAGAAGCACCTGATTCTTCTACGGATATTGTGCAACCCGACATTGCTATCGAACAACCCGAACCGACTCCCCCTCTAACCTCAACGTCAACCGAGGTTTCAGAATCGGAGAATTTAGATTACAGATCAGATACTCCTCCTTCGTCAGAGTAACAGAGGCTCAGAGGTTTCAGTAAAACCGGACAGTTTGACTGACAGCGCTAAAATTGTGCGCGAAGCGCACAATTTTATATTTTTGCTTTTATTGTTTTTCTTTGGTCAAGAATAGCTGGGTTTCAGCAATAATGACTCCGGACAGAGCAATCAAAGCTATCAAGTTGGGTATAGCCATCAAACCGTTGAAAATGTCGGCCAACAGCCATACGGTTTCCATCTTCAAAGCCGCTCCGGGAACAATCACCAGAGTATACAGTATCCTATAAAATATCACAGACCTTGAGCCGAAGATATATTCACAGCATTTTTCACCATAATATCCCCAGGCAATAATGGTGGAAAAAGCAAACAAAATCAACCCTATAGCGACAATGTAAGCTCCTCCACTGATGGTGGTATTGAATGCTTCTATGGCCATGGAAGCTCCGCTTAATGCCGCTCCCGATTCCGTAGTTTGTCCATGCACGCCTGTCACTGCCAATACCAACCCTGTGATGCTGCACACAATAACCGTGGACAATAAAGCCCCTGTCATGGTGATCATAGCCTGACGAGCTGGACTGTCGGTTTTAGCAGCGGCTGCTGCGATAGAGGAAATTCCCAACCCTGCTTCATTGGAGAACACACTGCGGGCCACTCCCCACTGGATAGCGAGCATTACAGAAGCTCCAGCAAATCCTCCAAAAGCGGCCTGACCTTCAAAAGCGCTATGGATGATATCGGAAAGAGCCTGAGGAATGCGATCGAAATGAAAAACCAAAATAATCAGGCCGGCACCTATATAAAAAAGGGCCATCAACGGTACTAATACGCCAGCCACTTGACCTATGCTGCGCACTCCGCCTAAGATGACCAATCCGGTGAGGGCTGCGATGATGACCCCATTCCACCATGAATTCATCTGCCAAAATGTACTTGCAGCCTCAGAAATGGCATTTGCCTGAACCATATTGCCGGTGCCGATAGCAGCTACACAACCAAAAAAGGCAAATAAAAGAGCCAGCCACTTCCAGCCAAGTCCTCGTTCAATATATTGCATGGGACCGCCCATCATTTCGCCTCTATCATCAATCTGCCTATATTTCACCGCGAGTAGAGACTCTGCATATTTGGTGGCCATGCCTACAAAAGCTGTCAGCCACATCCAAAACATAGACCCCAGCCCACCGATAGATATGGCCGTTGAGACACCCACAATAGTGCCTGTTCCGATAGCTCCGGCTAAAGAAGTCATAAGGGCTTGAAAATGACTGATATCTCCCTGGCTTTTTGCCTTTTCGGCTGCAAACACCTGTTTTATCGCGTAACCTAAATAGCGAAACTGTACGCCTTTTAAAATGAACGTTAAATACAGACCTGTTCCAATCAAAAGCAAAAGCAGCGGAATGCCCCAAACGATATCTTTAAATTGGAGGAGATAATGCTCTATTGTACCCATGAAAACCTTTATATTATTATTGAGGAAATTGCAAAACTACAGACAGCTTCTATTATTAAAACTCAACTTGCTCCCTAAATTCATATCCTTCAAAGACGAAATTATACTTATAGCTCTTTTTTTTTCAAAGGGCAAAAACAAGAATCCAAGGCTGTTTCCAAAATCCCTGATTCCAAATTTTCAGCTTGTTTGGGTTTATCTCCATAGGCATTTTTATTTTCATGCTGAATAGTTACTTATCACGCCTCTTCCTTGCTGATTTTATATAATTTTCTTGATTGGAAGACCTCTTTGTGATAATGAATAAAAGAATAGACATGTCGCCGGTTTAATGCTAGGCGCTGGTTTCAACATATTATTAGTATTTGATATTCTGAAGAACTCTAATTGATTGCTTGTCAAGCTTGTATCTATACTGAATTCTCAGAAATAAATTTTACAGGAGCGGTTCAACACCGGATAAACGATGAAAAGTAAAAAGATACCCTCAGAATTAGCAACTCCTCATTTCTTTCCATTACAAGACAGGAATAAAATCGCCGAGCACATTAATCCCCTCATTGCCGATGCTTTCGCCCTATATGTAAAAACAAAAAATTACCATTGGCATCTTTTTGGGTCTCATTTTCGTGACTACCACATTCTCTTTGACGAACAGGCCGATCAAGTATTCGCCATGATCGATGTCTTAGCTGAAAGACTGCGAAAATTAGGGACTACCACCGTGCGCTCGATAGGACACATCCAACGACTGAAAACCTTGAAGGATAGCGATGAGGAACTTCTTAGCGCAGAACAGATGATTAAACAACTGATAAACGATAACCAACAATTTGCCGATAGCCTGCGCAAGGCGCACGGCATTTGCAGCAAGCACTATGATGTAGCCACTACGAGTCTTCTAGAAGGCTTTATTGATGAAACAGAAAGGCGCATATGGTTTCTCTTTGAAACCATATCAACAAACCCTACCAAAAAGCGTGTATAAATTACTTTCTCGCGTCTTTTACTTTGCGGGCATTAGCTTTAAATTTTTATATTTCACTGTCCCATTCCCGGCCGAAGGCTCAACTTCAGAAATGCACTCCACTCCACCCTTAGAAATTCCCTTAGGATTGCCGCCTATCCCTTGGCCTGAAGACAACCCCTATTCACGTGATAAAGCTGAACTTGGCCGCCTGCTCTATTTTGATCAAAGACTTTCTTCCGATCAAACCGTATCCTGCGCCAGCTGTCACAATATCCGCTGCGGTTTCAGTGACTGCAGATCGTTGCCTATCGGCATCAATCATGAAGTAGGCTCCAGACATTCTCCCACTGTCATCAACGCAGCCTATTCCACACATCTATTCTGGGATGGCAGAGCTAAATCTCTAGAAGAGCAGTGCAAAGGGCCTTTGGCAAATCCTAAAGAGATGACAGATGCCAAAGATGTTCATGAAGCACACAGGCAATGTGCAGAGCAAGTCAAAAGGATTTCAGGCTATAAGCCTTTATTTAAAAAAGCATTTGGCAGTGATGAGATTGATATCGACCAGATTGCTAAGGCCATAGCCACATTCGAGCGCACGATATTATCCGGAAACTCCCCCTACGACCGCTATCAAGCCGGCGACACCACAGCGCTTACCGAAGAGCAAGTGAAAGGCATGCAGGTATTCGAAAAAGCCGAATGCGCACGCTGCCATGCCGGGTACAACTTTTCCGATGGCCGGTTTTTAAATATCGGTGTGGGCATGGATGCCCCACACCCAGATCTTGGAAGATACGCCATCACACATTTAGATAATGACCGGGGCGCTTTCAAAGTGCCGACTTTGCGTGAAGTCGAACACACAGGTCCATATATGCACGATGGCAGTCTGAAAACCCTGGAAGCCGTCATAGATTATTACGACAAAGGGGGCAACAAAAATAAAAACCTACACCCTCTCATGCGCCCTTTGCATTTGTCGGATCAAGACAAAAAAGCCCTATTGAGTTTTTTAAAAGCTCTCAGCGGTGAAGGCTGGCACAATTTTCGAGAACCGAAGAAATTTCCTCAATAAGGTGTAAAGTCAGACGTAGTAGCGTGTGTGATGGGTCCTTTCAATATCTTTGTTGATATCTTACTGTTTTTCTAGGCAAAATTAAGGTTTTTTTGCAATTTTACAATAAAATTGTAAGAATGAGACTCAAAATCACAATTGAGTTGTAAAAATGCGACATATAAAGCGCTTGTTAAAAACTCTGGCACAAAGTTTCTTTCTTTTAGGACCGCGGGCAGGGTCTTCTGATAAGAAAGATTTGTGTTTCATCTTTTTGAACAAATCTTGCTAAGTCTAAGCATTCTTGCTTTGCTTCTTTTCTTGTTTTTTAGCCTTGCGTTCTTTCGCCGTCATGGTAGGCTTTTTCTTCTCATCTTTCCGATGTTTCACAACTTCTTTCGTCATAGGTTTTCCTCTATAAAATTCATATCAATTATACTAAACAGGATAGCTTATGATAGCTAATCCTTGCAGCAAAAAAATGCACTATCGTGTATTAATGCATAATCGGTACATTCCTTTGGCGCAAGGCGATTCCGTAAGCTCTGCTTTACCCTGATGAGGTGATAACCACCCTTGCAATAGGTTGCGAGGCATAATGATAGGGGATGATATGCTTATCCACAATCCTTACCTTGCTTGGATCGGCTCCCTGTGCGATAGCAAGTGCCATGACCTGCTCTTCTAGATCAGCGATCATCTTGTCCCGTTCTGTCAAAGTCAAAACAGTGTCGATCGTAGCTGAAAACTCAGCTAAGGCAGCTCCATAGGCATTCGCCACATTGGAATGACCAGGACTCCTGAATCGCTCGTTCCAATCTTGGTATTTAAAGAGCGATGCCCCTCCGCCTATCATAACAACAGGCAAATACTGCTCATCTATACCAATGGAATGAACCAGCTCTTGAATGTCATCTCTTGCTTTGTTAACGACATCTTGGCACGTATTACGCGATATTTTTATCCTGCTGGGTTGAGCACCATGAATATCGACTGTACCAAGAGCTAAAGCAACATCTGTAAGTGTCAAGCAGTTACCTCCAAAAGAAATACCTTGAGTAAAGGTATCTTTTCCACAGCTTAAGGGGCCTATCTTGATCCCCTCGGAATCAACGTGACTGCCACCGCCAAGTGCAATGGATAATACGTCGGGCATCGAAAAATTTAAGGCGATGCCCCCCATCTTAGACTTATTCAATCGCCTCCTGGGATATCCACTACGAACAACCCCTACATCAGTGGACGTCCCACCCACATCAACAACAATGGCATCATTCCATCCAGCAAGTTTGGCTCCTCCAATAAAGGAATTGGTAGGTCCTGCTGAAATTGTCAGAACGGGATATTCGCTAGCATGCTCTAAGTGCATACGACTACCATTATTTTGTGTAATCCAAAGAGGACATGTCAATTTATTCTCTGCCAAAGTGTGCTGCAGGCGCGAAAATCCATTTTTCATAAATCTTTTCAAAGAGGCATTTAAAAGAGTGGAGTTTTCCCTTTCAATAAAGCCTATTCCACCAATTTGATGAGATAAAGATACGGGAAAATCCTTTCCTAGTATATCATGGGCAATCGATTTTACCTCTCGCTCCTGGATAGCATTCAAAGGCGAAAAAACGCCTATAACAGCTAGACTTTCTGCACCTTGCCGGACAAGGCATTCTAAAGCGCGCTTGACTTCATTTGAATCGAATGATGATATAGGAGTTCCATCACATTCGTATCCACCTCCAACGGATACAGTGCCAGCATAAATAACCTCTTTGAGGTCATTGGGCCATGAATAGCACGAAGGAATAGACTCTGGGTGATGCCCAGCTATGCGGATCACACCAACACGGTAGAGTCCCATCCTTTGTAAAATAGCATTTGTAGCATGGGTGGTGCCCAAGCAAACGTCTTCGATCATCTCGGGTGATAACTTTGCTGTTTTTAGTAGATCGCAAATAACCCTTGCAAATCCAATGTCTACGGGGTCGGTCGTTAAACATTTAGCAAAAGCTATTATATTAGTACTCTCATCTACAATAACACCATCAGTGTGTGTTCCGCCTATATCAATTCCTATTTTATATTTTTTATTCATTTTTTTAACTCAAATTGAACGGTTTATACTCTATATTATAACCAAAATATTTGGGTCCCACTAAATCGAGCCCAGCCTCGCTCTGCCAAAGCCCTGGAGACGGAAGGGCAATGACGTTGACTTTTATTCCGTATTGCAAGGACTCACTTGTCAATGGCGTTCCACTTTCCTGCTCAATCAGCATGATTATATCAGGCGTCGTTGCAACATAATCTCCATTTGATTTTGCAATAAGGTACTCATTTTGGTAAAAAAGCTCCAACACTTGCGCATCATTACAAATAGTCACTTTCCCCTTCAAAAATCCGGCATAAATTTTTTGGTCTATGTCGGTAATTTTGCCAGATCCAACGCATACGCCTCCGGTTAAGTCCAGTAACGGCTGCAAAGGATCCTTGCCTTTTTTTTGCGCAGACGATACAACTTCGCCAATCTTCACTGCCAGGGAGACACTACCAGGCACAACTGCCGAGGCGGCTTGAGCTCCTGTCATGAGATAACTCGATAAAGCGGCATTGGATCCCATCGCCACAGCCACATGTCTGGCAATTTTTTCCAAAGACATAACACTGTCCGTCTCTATAACAACCTTGTTACCTAAACGATCTACTATAAAGGCAGGAACAGCAGGTATTTGGTTCAGATTACACGAGGTCATCTGAAGTTCAGGAAACGCTCTGCCCATCATATCGGCATCCAAGATGGGCAGCCCTAATCGCCCCGCCACGGAAAATGGCACAAAGGCATTTCCTCCTCCAATTTCAATCGGCATCAAAACCGAAGCTTTTTTCCCCAGAATTTTTTCCAGATGACCTATCAATGTTATAAACTCGTTGCCGCTAGGGATTTTCTCCATACCCACTAAAGGAGCCCCCATGAAACCTACTGGTACTACAAGGTCATCTGAGGAGATAGCTGAAATTGGAATAACCTCCACCGGTCCATGTTTTTCTAATTGATACTGGGCACTCATCAGTTCGTAAGAGGGGTCCCCACCACCTCCAGAGCCCAAAATGGCACTGCCCAAGGCCATATTTTGCAAGTCGCTGCTTGTAAATTGACGCATAAATTTTCCCTCGATTATTAATAATTCAATACAACTATTCATAAAGTTGCATGTAAATATATATATTAATTAATTACGTAGACTTACAGATAATATAAAGAATAATCTGCAAAATCACATAATTAAACAAACACGAATAAAACAAATAAATGTATAAGCTGATTAAGCTTTAATAATACTCAAAAGTGCGGTGCACACGACCAGAATGACTTGTACAATCTTGGAAATAATACCTTTTGTAAAGTCTATAAGAAGAGAAAGACAGAAATTTTTAGAAGACAAAGATGGTAATGACAAAGACAATAACTGCGCATCTGTTCCAGGTGAACAGAGACATTTTGCAAAGTCTATGTCGAAGCATGCTTTTAATAGTTCATGCGGTGTATCTATACAGTACTGAGACATGACAATTTTCCTTTTATTACGTGGCGTTTATCCACCACGCTAGCTGTAAATTTACACTATTTATTAACAATAATGCAAGAAAAAACATCGATTAAAATATCGAGATTTTGCAAAGTCATGTGCAAAGTCCAGTTGAAGATTAACCTTTTCATATTGTATAATGTTTTCTATGTTCACACTTCCCAAAGATCCACATGGATGTCCTTACTTACAATTAGCCCCTATGGAGGGCGTCGGTGATCATTGCTTTCGTAAAGCTATGGCCTCCATCGGCGGTTTTGACGAAGCGGTTAGAGACTTCCTCAGAGTCCCTAAAAATGCACACGTTAAAAGCCTAGCCAAAGTTTACAATGCTCAAGAGCTTGCCCCAATCCCTTTGGCAGCTCAACTGATGGGGTCCGATCCTCTGCTCATGGCTGATATGGCAGCCGAAATCCAAGCACGCGGCGCTCCGCGCATCGATATTAATTGCGGCTGTCCTTCTAATACCGTCACTGGCAGAGGAGCTGGCTCCAGCCTCCTTAAAAACCCTTCTTTCATCTTCGAAGTCGCGCAAGCCGTGGTAAAATCAGTGTCTATTCCCGTAACGCTAAAAATGCGCTCGGGCTATGAAGACACCTCTCTCTTCAAAGAAAATTTACTGGCTGCACAGGAAAGCGGCGTGCGATACATCACTCTCCACCCCAGGACCAAAGTCGATGGGTATGGCCCTCCGGCGCGTTGGGATCTTATCGCAGAAGCCAAATCGCTGCTAAAGATTCCCTTGGTCGGCAATGGCGATATTTTAACCGTCCAAAATGCACTAGATATGTTAAAGATGACCGCTTGCGACGGCCTAATGATTGGCAGGGGCAGCTTGATAAACCCCTTTATTTTTCTTGAAATCAAGGCCCATTTCGCAAAAACAGCCTTTAAGCCTAAGTGGGAAAACCTGGTTATCTATTTCGATACCTATATGCAAGCTATGCCACCAGACATGCCCCTCAAAACACGCATAAATAAATTGAAGCAACTGCTCGGATTCTTATTTAAACGCAACGCTTCGCTCATGGAAAAAAGATCTGCCATCCTTACTTCTTCGTTTGACCATCTGGATGATTTTATAAAATTTGCAAAAGATATGCTATACCAAGGAGATCTATATGCTGCTGCTTAGCGGAGAATGCCTTTCTAAATCCTTCGGCACCAAAGACCTATTCCAGAACATCTCTTTGAGCATCTTTACCGACGACCGCATCGGACTCATCGGTCAAAACGGATCGGGAAAAACTACCTTCTTAAAAATCATTGCAGGCATAGAAAAAGCCGATAAAGGCACCCTTTCCATCCGGCGCAACCTCAAAATAGGCTATCTACCCCAAGTCTGCGACTTTCCCGACCAAAATCCCTTAGAGATTTTGCTAGAAAGCCTTCACCCTTTTAAAGACATGCCCGATTACGAAAAAGAAGTCTTAGCCAAAACATGGATGAGCAAATTGGGATTCACAGGCCAAGAAGCTTCCGCTGCTCGCCTATCCGGCGGCTGGAAGAAGAGGCTCATGCTAGCTAAAGAAATGGTCACCTCTCCAGATTTGTTGCTGCTAGACGAACCCACCAACCACCTTGACCTGGAGGGTATTCTCTGGCTGGAGAAATTCCTTCTGAACGAAGCGCCCACCTATTTAATGGTCAGCCATGACCGCTATTTCTTGCAGCAGGTCACCAACAGAACCCTAGAAATGTCCCATGCCTACCCGCAAGGTATTTTTGGTATTAAAGGAACCTATGCCAATTTCTTGGAGAAAAAGGAAGAATTCCTGCAAGGCCAGCTGCAGCAGGAGCGCTCTTTGGCATCCAAAGCAAGAAGAGAGCTGGAATGGCTGAGATCTAACCCTAAAGCCCGCACCACAAAATCTCAGTCTCGCATCGATCAGGCCCATGAGATCTTAGGAGAGCTGGCCGATGTACAGAAACGAAACACGCAAACCAAAGCCGCTATCCAGTTCACCAGCAGTGAAAGAGATACCAGAAAGCTATTGGTAGCGAAAAACATCTGCAAAGAAATCCATGGAAAAACCCTGTTCAAAGGCCTGGACTTCACTTTATCTCCCGGCACCCGAATCGGATTGATGGGACCTAACGGTTCTGGAAAAACCACCTTGTTAAAAATTTTAGCCAACGAACAACCCCTTGACCAAGGCACCTTGAAAAGAGCCGAAGACCTCAAAGTGGTGTACTTTGACCAACATAGAAATCAGCTGCCCGACCACCTCACCCTTCGCGAAGCGCTCTCGCCCAACAGCGATTATGTTTCCTATCATGGGCATTCTATCCATATCAATGGATGGTGCAAACGCTTCCTTTTTTCTCCGGACATCTTGGACATGCCCATTTCGCAACTATCAGGCGGGGAAAGAGCCCGGATCACCATTGCGCATCTCATGCTTCAGCCTGCCGACCTTCTCCTGCTGGATGAACCTACCAACGACCTGGATATTCCAACTCTTGAGACCCTCGAAGAAAGTCTGATGGATTTTCCCGGTGCGGTAGTTTTGATCACCCACGACAGATGCATGCTGGATAGAATCTGCAACACGTTTCTCGCCCTCGGAGATCCTGCTCAAACGCAATTATTTGCCAGCTACGCCCAGTGGGAAGCGGCTGCTCGTACGCCTGCTAGCACAACCATCAAAGCGAAGTCTGATAAACCCAAAGCAGAACCTGCTGTAGCTAAATCCAAGCTCTCCTATGCAGAGAAGAAAGAATACGAACAGATCGAAGGTAAAATTCTTAAGCTGGAAGAGAAGATACAGGAGCTTAACCTCCAATTGGAAGATCCGGAACTTGCCCAAAATAGTGCCTCTTTGGCAGAAATATGCACGCAAATCAGCTTGCATGAAACACAGATTCAAAAGCTTTACCTCCGCTGGGAAGAGTTAGAAAACAAACAGTTTAACTGATATGAAAACAACTTTAGACAACTTTTTAGCCATGACATCTCATGAAGATCATTATGAGATAAATACTATTAGCACCATACCCGACGATGCGATTATAACTATTTTCGCGCACTTAGCTCACCCGGATTTATGTCGATTATGTTTGGTATCCAAACATTTCCAACAGCTGGCCTCTAGCGATATCCTCTGGCAAAACATCGCTGATTCGATTTTATTCTCCCAGGCTTTAGCCGCTAAATCTACAGATATTTCCTACAAAGACTTTTGCAAAGAATATCTTAGTGTAACACCACTGGCATTCACCGGCACATCTATCCCTTCTCTTAAGCTGCAACCAAGGAATGCCGATTTTATACAACGGGTTAAGAATATGCAACTACCCGACTACCAGCTGCTTTCTCCAACTCAAACGGCAGAGCTCATCCAAAAGGAAGATACGCGCAAATTCATTAGCGCCATAGCTGCCGACACCCATACAGAATACTTGATTATTCATCATGCGGCTCAACAACAAATCGGAGATCTAAAATTGGATTTTCTTAACTGTACCGATTATGTCGTAAGCCTTAGTTCAGACCGCGAAATGATGATCAACAACAAATTAACGACAGTTATATTTACGCCAGACAGTTGCCAAGTTCTCATCGTAAAGGCCCTTCAAATGGTTTACTTCTTCAATAGTGATATCGGAAACGATACGATTTTGAAGCCTTATTGTCTTGAAAATAACTTAAAGCATGATGATTTGACAAAATTTCCATTCAATTTCAATATTCCTCCAATTTCTAAGACGGAAAGGCAATTTCCCCTCAACGGAGACGTGTGATTTGTTGCAAAATTTGCAACTATACAGAACCGTACAAAGTGTGACATATTGAACCACACAGCCCACAGATAACACAGAGAGGCGAAGCTTGAAGACAACTCTTTAAACATGAAAAACAGGATGAGCACGATAAACAGGATAGAATCGATTTATATTTGTTTTCACCTGAAAATTGTGTGAACTTTACATTGATCATCCTGCCTATCCTGCCCATCCTGTTTTATTTATGTTTTAGCTTGAATTACTGATATGAAAACAACTTTAGACAACTTCTTAGCCATGACATCTCATAAAGATCATTATGAGATAAATACTATAAATACCTTGCCCCAAGATGCGATTATAACTATTTTCGCACACTTAGCTCACCTGGATTTATGTCGATTATGTTTGGTAACAAAAAAATTCCAACAGTTGGCCTCTAGCGATATCCTCTGGCAAAACATCGCTGATTCGATTTTATTATCTGAAGCTGTAGCCGCTAAATCAACAGATATTTCCTACAAAGACTTTTGCATAGAATATCTAAAAGAAACTTTTCTAGCTAAAATTAAGCGTCCTAATGTAACACTAAAATTGCTACCAAGAAATGCCGATTTTATACAACGCCTTAAGACTATGAAACTAATCGGCTACCAGCTGCTTCCTCCAAATCAAACGTCAGAGCTCATCCAAAAAGAAGATACGCGCAAATTGCTACGAGCAATAGCAGCTTACCAAGCTCTCGGTTCGATAATATTCCATCATGTAGCTCAACAACAAGTCGAGGATGTACATTTTGATTTTTTCAACTGCACTGACTACATCGTAAGTTTTAATTCCGATTGCAAAATGCTAATCAACAACAAATTAACTCAAGTGGCTTTTACACCAAATAATCGCCAGCTTTTCATCATAAAAGAAGAAGATATGATAATATTTTTCAACAGTGTTGTAGGAAAAAAAAATATCCAGAGGACATTTTGCTCCGTATACGACTTACACCATGGGGATTTGTCACAGTGTAATTTTGGAAGACTGAGTTCTTTCTCTAAAAAATTTGCCCATTTTACACCTACGCAAATATTCAGCTCGGTATAAAAAGCATATACCCAAACATCCCCAAGTTGTAGAATTTCAACCTACCCAAAACCTGGAGATTCGGTCTTTTAAAACAAGGCCCAATTTTATAATGAACCTCTTGATCCTATTAAGGCACGATCTCTGACGAGATATTGTTCGGTTGCTTTTTCAATTGCATGTATAGCATGGTCACAAAACTGACAATGAAACCTTCTACAAGCACTTGCAAAACACTAAAAGCACAATCAAAGATGGACGTAAAACAACCTTTAGTTGGCATATTGCTAGAGAAAGAAAAGACTACCAAAAAGATCACCAATAAGGCTAATATCAAGGGAATCGCTAAACAAATAAAATACCGCAGAATGCGCAAACGGTTACCTTTTGCTGCCATGCAGCTTCTTTTCATGCTTTCATCACATCGCGTATCATCCATAAACATAGCTGAAAATGTCATACAGTAATCGATATAAAAACGGACAAGATAATAGACTACCGGTAGGCCGATCAGCGTATAAATAGTTCCCAACAAGTAATTTCTATAAGGATATAACCCCGAGTTATCCCATACTAGCATCACCAAATAAGTAATACCTTCTATCACTAATACCCCGCACATACCAGCCAGCCCCATAAGGACTACAGCCCCCAAATAGCTCCACAGTTTACTCCTAAGAGACCACATCACCTCTTTCCACCTGACAGCATGTCCTTGGAAAACACTTGTTACGACTTTGTAAAGAGCCATAGGTTGTAAAATCATTGCCAGAAAGTTCATGATGATCACAGAACCACTAAGTAGCATTATCAAAAAAGACGATCCACTGGATTGAAAATCTTGATTGCCAGATTGAAAGCTCTCAGTTACCAGATACAGCCCCATGGAAATAAACAGAGGCACTTGTACTACTAGCCCTATGAGTACAAAGGACTTCAAACATTCCATCCAGTTTTTAAAAGTTCCCGCTAATATGTTAAATAACTTCAAATTCTGATTTTTATCTTCCAACATAAACAAATTTACTCATATTAAATTAAATATTAATTAATATTACATGTCAATTTAATAAATGTCAATATTTTACAAGTTTACCAGCTGGGTTATTTCGAATTTTAAAGTTGTAAAATTTTAAAAAGTAAGGTATAATTTATTCTAAATATCTAACATGAGGTTAAATCTATATGTTTTCTGCAACTGGTCAATTATTGCCTGGATCCACAGACAGACCCGATATATTTACTTTTGCATTTAATAAAAAAAATATATTAACACAAGATCGCAGCGTTTCTTCACAGCCTTGCACACTTAATATATTAGGATATATTCCCGTTGTCAGCACCTTTTCTGGAATAGGTAGGAGCTTACTAGGTATAGTTCATTCTGTAGTGCATCTTGCATGTGCTATATTTAGCCAAAACAGAACTCATCATCTTTCAGAAGCTAAACTAGGCGCCAAAAATATCGTGAGAGGCCTTGTGGAAGCTATTCCTGTTATCGGCAACATCACCTTACTGATTATTGATTTAAAGAGGATGAATCATTATCAAAAAATGATCGAAGCACAGATAAAGAAAAACGAAGCTGCTTATAATGACCAAGCAGTCCTATTTATATACGGAAAAGAAGTGGCTAAGAAGCCCTTTCATATTTTTGATCAAGAGGTAAAAGATCTAAACAGAAAGCTTTCTGCAGCTGAAGTAGCAAACATTATCCGTAAAAAATCAGCTTCCCCTAAATCCACACTTCCTAATATTGAAAATGCAGCCACAACATCTTTCGAAACACCCCAAAAAACACAAGAGGAACAAGTCCAACAAACCCAAAAAACACAAGAATCTAATTCTGAAACCACAACAAACGCTTCCTACTCTGGCATGCCAGTAGATGCTCCAAAAGTGCAAGACAATGTCCTTGAACAGGTGAATAAAAACATTAAAACCACCCCCCCTATAGAAAACTCAGAAAATCCACTTTCTGATTTTCACTCAGCCCCTCAAGTAGTAGAGGCTAGACCACAGAGCTCTCTTTCATACGGATCCGAGATTGGCATTAACAGCTATAAAGCTCAGGCTGCTGATTGGTATGCCACCTCAACCAAAACCCAGAAGAAAGGAAAAAGACCGAACAAGAGTGTAATGCAAAATGAAAACACTTCCCTACACAATACTTTCTTGACTCAAGCTCGTAAATTGCGTCTGAATAGGGATAATTTTAATTTACTAGTGAATCTATTTGATAAATCCTTAAAGTATTCTAAGCCCCGCCAAAAATTTATTGATTTAGTGAATGCCCATGTTTTGCAACCTAATGGATGGGATGCAGATACTGCAGTTCGAATTAGGAATATGCTAAGCAAATACGTTCCAAAAAATAAATAAATATCCCGCCGCTCATGCGGCGCCTATGTTTGATTATTTTAACAAGTAGACGATTTGTTAATACAAGCACTAGCTCGATAACAAACAAGCTTGATAAGCTTTCATTTTACACCCAGGCTAAGCGTAGCAAGGTCTGGGTGGCAATAGATCTCCTGCATAAAATCTCCTTGCCCCTGCCCGGTTAACGTTGTTTTGAGACTTCTTAATCTGCATCGATCCTAAACCCATTAGTAATTTTTTTTGTATAGACATTAAATAACTAATTTGAGATATTCACAAGCGCTGTTTTGTCAACAGTAAACAATTTAAATTTTTATTTTGGAGGCTTATAATGTTTTCTATTTCTAATGCTGCCCCCCAAACTCTTCAAACACAACCCGGTTTATCAACACAGAAAATTTCGGAAGGCCATGCATTAGCACAAGGCCTGCCTGTACCGAATGCAGCATATAACGACCCTATATTAAAAGTCTATGAACAGCTGGAAACAGGTATGACAGCCAAATACCTTGAAAACAGCTGGAAGCAACCTTCCGTCACCTGGCTAGGTAAATTCTTTGACAAACACATTTGGAAGGCCGGCGAGTATTCCAAGCAAGAGCTGACTGAATCTGAAAAAAGATCTAATTCCAATATTGTGTCATTGGATTTCAGGCTTGAAAAAGATGGAGAGCAATTCTATCCAAAAGATTTTGACCCCTCCACGTGGGATCAAGTGAAAGAGGGAGCCTTGAGAATTTATTCTTTTATTTCGCGTTCTTTAAAAGTAGATTATTTTCTTACCGGTAATAAGGCTTCTACGCAAGCCCACTCCTCGACCAGAAAGAGCTACTGCCCTACCATTGATTCTAATGAAGTTATCTGCCTTCCTTTAGCTGTCAGTGAAGAAAAAGGGGAAAGACCTCTTTGCCTCCCCAAAAATCCTCGGACGATATATGTACACATTATTGCAAGAGAACAGATGGATGAAAGAATATTGGATCTTTACAACGCTGCCTTTGCTCGCTATCGCAATTTTTGTGCAAAAAACTGCCTTACGTGTGATTCCTTAAGCGATTTAGGTGTGAACCCGGATATCTGGGAAAAGACACACAAAATGCCTGACATCGCCTCTTTTCATAAAAATTTTAATTTTACAGTCATAAGCCCTCAGGGTAATTTTACCACTTGGGACAAATTCCAGATCTTACATTTCTCCCAAATGATGATATCGCGTGGTGAAGTTTATACAGACACACAGATCAAAAATGAGAAAATCTTAAAAGGGATAGGCTGTTCGATAATAGTTCTGAGCGTAGCGGGTATAGGCATTATGGTTTTTAAAAACTTAATCGATATGCAACTTAAACAGGACAAGAAACAACCTAAACAAAGCGACACTGAAAATGAACTAAAGCAGGTCAGCTCAACTTAAAACCCAACTTACGCCCTAAATCCTAGCCCTCTTTGAGATTAGCTCAAAGAAGGGCGATTCACAGATTTCTTTCAAAACCCCTCTACCAGCTCTACATTGTGAATTCCTGCAATCGGCCTAATCAAAACAAATTTTTCAGGTCTTTTGTGTATATAATTGCAAAAACAAATTTTCCAGGCACAGGTCAATGCCTGTATTCCGCTCCAGGGAGAGCATGGATTTAGAGAGGATATTCTGAACTTCTACTAAGGGTAACAATTCCCCTCGTTGAAATGCTTGCTCTAGATCCTCTTCGTAGTCTTTATGAATAAGATAGCGGCGATCTGCGTGCACTCTGATAAGCTCCATATCGCGATACCAGTCTCCGATCACTTCAAATAACGTACGCATGTCTTGCTTGATCTTCATCGAGGCAACTCCATCGATCTCTTTTTCAAGGTTATCAAGTTGCACTGCGGTCAGGTTTTCTGCAGGCACCAGTAGAAGCTCCTCTCGGCAAGATGCTTCGACTTGCTTTTTCAACTCCTCTAATTTCGACGTGATTTGTTCTAATTCGCGGCATAGGAAGCAGTAGTCGCTGATTTTCCCCTTCCTCAAAAGCTGCAGGATCATATCGCGAATTGCATTGCCACCGCCTTGCAACAGCATGACCGCCTTGCCTAAAGAACCTCTGGAATGAGAAGCTAACCTTTGCGCCGCCTCAGGGGATTGATGCCATTGAGTTTGTAGGAGGCTGACAATATCCTCTTCGGGTATTGTTTGAAAGCGGAAAGTAAAACAGCGCGATAAAATCGTCGGCAGTAACATTTCAGGAGCGCTTGTTATGAGAATGATGATCGCATCTAAAGCCGGTTCTTCAAAAGTCTTCAACAAGGCATTGGCTCCATACGGCCACATTCTATCCGCTTCGTGGATGATGAATATTTTCCTCTGAGCGCTATAGGGTGCTATATATACCTCTTCGGAAAACTTACGCATAGAGTTGATGCTATGCAGCCCCATCTTCCCTTCAGGGTAGTATTGATGCAGGTCAGGATGGTGCTCATGCCCCAAAACATCTATCGCCAGAGCTTTGGCAAAGAGGCTTTTACCCACCCCTTCAGGACCTGAAAACAAAATGGAATTTGGCAATGTTTGCTTTTTTGCCAAACGCAATAGTCGTTCTTTAATGAGGCTGTTCCCAATCAAAGAATCGAAGGCACTCATAAGCGCTCATCCAAAATTTTTAATGCTTCGTTTAGAATACAATCCGGCGTTTGTGAGGCATCCAAAATAATAATACGCTCTGCATGTTGCTGAGCTAACTGCAAAAAAGCTTGGCGCACCTTGGCGTGAAAATCGAGATGTTCCTGCTCCATTCGATCCAATACCCTTTGCTGTCCCTTAGCACGGTTTAAACCAATTGCGGGATCGACATCCAGAAAAAAAGTAAGATCCGGCAATGTGTCCCCGCAAACTCTTTGACATAAGGTTTGGATATTGTCCATGCCTAGGCCTCTCGCTCCTCCTTGATACGCTATCGTCGAATCGTTAAAACGGTCGCATAGGACGATCTTATCTTTCTGAAGTGAAGGTTTTATCACCTGTTCAATATGCTGGGCCCTATCGGATAAAAACAGCAGCAGCTCCGCCATGGGAGTGACGGGAAAATAGCTTGATTTTTCCAATAAGAGCTCGCGGATTTTTTCACCCAGAGGAGTCGCTCCCGGCTCACGTGTCACCACAACACCTTTTCCCTTTGATTGCAGGGCTTTAGAGATACTGTTGATCAACGTGGTTTTGCCGGCTCCTTCCCCTCCTTCAAACGTAATAAACCTAGCTGGGCGCTTCATTATTCTGCTCCGGTTGGCTTTCCTGTGGAGCAGGTGTGGCTTCAGCAGTTTGGGAGCCTTCTCCTGAAGGCTGTTCGGCTGCCTGTTCTTCGGTCTGCTCTTCGGTATTTTCGAGTTTCTGTATAGCCACCAAATAATCTTCATCCTTCAGATTGACCAATTTCACGCCCTGGGTATTGCGTCCCATGACACGCAGCTCGTTCATGCGTATGCGCACGGTTTGCCCTTGAGTTGAAACCATCAGCAGACCATCGCTGTCGGTCACGCAAACCGCTCCGACAACATTTCCGTTGCGTTCGCTGGTGATGATCGATCGCACCCCTACCCCGCCGCGGTTTGTCTGTCTGAATTCATCCACATTAGATCTCTTACCAAATCCATTTTCACAGACGACCAGGATGGTTTCGTCGCCGTTGACCACTTCGCAGCTCACCACGCAGTTTTTCTCGTCGCGCAAATTGACTCCCTTCACGCCTCGAGCCATACGTCCCATGGGTCGCACGTTAGTTTCATCAAAGCGAACAGCCATACCTTGATAGGTAAAGAGCATCACCTGCTGACCGGGTTTGACTAGACGTGTGGCAATCACTTCATCGCCTTCATCTAGATTAATTGCCCAAATCCCTTTGCTGCGAGGGTTGCTGAATTCGGAGAGCTCGGTTTTCTTAATGACCCCTTGCTTGGTTGCCATGAGGATACAGCCCTCTTCGGTGAAGTTCGATACCCGCAGTGTCGTGGCTATTTTTTCACCCTCTCTTAAATCTTCTAGCAAGTTGATTAAAGGCTTGCCCTTGGATTTGCGGCTAGCTTCGGGAATTTGCCATACTTTGAGCCAGTAGCATCTGCCTAGATTGGTGAAGATGAGCAGGTAATCATGCGTAGAAGCGACATAAACGCCTTTAATGGAGTCTTCTTCTTTACGCAAACCAATACCGGCAATGCCTTGGCCGCCACGGCGTTGTTCTTTGAAAGTATCGATAGGCATACGCTTGATATAGTCGTCTTCAGAAATCGTGATGATAGCCTTCTCGTTAGCGATCAGGTCTTCCATTTCCACTTCACTTTCTGCGGCGATGATTTGCGTCTTGCGCTCAGACTTGTGCGTTTTTTGCAAGTCGGATAACTCTTCGCGGATGATGTCTTTGACCATAGCTTCGCTAGCTAGCACAGCACGGTAGTAGTCGATTTTTTTCAGCAGTTCCTGGTATTCATTGGAGATTTTATCTTGTTCCAGTCCGGTTAATTGGTACAAGCGCAGATCCAATACGGCATTCGCTTGCCTTTCAGTGAAATTGAAGGACTGCATTAACTCTCTGCGAGCATCATCGCGGCTGCTGCTGGCGCGAATGATACGCACCACTTCATCCAGATGATCGATAGCTTTGAGATAGCCTTCTAAGATGTGAGCTCGGGCCTCGCACTTATTTAGTTCGAAGCGTGTACGCCGACGGATGACTTCTATGCGGTGGTCGATCCAGGCCACTATCAGCTGCTTGATATTCATCGTTCTGGGCAAGCCCTTGTCCAATGCCAGCATATTGCAGCCAAAGGTCACTTGCAGGTCGCTGAACTTATAAAGCTGGTTGATGATCACTTCGGGAACTTCATTGCGTTTTAACTCAATGACAATCCTGAGACCATCCTTATCGGATTCATCGCGCAGATCGGATATGCCTGTGATGGATTTATTATTGATCAGGTCCGCAATTTGTTCGATCAGGCGGGCTTTGTTGACGTTGTAAGGAACCTCATCGACGACAAGCCGCTGGCGGTCTCTATCCATTTCCTCTATGCGGATGAGTCCGCGCAGGATGAGTTTGCCGCGGCCGGTATGAAAAGCTTCTTTAATCCCGCGGTATCCGCAGATGATGCCTCCGGTAGGAAAATCCGGGCCGGGCATTACCTTCATGATATCATCAACGCTTGATTCGGGCTGGTCGAGTACAAGCAAAGTGGATTTAATCAGTTCATTCAAGTTATGTGGAGGGATATTTGTGGCCATCCCCACAGCGATTCCGGAAGATCCGTTGCAAAGCAGATTGGGAAATTTGGAAGGGAAAACTGTCGGCTCTTTTTTCGTTTCATCATAGTTCGGGACCATGTCGACCGTTTCTTTATCCAAGTCTTCCATCAAATGCATGGAAGCATGGGTCAGCCTGGCTTCAGTATAACGCATCGCACCGGGTTGGTCGCCGTCGATCGAGCCAAAGTTTCCCTGGCCATCGACAAGTTTATAGCGCATGACCCAATCCTGAGCCATCCTCACCAATGTCGGGTAGATCACCTGTTCGCCGTGAGGGTGGTAATCACCGGATGTGTCGCCGGAGATTTTGGCGCACTTACGATGTTTCCCGCCGGGTGAGAGGTTCAACTGACGCATCGCATACAAAATACGCCGCTGTGAAGGTTTCAAGCCATCGCGCGCGTCAGGTAATGCCCGTGAAATAATCACGGACATGGAATAGCGCATATAGCTATCCTTCATTTCATCTTCTACATTACGAAATATAATCGTCTCATTTTCCGTATACGACATATTCACTCCTCAAAACTAGTGTATGGGGGCTATCAAATATCTAAGTTGCCCACTGAAAGGGCGTGTTTATTTATAAAATCACGGCGCGGAGGGACAGCATCGCCCATTAGCATGGTAAACATATAATCAGCAGCTACCATATCCGGCACGGTTACTTTCACCAATGTACGCCTCCCGGGATCCATAGTCGTTTCCCACAATTGGTCGGGGTTCATTTCAGCCAAACCTTTATAGCGCTGAATTTCAATCCCCTTGCGGCCGTTATTGCGGATATACTCCATCAAATCTTTAAGTGTGCTGAAAGGTATCTGCTTGTACTCATCATCGGATAGCTCCAAACTAACCCCATCAGCGATGAGATAATGGCGCAAATCCAATTGAAAGGGCTTAAGCTTATTCACGAGTTGGCTTAGATGCTCTTCTTCATATAATTCCACAAAATTTAGACGGCTGGCGCGGAAGTCTAACATCTCTGTCGTGCGCTCTTCCTCCGGAATCGAAGCTAGAGTTTCTTTATGCACCAAACGCTGCTGCTCTTCATCTTTGACCCTTAGGGCTTCCAATTCTTCAAAACTGTAGGCGTAGTGGATGCCATCCTGCATCGTTACCTGGAAACGCGGTAAACGCCCTTCTGCATTTCTAGAAGCCATAAATTCACGGAAAGAGATCCCTTTGCGTTCTATCCTCATCACCAGTCCTTCGACATCCAGGATAGCTTCAAACAAAGCTTTCTGTTCGCTGGCATTCAGAGGCTCTTGCAATCCATTCAGATGAATATGAATATCGCTTAAACCTAATTCGAGCAAATAGTCGTCCATCTCTTTTTCAGATTGAATATAGCGGCTGACCTTTTTTCGCGTCACGCGGTACAATGGCGGCTGGGCGATATAGATGAAGTTGTTTTCCACCAAAGCAGGCATATGGCGATAGAAGAAGGTCAATAGCAAGGTTCTGATGTGCGAGCCGTCGACGTCAGCGTCGGTCATGATGATAATTTTATGATAACGCAGTTTTTCGAGGTTAAAACCATCCTGGCCTATTCCACAACCGAGCGCAGAGATCATAGTCCCTACTTCCTGGTTTTGGAAGACCTTATCCAAGCGTGCCTTTTCAACGTTCAAGATTTTACCGCGAATAGGCAGAATAGCTTGGAAGCGGCGGTCTCGACCGAGTTTTGCAGAACCTCCCGCAGAATCCCCCTCAACAATGTAGATTTCGCACAACGCAGGATTGCGTTCTTGACAGTCTGTCAATTTTCCAGGCAGCCTTCCGCTGTCCAAAGCCGATTTTCTCAGCGTCAGCTCACGGGCTTTTCTGGCAGCTTCTCTAGCTTGGGCTGCAAGGATAGCCTTATCCGCGATCATTTTGGCGATTTGGGGATGTTCATCCAAATATACCGCCAGCTCTTCACCGACTATTTGCTGTACAACCGAACCCACATCGCTGTTGCCCAGACGTTGTTTTGTCTGCCCTTCGAATTGTGGGTTGGCGACTTTAACAGAGATTACACCAGTTAAACCTTCGCGCATGTCTTCGCCGGAGATACTGATCTTATCGGATTTCAGCAGATTATGATTTTTGATGTAGTTGTTCAGCACGCGTGTCAAAGCGGTGGAAAAACCGGTAAGGTGCGAGCCTCCATGACGCGTGGCGATATTATTGACATATGAATAGATGTTTTCAGTGAAGCCATCATTCCATTGCATTGCCACTTCAAATTCTATGGGAGCGTCATCGCCTTGGCGTGTCCCGTGGAAATATACCGGTACGGGAAAAAGCGGAATTTTATTTTCATTCAAATAGGATACAAAAGAAACTATACCGCCAGTATAGTGGAAGTTGACATCATCTTTTTCTTCATTGCGCTCATCATGGAAGTAGATGTTAATGCCTTTGTTTAAAAAGGCCAGTTCACGCAGGCGTTTAGCTAAAATATCGTAGTCGAATTCGAGCACCGACATGATCTCATCGTCGGGCAAGAAGGTGATTTTTGTTCCGCGTTTTGTGCTCTCTCCCACTACTGTCAATGGCGATTTTACAAAGCCTTGAGAAAAATGCATCTCATAGATTTTTCCATGCTTGAATACCTGCACAGTCATCTTACTAGATAAAGCACATACGCACGACACACCTACGCCATGCAGCCCGCCAGAAACTTTATAAGATTCTTTGTCGAATTTTCCGCCTGCATGCAATACTGTCATCACGACTTCTAAGGCAGAAACTTCGCGTCCCCTTTTAAGGGATTCCTTTTCATGCTTCTCTACAGGAATGCCTCGGCCATTATCCTCTATGGTCGCCGACCCATCTTTATGCAGTGTGACATAAATGACAGAGCAATAACCGGCCATAGCTTCGTCGATACAGTTGTCTACGACTTCATAGACAAGCTGGTGCAAACCATTGCTGCCAGTATCTCCGACGTACATACCAGGCCGCTCGCGCACCGCTTGCAGGCCCTCTAATACGGTAATTGAACTAGCATCATATTCTTTTTTGGTCATTTCTTCAGACATTTCTTACCCTTCGTTATAATGGCATAAAAGCTCAACCTATGCGGAACACAATATTTTTAATGTGAGTCTTTGGGAATTTCATCCTGAGAAGATTCAATATCTTAGATTTATCCCTTTGTGATAACAAACTATGCAACGTAGAATTTTTAACTTTGATCAGTAAAACCCCGTCACAAAAAGACATCGCTTGAGTCATGGTAGCAAGCTGAGGCCCTATAATCATGGGCCAGGCAGCCAGAATCAGATCCGGACGCTCTTGATACACTTCGTTAATAGTTTCCAAAACTGCAGGCAAAATGTCTGTCATTTTATGCGTAGTGGTCTCGGTACCATCGTAATTTTTAGGTGTGCGTTTTAAATGCCTGGACACTGCTAGATTCCTATTTAATGAATATTATCATACCATATTTGAATCAAACCATCAAGCGAATTATTGTTTCATGACAACTCTCTGACTACGCCCCCAAAATATTGTACAGCATCGATAACTGTATCAAATCTTTGTTCAGCAAGACTCTTTACAGATGCTATCGATCGGTAGGTCTTGCCGACAACTTCCTCTTTTACCCACACAAATCCTTGGCTGTTAAGAGTGTAAATGGATATAGGTTGATTAAGCCTTGAAAAAACAGTTGAAGGAACCTCAAGGAAAACTCTTGATGTTCCATCTACATCATCATAATAGAGATCTATGCCTTCCGATGAAGACCAAGGAAAAGCATGTGCAGCCGCAAAAGCAGGATCTGGGGTTGCGTAAATGCATGCGGGTGAATCTTCATCATGAGCGGGAACATATCTTTTTCGAGACTCTAAAAC
>CAYMKI010000010.1:0-19561 GCA_964390695.1 uncultured bacterium
CTCAGTGGTTCAAATCTTTTCACACTACTCTCACTACACTCAGTAGTTCAAACCCCTTCTCACTACTCTCACTGATCCCTATAGTCATTTTTTTTATTCTGTACCCACTCTTGTCTCACTGCCCTCACTGCGCTCTGTGGTTCAAATCTTTTCACACTACTCTCACTACACTCAGTGGTTCAAATCTTTTCACACTACTCTCACTACACTCAGTAGTTCAAACCCTATTATCCGGGATTAGGATAAGGAATTTAAAATAATTTGGGCAGGCGCAGGGCAGGGGCAGGGCAGGGGCAGGGGCAGGGACAAGAAGATTAATTATGCAAGAGGTTCACTACTCATGAAATCCCCTTCAAATTACCTGTTTTCGAGCTATTTTGTATACGATTTAGTCATTCACGATTTCTAAACTACCTAAAATTTCGAATTAGGTGTATAACAGGAAGAAATTAACCCTGTGGGGAAACTATGCCTATACAACACACTTATACCTTGAACCTGCAATGGAACGGCAACAACGCCGATATCCGCACGTACGACCGTTCTTTTAGCGTATCTTCAGCTGGAAAAACAGAGATATCAGGCTCGGCTGACGCCTCTTCAAAAGGCGATCCCAAAAAGTGGAATCCGGAAGAGCTGCTCCTCTCGTCACTAGCCTCTTGCCACATGCTATGGTACCTGTACCTATGCTCCCAGGCCAAAATCATCGTCACAAGCTATCACGACGAACCTACCGGCATTCTTTCCGTGGACCCTCATGGCAAAAGCCACTTCCTGGAAGCTACGCTGCAACCGAAAATCACCCTTGCCGATTCTAGTCGTAAAGAAGAAGCACTAGCGCTGCAAGCCCAGGCCCATGATAAATGCTACATCGTCAACTCGGTCAACTTTGAAGTCAAACTCAATCCTAGCATAACCTCATAAGTATCAAGCATGCAGCTGGGCGGATACCGAAATTTCCGCCTTATATAACTTTGAGACTGGGCAGCCTATCTTGGCGGAATTCACAGCGTCATGGAATTTATCGGCATCGACTCCCGGAATATGCGCGACTAAGTCAATATGGCTTTTGGTAATGCTAAACCCCTCGGGCTTTTTTTCCAGAATAATCTCCGCAGTAGCTTCTAACTTTACAGGCTCGATCCCAGCCTTTCCCAATTCGTTCGATAAGGCCATCGCAAAACAAGCCGCGTGCGCGGCCGCTAAAAGCTCCTCGGGATTCGTGCCGGCCCCATTTTCAAAACGCGTGTGAAAGGAATAGGAGGCTTGTTTGAGCACCCCGCTTTGCGTAGAGACGACTCCCTTACCTTCTTTCAAGTTCCCTTGCCATACGGCTGTAGCCTTACGTGTCATATTTAGCTCCTTTTTAACACAAAATAATAGGTAGACAGCAAAAATACCAAGCGAAAAATTACTTCACGCAGAGGAGTTTCTTTAAAGGCAAAGAGAAAATGCCCACCAATACACTAAACCACAAGGTGGTAAAACGGATGAATACCGTAGCGGCCACAGCCACAGGCAAATCTACCTGGTGATAGACCAAAAGCTGCAGCATCACCACTTCTGTACCTCCTACTCCCCCCGGCAAAAAAGTCAAAGATCCTATCAACAAGGCCACGCAGTAGATAAAATTTGCCCAAAATAAGGGGATGTCAGCCCCCATCAGCTGCAATATATAGTAAAAAGCCACCCCTTGCGCACTCCAAGCGATGATCCCCATCGCTATGCCATATAACAATGTTCGGGTGGAAAGGCAATTTTGAAAAGAGAGCGCCATATCAAACATAAATTCAATCGAGCGCATGAAGCGGTTATGCATTTTGCTGCGTAAAAAATCCGCAACGAAACGCACCCAGCGGATCTGCTTCAACAACACCCAAAATAAGATCATGAAGACCGCAATGGCTATAGATAGCCAGCGGAAATTAGGCCATACCCACAGCCCCACACAAGCAATCACCGCGATGGACAACAGATCGGAAAACCTCTCAGATAAGAAAACACCAAAGCTCACGCGGTAAGGCACATGATAGTCGGCCAAAAAAACACTTCTTAAAGCCTCGCCGGTCTTGGCTGGCGTCGGTGTAAGCGCATAGCCCGATATATATATGCGCAGGTGCTCTGCAAATGGAATTTCATACCCTTGCAGTTTTACAAAATGATTCCAACGTAAGAAACGCACAAACATGTTGACTAAGCTTAAAGCCAAAGCAGCACCAGTGCCTAAAAATCCCACTTTATAGGCGGCATCGACGACTTGGTCCCATCCACCCCAGATGACGAATAACAGGTATCCGAACATGGCTAAAATGATAGTCAATATCAGGCTTTTGATGCGCCAGCTGGACAATAGATGTTGATGATCTTTGCTCGTCATGATTTAAATATGGGTTTGCAGGTATCATAAGGAGAATAGTAACGCGGACGGCATTTGATCTCGGGACGATATTGCTCTTTCTTCAAGGGATCAGGTGTATTTTCAGTATATTCGAAAGCCTCTTTAAATAAGTTTTCCGCCTCACGTTCTTGCACGACTAATTCGCGGCTCTTCCAATAGGGTTCGATACGATAATCCCAATAGTTCAATCCGTCGACTTTTTGATCAAAGGCATAGTAGTAGGCTGTATCTTTTTCCAGTTTGATCCAACCGACAAAATAAGGATCTAGATACAGGCCGCAATAACTTTCCATATCGATATAGACTTCCATCTGGGCCGCAGAGAAGGGATAGTTGTACACCTGGGATCCCAATTTGGGATTCTGGTTGATTTCAGCTAGCAGCCCCTCCACTAAGTCTACCAAGAGCATGCGGGCTTCTCGGACTTCAAGGACATCCTGGCAGGTAAACTCCAGCCGAATGGTATTGATGTAATCATTGTAATAAATGCGCGAATCTTCCAGTCTCAGGTGTTTGACATGCCTGAGATAAGCCAAATACTGCTGAATCACATGCACGAGTTCTTCCGAATCGATTTTCTGTACCCATTCGCCTTCGGCATACCATATATCGCGCGTCCAGTTGCAGCTTGGAAGGCTAGCTAAGAGAATTAATGACAAGATATTAAATATAATTTTTTTCATAAGTTCACATCCAATTTTGTTTCGCGTACCCAAAAAACGGGATTGTAGTTGTAAAGCGAATATTTGAAAAGATCATTATCTCGACTTTGCTATATTTTTGGACGAGGTTGCTGAGAGAGGCCAAATCCAGCGTAATGAATTTCACAGGAAGGGTATTTTTTACCCTTCCGAAGGAATTTATTTAGCTGGATGAAGCATCTCTATGCAGAGGAGTTCAAAAATTTTGCAAAGTCGAGATTATAACTATTTACCGTAATACTGCTTATACCAATCCACAAATTTATTTAAACCTTCGACCAGAGAAGTTCTGGGAGAGAATTTCAGCTTCTCATGGCTATGGGCTATATCGGCATACGTCGTAAGCACGTCCCCCGGCTGCATCCCGGTAAAGACCTTATGCGCCTTCTTCCCTACAGCCTCTTCCAAAAGTTGCACCAGCGTCATCAATTTCTCCGGCTTATGGTTGCCTAAATTAAATATTTCATGCGCACTCTCAAGATCTACGGCCGCGACTATACCATCTACAATATCATCAATATAGGTAAAATCTCTTTCCATGGCTCCATGATTAAATATCTCGATGGGCTTGCCTTCCATGATGGCCTTGGTAAAGGAAAAATAGGCCATATCAGGCCTTCCCCACGGTCCATAGACAGTAAAAAAGCGCAGTCCGGTTACCGGTATCCCAAACAGATGATGATAGGTATGGGCCATGAGCTCATTAGATTTTTTTGTGGCTGCATACAAGCTTGCAGGTTGATCGCAACGGTCCGACTCGGAAAAAGGCACCTTGGTATTCAATCCATACACCGAAGAAGACGAGGCATACACCAATTTCAGCTTCAGATGACGGCATACTTCTAAAATATTCACAAAACCTTCAAGATTCGATGCGACATAGGCATGAGGATGGCTTAAAGAATAGCGAACACCTGCCTGAGCTGCTAGATGGGCAACGCAATCTATTCCATGACTTTCCGCAGCATGCATCAAGCCAGGATAATCGCATATATCGGCATGTATAACCTGCACGCCGCATTTATGCAGCTCTCGAGAGCGCGCTTTCTTCAGGCCGGGGTCGTAATAATCGTTGAAATTGTCCAATCCGACGACCTCATCTCCTCGCTCTTTTAAGCTACGGGCTAAATGAAATCCGACAAAACCGGCAGCTCCTGTGATCAACACCTTTTTTTTCATGCTTGATTTAGTTCCGTTAGTTTGGTATGAATACCCACTGTTACCGAAAAATAGGCCGCTTTAACGCCTTATACCCATATTTTGCTTTGAATCTGTTCATCATGATAACGTGGACTGCCATTTTAAACCAATCTAATTCACCTGTACAACTTTTATTCAACCCAGGAATACCATGAATTACGAATCCAAAAATATCATTGCAGCCTTTGATTTTGACGGCACCTTGACATACCATGACCTCCTATTTCCCTTTTTAAATTACCTCAGCCATCCCCTGTACATCGCCCGCGGGGTGATTTGCGCCTTGCCCTATCTGCCTTTAGGCTTGTATGAGCCTTACTATCGCCAAAAAGCCAAAGAAGCCATCCTATCGCAAGTCATCAAAGGCATAAACCTTGAGGAAATCAAACGCAAAGGCGATGAATTTGCCAAAAACATCATCCCTAAAAAATTACGTCCAGAAGGTATAGAAAGACTACAGTGGCATCAAAAACAGGGTCACCGCTGTATATTGATCAGCGCCAATATAGATATATTCTTAGAACCTTGGGCCCTATATGCAGGCTTTAACGACCTCATCTGCTCGAAGGTGGCTGTTGATGATCATAACAAACTTACAGGCAAACTTTTAGGATTAAACTGCTGGGGAGCTGAAAAAATCCGCCGTCTGCTGCAAGTGGCCGGACCTAAATCCCATTATACCCTCTATGCTTACGGCGATTCCAAAGGCGATCGGGAATTACTGCAACTTGCCGACCACCGCTTCTTTCGCACCTTCTCCTGAGGTTAATTTTTCAAATAGCCTGTACAAGGGGCTTTGCTGATATTCCATGGTTTTGGCAATTTGTCCTTTCAGAGCATATTGGGTAAAGAACTTGAACATCTCTTGGACGCCGCAAACTTGGATCCACGCGCGCAAAAATTCCAATTCCTTGGAGGAGTAGTAACTCTCCCCGCTCAAGAATTTCACCTTAACTAATAGATTGAATTCTTCAGGCGATAAAGAGCGCTTTGCATTGATAAAACCTAAGGCCATCTCATAAATGTTCTTATTCCCCTTCTTGAGCCTTTGATCTGATTCCCTGTTATTCATTAGCGTCACCTGTCCGTCTTCAATAAATACGTAACGCACCGGCCTTCGATGCCTGCCGAAAAAAGCAATTTCTGGAAGATCTATGTCTTTTTTATCGGGAATTTGCAACATACCTAGAGAGAGGTTGATACCCTCAAAAAAATCTGCATACATTTTAAGATCCTCATATTCGACAAAAAATGTTTTAAATGAAAACACCGGCAAGGGAAACGTTCCCAGGCTCAGCAAGGTCTCATCACTAGAAGTGATTGAATGACATCCTCTTATTTCTTTAGGATAGAGATCCGGTGAGAACTTAACAGCCCTAAACTGTTTCAATTCAGGATTTTCAATAATTTCCCCTAGGTCTACATTTGAGGAGCTCGCACTCGCTATGACTTCTAGTTCGGCATGTTTTTCGGCGATTTTCTGCTGTTCGGTGGTTAAATCTTGATTGCCCACCTGGGTGGAGACCACTCGCGACAACTTACCCTTGAAATGATCCTTAATTTTCTGCACCTCTTGCACCTTGCCTAGGGTCAGTGGCGATGCTTTGAGCTTTGCAACGCTGCTTTCGATGATATTTTCACATATCACCTCTGAGGCATCTTCAATAGGCAACTGTCCGTATAAATTATCAGCAGGTGCAAATGAACTTTTTAGCCAAGAAGACCCCAACTCCTGAACAGCCTGTGCACACTCTTTAAGGGTAGATTGAGGGTTCATTAATATTTCCAAAAGTGTCTGCTGAACGACATCTTGAATCTCAGCCCTAAAGGCTTTAAAGTTATCTTTTCCTAGCCGCTTAGCTTGATTATAGATGGTAAATCCCAGAATATCCCCAAAAGTAATGGGATCTGCCTCCCGTTTTTTTAAAACTTGCCGCATGAGGATCTCCACGTTCTTGGATATCATAAATTCCACACGCTGCGCTTTATCCAAACCCCTCATCCGCCATACAGATTGCAGCAGATCTCTGCAAAGCATCTCCATCCCGATAGTCACCATGCCGACCGCCATCGGTTTTTGGGAAACGTCTGCGCCTGTGGTGTGAGCTTGGTCCAAGAAGGTACCGCGAAGGGCATCTTGATTTTTTAATGGGGACTCGGCGAATAAAGTTTTAGAACCGGAAGGGTCTATCACAGCTTGATCTCCACGATGGTCATAAAATACCATCGGCTTATGAAGATGCGAGCTCAAAAGCCTAGCATTGCCCACGTTGTCTATTTCCTTAAAATACCCCCCGGAATCTATAAGCACGTCAAAATCCACCCCGGTTTTGAGCAGCTGCGACATCATGTCCTTGGAAGAACCTGAAAACCCTAGACGAACCGCCTTATAGCTATTCTTGCAGAGAGCCGTCAAGGTAAGCGCATCGGTACCTTGGGTAGTCATAGGAGTAAGCTTTCGACTCATGCTAGAACTATTCCACAAAGAGCCAGTAAAGCCCCAGATGATCTTGTAAAAGGAGGCGAGGTTATGGGAATTAGAGCTGATTTTTTTATCGTAGATTTCTATCAGCGGAAGAATAAGTTGCTGCACCATATTCAAACGGGTTTCAGTATTTCGATTAATTTCATCCAGCAACATTTTGATATGCGCTTCGGTTAAGTTAAAAAATGGTATGTTTAAATCGCCTTTTATCTTACAAAACAGGTGCCAGGCTTTTGTCTTCTGCAAGGAAATTTCTTGTGCATTTTCAATGATTTCCCTGCGGGCATTCTCTTGCAAAGCCTGCATCTGTCCGATTAATATCTCTCTAGGAATACCTTTTTGCACATAATTTTGAAGGGTATAATTCATCGTAATGTGATGGTTGGCAAATTCAGAGCCCCGGCTTGGAGTATTAGCGGAAGAAAAAGGAATCGCTAAAATCCCCCCCTGCTCTCTGTCGACACCATACTTTTCATCGCAGGACTTCAATAAGCTATGCGGTAGCAGATTGCTGATCTCCTCCCCGGCTAAAGCCAATATCTCTCGGATTTCCTGCGGCTGGCTGTCGTAGTAGACTTGCGAAATCTTGACTTTTTCTGGGGTTCTGCAAAGATAGTCTAGCAACATTCCCTTATCTGCGCTCTTGAGACGGGAAAAGAAGCAATTAACTTTCTGTTGTAAGACTTTATCGTGGTATTCTTTCTTTTTCATTTTCTCGATAAAAGCCTCCGCCAGACGTGGCTTGACTGTTGTCCGGTATAAATCTTCGGACAACAAAGGAGCCTTGACATCCCCATAAGGATCGCTTTCCACGCGCGCTAGCTTTTTAATATGAGGGTCGGTATAGATAATCCGATATACGTCTGCTATCACCTCCATATCTTGTGCAAGAGGAGCATGGCGTTGGCCTATACTAAAGGAGACTTCATGTAAGACATTCAAAAGCAGGTCTGCTTCATCCAAAAGAGGATAGCTATCAGCAGACAGCAATGACAGAATCTCCCTCATGATCCTAAGCTCAGGATGCATAGGTTCGACTTTAGCCGCCGATGTAAAATGCTCTATTGACTTTTCGATAAATTTCAACATCAGGCAATGAATGCTTCTGCTGGTGATGATCAAACTCTCTTTACGATCGCGAATGCTGTGTAATTCTGCGAGAATGTTTTCCAGATTCTCCCTACTGAATTCGGTATTTCGATGAAACTCCATGGTATGCAAATCGATGCCAAACGCCTCTCGCAATTTTTCCTGAGTGTCGCTCGAAACGCTGGGATGCAAAGCCTCAGGCACAATGATGGTAGAAAGATGTTTGCCATCAGCTCTTAGATAAGCCAGCAATGGCAACAACACCTTGGACTTGCCTGATCCCATGATCAGCTCGCGAATAGCCTGGACATCTTTATTGTCTAAAAAGTCCGCTATCATCTGCACTTGTACCGGCTTCAGCAGAATGCCTTCTATAAATTCGAAAACCAAAAAGGCAGGATATCTATCTATAGAATAGCATCTTGAGGCAGTAGCTTCTGCAGCAAGGGCCTGGACTAAAGTATGGATTTTATCGATGTCCTGCTGAGGTTGGGCATACAAAGCCTTAAGCTCTGTTATTTTATTTAAAACCCTTTGAGCCTGCTGTTTTTGAGTTTGTAATTGAAGATACAAACCTAACTTTTCATAGATAGCCTTTATATCGGCGGGAAATAGCGCCGGATTGCGCTCTTTCAATCCCCGGGCATCCAGCTTGGCAAAATTGACCACCAGCTCTCCTAATTTGAAGGGCCTCTGCTGGCCGCCCCATTCTAATAACTCTTTCCTCGCTTGCCCAAAAGTGGTAACGGGCAATTTATTAGCGATAGACAAAATCTCTCTCTCAAGCAGCTGGCATGCAAAATTGTACGTGCTGTTTCCTTCAGATAGGGCCACATGCTGATAAAAAGATTCCATCTCTTGTAATGCATGGCTATTGAGATGATAGAGCGGAGTTTTAGCTTGATTTTCAAAGGCTAGGATATCCTGTTTAAGGCGCTGCACCTCTTTCTCAACTAAAGGATCATTTTGATTACGCTGATCTTTAGTCATATCCACTAAATGATCCAGAATCTGCTGCAAGGACTCATTATCCGAGCTGCCTGCTTCAACCGGATGCCTGGGTAGAGTTGTAAACCACGCTTTGTCTGGACTTCCCACGAGCCCAATTTCTTTCAATGGGGCTACTGTTTCCAAACTGAGACCTTCTAATGCTATCTCCGGCATTTCTATTTGCTTTATTTGGACCTCTCCTCCCTCTAATTCGGTTGCGTGGGCAGCCAGATCGAGCATAGGATGGCTTTTAGCTAGTTCTTTAGCTACATCCATCACGCTCTGCCACCACCCATCAAAATTGTCCTTATTCAAATCTGCCGGCACAGGAGGAAAGGCGTATGAATGATTGAGCACTAAACTAAAGAAATAGGCTTTAAGGCTATCGTTCCGATTTTTAGCGCTGTTCTTCCAAAAAATTAACCCGGCTTTGTAATATGATTTCCACACCGGATCCTGCATCTCCGTCAAAACTTTATATAAAGCCACTCTTGGAGCTCTATCCAATTTCCTTTCCATGCGGGTGAGGCTGCTGATATTGATACTATTCTCCGAATATTCCCAAGGTGAATAGTCGTTAAAATTAAGCTGCGACAAATCATAGACCTGTTCTTTAAATGGCTTTTGAGTATATACCGGCAAGAGCTTAGATCCTTCTCGATCGCTGGGATATTCCAACTCTATTCGCCTATGAGCCACCGACAAAGAAGTCTGCTTCAAATTTCGAAGGACATATTGCTCTTCATCTAGACTCAAGCGCAACACTCGCACCGCATTGAAATGATCTAAATACATGCGATAATTTTCTGCTAAAGAAGTCTCCTCTTTTTTATCGGGTGGATAATCTCTAAAATTCTTTTCAAGCATGTAAGAGGCATAGGTTTGGATGCCTATAGCATTGCCTTCTTCATTGCCGGTGACCTTATGCATATCAGAAATTTTTTTGAGGATATCGATTTCAGCCTGTGAATATTCACGCATTTTTTTGCCATGCCGTTTCAGCAGAGCTGCCGCTTGTTTATAGTCGTGTATCAACAAAAACACTTCCGCTAGATAAAGATTGGCTTCACGTGATTTTGAAAACAACTTTCCGTTCTTCATCACTTCAAAAACAAAATAACGCTGAGGTTTGGCAGACTTAACTTCCATATCTATTGTATAGCGAGGTTCAAAGACTTCCTTTTTTTCGCTGGGAGATAAAAAGTGATGCAAGGGAAATAGGGCTTTTTTATTTCCATGGTCGTCCTGCATTACCAAGTAGTGTCGATAAGCCCCTGCTTTTTTCAAAACTTCATCGAATTGAACATAAAATCCAGGAAACTGCTCAGAATACAACTTTAAGGTTTTTTTTGAGCCCGCTTTGAAACTCAAATTAAAACGAGGCAGCTCAATTTCCAACAGTTTCTGATTTTGATACCATGCATGAACATACTGAGGTTCCTCCACAACCTGCATCCATCCTTTCGATGAACCCAGTTCCATTCTAGAATTGCACTTCAGTAATTTTGATACCTTCAAGCCTCCTGCCGATTTCTCTAAATACGCTTCATACTTAGCACTATTTGTTATGGGGTCTACAAGATGCAAGACTCGCTTGGACTGATCAGGGTCGATGACTAGCCATGCATGGTACTGCCCTTCCACTAAAAAACGGCTGTACAATGGTGAGTAGGCATTGGATCTATCCTCTAATTCAAGGCTTTCGTGAGGGACATAACGATACCACCTAAGGGTTGGCTCTTCTCTCAGCTGATCGATGATCAAATCTCCCTCTTGTATCGATAAGCGGGTATCATAACCCTTTATGGGATCTTTAAAGGCATACACATTTCCCGCCAGCTGCACTCCTTTTTCCACTCCGGGAAATATTTTTTTAAACAACACATGCTCCTTCAACGTATAAGGCAACGTCACCGTGGCCCCTGGAAAAACCAATTCTCCCTTTAAGGCATAGAATTCATAATCTCCCTGGACAGAATAAAACAGCGGAAATTCACCGGGCTTGCGCTTAATCGCCCAAACGACTTCCTCAGCTTGGGGATTAATGGCTTTTAGGATATCATTCAATAGGCGTTGATTTGCCTCTCCATTTACTACCAGGGCTTTTTCAAGCTGAACGGCATGCTTATAGATATTCCATACACCCTCTCGTTTTAAATACTCGTTGGTCATATTCACCGGTAAGGGATGTCGATTGACAAATACAGACCCCTTCAAAGTATCGTGAATATCCTCTTCGTCTAACTCTTCTTTTAGAGATAAGGCCGCGCAGATTTCACTATATATAGCCCCCTTTTGAGTGTCATCCAAGCCTTCAAATTGCAGCAATTTTCGAAGCAGAGGCAGCTGATATTCCTCTAGTTTGACATCAGCCCCCCCAAGCTGCTTAAAATACCGGGCCATACGCGCTAAAAAGACCGTGGCAGTGATTTGATTATCCCTTAAACACTTCGCAACACCCTCCTCGATAAATCGGATATATTTCTCGGCAAAGCCTTCCCACTTCATTGCCTTCTGGAAATAGCCAGGCTGGAAGATCATCATTTCCAGCAACTGCCTGTAATCCGGATCAAAAAGCAACTGGGGATTTCTTTGAAATAAAGACAAAGCCGAAGGCACGCAAAGATCAGGACTCATATTGACATATGCCAGCTCTTGATACTCTTCTCTTTCTTTGGCATTCATCTGAGAACGATCCTTATGCCCCAATAAAAATCGTTCATTTACGGCCGAATCCCAGCTCACCATGCCGTTTATATATTTGTTTAATTTTGGGGACTTGAAAGGCGCATAATATTTTTTAAAAGTATTTTGTACGACTTTAGGTGTAGTCACACCGGTCAATTGAAAGGTGATTTTTGAACCTTCGCGAGTCCTTTCCAAATTTAGATCTCTGCCTCTATCTAGATGGGCTATATGATATACCTGCTGACGAGTCAGAGAGTTGGCCAAAATACAGCTTTCTATGATTCCCTTAAATAACCAATCCGGAAGGTACGGCGACAGGAGCACGTGTGCATCCCTTTCGCCTTTTTTCAAGGCATTGAAATTCGGCACACTCTTCGCTACTTGCTGAATCAAATCGGGAAACATTGCCACTATTTTATCCACGAGCGATTGTCCATTATCTGTAAATGCAAAGTCATATTCCGATGCCAAATTTCCTGCTTTAAGGGAGCTTTGTTTTCCATTCAAAGGAAATTCTGTGCGATGGTTATACCAATGCGCAATCTGCATAAATTCGGCATTCTGCTTCTCGTTGAAATAACGAAAATAAAACATAGAATGATTGCCGGCAGGATTCAAAAATCTATCAAAATCACTGCCTGAAGGCTCAATCTCCGACCATAGCTGTTCAGGTATAAGAATCTGCGCAAGATGGCACTGGATAAATATGATCTTATATGCATTCAAAATACATTCCGGATGCACCACATCCGACTGAGGCACTGTCCAACAGGTTTTAATGTAAAGACGTTGCAACTCAGATAAGTGCATGATCATCTGTTTGGCTTTATCAGGCTGATGGCCATAAAGATCTTTCCAGATGTTTATATCAATGGATAAGCTGTTGATCCAAAGGTTTAGCGCCATATGGCTTTCATAATCACGCTCTTCCATCCATGCTTTTTCCACTGCAGGCAGCAGCCTTTTGAAACATTCACTATAGACATTTTGAGAAGGTGAAGACGTTTGCATTAAATGCATTTGCTCTTCCAACAGTTTCAAGAGATTCCCCAATTTTTGTGTTCCAATTTCATGAGCTCCTTCAGAATCTGCTAAAGATACAGAGGTCGAGAGCAGCCCCTGGCCTCTATTCCACACTCTATTTTCAGGGGCTTGATCCAAAGACACGAATGCCACATTCCCCTTTACCTCATCTGCAGGTACTCGATGAACTCTACTTTTATTTTGTTTGACCCATTCAAAAATAGGCTTCAGCAAAGCATGGGATTGCTTTATGTAATCTTCGCCGACAAGCCCTGCCACATACAGTTTGTCCACACTCCTAGCAACACTGCTTAAAGCCTTGTTAATCAGACGCCAACGAGCTAATGCAGATAAACTACCATCGCTGCCTTTATTATAATTATCGATCAGAGCCTGCAGCTTGATATCTGCCTTAAAGATCTTATAATTATTTTCACTCATCTGCGTTCTCAAATATATCATCAGAGATTTCCAGCTGCACCATCCCCCTCTTTGCAATGTCATCGGCTGCCATGATTCGTATAAAAAGGCTTCTGCTTCAGGCTCTAGCATCTCTTTCAGTGAGTGGTAAATATCTTTTCCGCTAAAATCCGTATTATAATAATTATCCACCTTGAGAAGATGACTGAGCTCAGATAAAACTGTGCTAAATGCCGGATTTAGCAAATTGTCATGGGTAATTCCTTGCCACTCTACAACCGGATTGGCTTTGGCCTTTTTTCCGACCACTAGCCGACTAAAGGATTCTACACCTCCACCTAAGTTATATAGACGCACGTTCACTTTGCCGTCATCCCTGGGCAAAATTTCATAGTACAGGCTATGCCCATGTGGTGCTCCTATCCACCCCCCAGGGAGCAAGAGAGGTTGCTTAAATTGAAGGGCCTCAATAATCTCCTTTTGAATTTCTTGAGGATTGCTACGATGTCCACTATAGCGGATTGCCCTCTCGATATTTTGCATTAGGCTGGGTTGAATACCATACGGAAGAGAAGTCCTTTTACGACTTAGAAAGAAATTCTTTACATATTCTAGACTGACTAGATTACTTCCTCCCTGCAATTCTGATCCAGCACCGAATTCCCCGGCAAGAATATGGGCTAACAAGCTGTCCGAAATCTGAGTTGGACTAGATAGAATACCTGGCTTAATCGGATTAGCCACAGCATCTATGGGATTGGGCATATGAATACTCATCTTTGCGCAGGCTGCAGTAGACGGATCCCTAAATATCTCTTGTGCTAAAGTTAAAATGCCCACCCTCTTTTTATCTGCCAAGAGGTTCACCTCTTGCTCATTTATCAAAAGGCAAACAGTATCTTTATCCCTGTTAATTTTTATAGATCGAATCTCCGCACTAGGGGGCATATCCTCTATGATCTTATGTACTAAATCCTCTATTTTTAACTTCAATCCGGGATCGATTTTCGCGTTGGCTTCCTGATGACATTCCCCTACTCCAAATTGATTGTATTTAAAACTAAGATCTACAAAATTATTCATCATCGCCTCAGATATCATTTAATTAACGATCTATTATAATTATAAATCATTACAATAAAAATATTAAAATAATTGTTTAATATTAATTAAATCAAAGCAACTAACAGCAACGCAAAATAGGTATTGATTTTCTCGTGTTTTCTGTGTAAAATATTGGATATTAATCACGCGTTAACATCATGAGCGAAACAACCTACAATAAATCCCATCCTTTTTTAGCGACTCTTAAAGAGCGCTCCTGTCTGTGCCCTGCTCATTCGGATAAAAAAACCTACCATATCGTACTAGACATAAAAGGCTCAGGCTTAAGCTATTCGGTAGGAGACAGCATCGCCATACAACCCAAACAAAACCCCAATCTCGTCGAAGCTACTTTAAAAGCTCTGCATGCTACCGGCGAAGAAATCGTCAAAGACAAACGCTCCGATCAAACCTGTACTTTTCGTGATTTTTTAACCACCAAAGCCAATATCACACAGCTGAGCCGTAAGTTCTTGAACGAAATTGCCCTCAAACAAACTCATCCGGAAAAAAAAGCACGCTTAGATTACCTGTTTCAAGAAGATCACAAGGAAGCCCTTAAAGAATACCTTGCCAATCATCAAATTTGGGACGCCTTGGAGGAAAATCCTGAAGCCTCATTTACACCAGATGAATTCGTGGCCTTAAGCATGCCTTTGCTGCCGCGGTTTTACTCGATAGCCTCGTCTATGAAAGTTGTGGGTGAAGAAATCCATTTGACCGTCGCAGACTTAATTTATACCACCAACGCCCATCTGCGCCACGGAGTGTGCACTTATTACCTGTGTGAATGGGTCCCCATGCATCAAGCCACAATCCCCATATACATCCAACCGCATCACGGCTTCACACTGCCTGCCGACAATAGCAGAGACCTGATCATGATTGGGCCCGGGACAGGCATTGCCCCTTACCGAGGCTTCATGCAAGAACGCATAGCAAACAAGGCTACAGGGAAACATTGGCTGTTCTTTGGTGAACGGCACCGACACCAACACTTTTTTTACGAGGAGTATTGGTCCGAACTGGCAAGTGAAAATAAACTTAAATTAGATCTAGCCTTTTCACGTGACCAAGAGCATAAGATTTACGTCTGGCACCGCATGTTGGAAAACGCCCCCGAACTCTTCCGCTGGCTAGAAAATGGCGCCTATTTATATGTCTGTGGAGATGCGCACCGCATGGCGAAGGACGTGGAAACCGCCTTGCTACAAATTGTCAAAGAGCAGGGCCGCCTAGATGATTCCGCCGCTAAAAACTATCTAAAAAAGCTAAAATCGGAACAACGCTATCTAAGAGATGTGTACTGAGGTAATTTCAAAACTCGGAAAATGCGGGATTTTGATAGATTTTTTGAATATATTCTAAAAAGATCTAAAAGACCCCCTTTATTAGTTTTGCAATTACCTTTACAGATTATTTCTTGGTTTTTAAAGAGTCTTTGTACTCCAAAATTTTCATCACGATCTCCTGAATAGTCAATCCGGAAGTATCGATGACATAAGCATCGCTCGCCTGCTTAAGCGGAGAAATGTCCCTGCTCATATCATAAGCATCTCTTTTATTGATTTCATCCAAAAGCTGCTCCATGGTCAAATGCTCGGTGGCATCGGGATACTTTGCCTTTAACTCCTCATATCTTCTCTTGGCCCGCACTTCGGCCTTGCCTGTGAGGAATATCTTCACCTGCGCCTCAGGAAAAACTACCGAGCCCATGTCGCGCCCTTCAAACACAGCATTTACGCCTATCGCCATTTGGCGCTGCAAGCTTACGAGCTTCTCGCGTACTTCCTTCAGAGCTGAAACTTGCGATACCAGCGAAGTGACTTCTTCCAGGCGTATTTTATCTGTAACATCTTCTCCCTCAACAATATAGTGCTTGTCGCCATGCTTCATTTTCACATCAAATTCAAACGACTTTAAATACGCCTTTAACTGATCCAAATCAGAATAATCGATCTTATTTTTGATAATACCATAGGTCACACAGCGATACATGGCACCGGTATCAAAATAGATAAATCCTATCTCTCGCGCCAATGCTTTAGCTATAGTACTTTTACCGGTCGCAATAGGTCCATCAATAGTAATAATCATAATGTTTTCCTCACACAAATAACACTTTTAAAACAATATATAAAAAAGGCGCTGTGAAAACCACAGAATCCAGTAAATCCAAAAAACCGCCTAATCCCGGCAATTGACTGCTATCTTTAACTCCCATATCTCTTTTTAACAGAGATTCGGCCAGATCCCCAAACTGTGCTAAAAAACTGATCATAGCCCCAATCCATAAACTATGCGCGACACTCATGGAGAAAGCTGCACTTGCCCCCAGATTGCCTAGACAAAGCGCAAGGCCAAAAGAGGACAACATCCCCATCAGCAACCCACCAAAAGCCCCTTCATAAGTCTTGTTGGGGCTGATATATGGAGCCAGCTTATGCCTGCCCAGCAGCTTTCCACAAAAATAGGCTCCAATATCTGTCATCTTTGTCACCACCAGCAGATAACATAACCACCAGCGGCCATCTTGAATGCCCCCATCGAAGGGAAAAAAGAAATTGATGCACAGCAAACAACCTAAAGGAATGGTTAGATAAAACACTCCAAAAAAAGTAATCGCCAAATTTATCAGTGGAGAACTTCCAGTAACAAAAAAATACAAAAAACCTAAAACCAGAGCGCCCCCCAGGACAGCCTCTGGCAAAGCATTATGCATAGGCTGCAAATAATTTAGGTATAGGCTAAATATATACGTAAAGGTGCAGGCTATACCCAACGAGGTCAGCGGAGCATACCCATGTGCTTTCGTCAAAGAATAAAACTCCCAAAGCGCCATGCTGATAATTCCAGCGGTCAGCAAAGCAAATACGGGCTGAAACCATGTATGGCTGGAATAATACACCACCCCAATCAAAAATAATGAAAAAAATACTCCGAACAACAAACGCTGCTTAAAATTCTGACTCAAAGCTCTCATGTTCAACCTCCACCAAACCTTCTTTCACGGCCTTGATAAGATACGATCGCTTCCAAAAAATCTTTGGCCGAAAATTCCGGCCATAAAGTCTCACTCATATACAGCTCACTATATGAAAGCTGCCAAAGAAGGTAATTACTTATTCGATATGCCCCTCCCGTACGTATCAACAAATCTGGGTCAGGCCAACCAGCCGTATCCAGATAACGGGAGATGACGCTCTCATCCAAAACGCTTTCAGAAATTTTATGACTCTTAATATCACCTAAGATCTTTTTAAAAGCTCTTGCCAGTTCATCGCGCGCGCCATAATTCAAAGCCAATATCATATTGGCCTCTTTGCAAGCTACCGTGGCCGCCTTGGTTTCTTCTATGGCTACATTGATTTGCCTGTTCAATAGACTTAAATTCCCTATGGTGTGAAATCGAATACCCTCCTGTACCAATTCTGCGCGCTTCCCTATAATAAATCGATTCAACAAATGCATCAAAGCCCTTACTTCTAATGGATCACGATGCCAATTTTCCGTAGAGAATAAATAAAAAGTCATATATTGGATGCCAAGGGATTTGGCTGTGCGCATGATAGCCATGACGTTTTCTGCCCCTTGATTATGACCTCGCGTGATTCCAAAACGTTGGCGCTTGGCCCATCTGCGATTTCCGTCGGGTATAATGGCCACATGAACGGGAATGTCTTGGGGCTTCTTTTGTATTGACTCTCTAAGCCCTAGTAGAATAGCATTCGATCCACCATTTACTAACAATTCCTTTTTATCGTCTGCACATAAGCTATCATGCCTCAACATATAACCGATTCCTTAAATCTCAAACGGAATTTTTATCGCTAAAGTCTCGTGTCTCTCAGAGCCGAAGGTATCTAGAATACCCAGTTTTGTCAAGGCCATCGATAGCATACATTATTAAGCTCTCAGCCTTCCTAACCAAAACAGTTTGTGATAACATTGTCTCATAAACCAAGGGTTCGGCGCTATAGATTTTTGTCAGTTCCTCATTTTTTACACTCTGTCTCTTTAGGATGTGTCAACCCGATAAGATCATTAGTTTATTTACCAAGGAGCTGAACTTATGCAGGAGTCAAATGTTAACTTCTCTTCACTGCCGGATGAGCTCAAACAACTCCTATTTTCCTTCCTCCCCATCAGGGATGTCGTGCAGTTTAGATCACTATCCAAACACTGCCTACACATTATCGATGGTTTTGCAGAATACTGGAATGCACACTACTTCGTTCTATTTGGAAACACAAAAAATATCCTCGGAAGAATAAAAGACCTGCAAATATGCAACAACTTGCTCGAAGAAAACTCGCCAAGACACTTTCAAATTATATTTAAAGTGCATAACTGCTTTTGCAATTTCCGCAACTCATCTCCCCTATACTCTAAAATCATACACCAAGGTGAAGTGAATTTACTCATGGATTACGAAACCCCTAATACGCAAAGCAAAGACCTCTATTTTTTCGACCCTGAAAATAAACTGCGACGCATCCCATTTAAAAATTATATAAACATGGACAACTCCTTTTCGCCTCAAGAAATCATTCAAATCCCCCCCCAAAGCAAGCCTTTAAGCATGGCCCCCTATTCAAAAGGCTTTTTTATCGGAACCCATGAGGGCACCATTTACCATCTTAATCTATCTCAGGAAACTCCCGCTTTGTCGCCTCTGCTGTTGAATAAAGAACTTTCTCCAATTCTGACACTGCAAGCCTCCGAAATCGCTGATGACAAAATCATTCTGATAGTTCAAACCTGGGAACAGTCAATGTTTAATGTCTTAATTTATCAAGTAGATGTCACCAACCCCAACAAAAAAATCTTTCCAGAAACTTCACAAAACATCCTGTTAATCTGTTTTCCCAAACTCATTTCCTCTCACCAAGTCCTTTGCCCTTTACAAGCAGGCGGCGCCATTGTCTTAGATCTCACTAACATGCTTTACAAAAGTCTTACACTATACGATGACCACAAAGATTGCCTTGAACCAAAAATCACCGCCATCTGTCCTCTATCTCACCGCATCATCCTGAGCACTAAAGATGGACTGGTGGGGTGGATCTCTAAATCCTCACTAGAACAAGATCAGCTGGATTTACGCATCAAAATTCACTGGTGCAATTTCAAAACGAAGCTAGATGTAGACAGCCTTTCACCCATAGGATCGTATGGTTTCTTCATCTACACCAAGACTGGGATTATTATCCCTGCCATACCTAACATCCATGGGGATTATATTTTAGGCTCCCCGCTAAGATGCGCGACATCCACACATCCTATAGGGCTGGAAAACGGAAAAATGATCTTCTACAAATTAACAGATCCAAACAGAGGCATTCACTGCATCGACTATGCCAGCACACTCTATCAAAATATATCTAAAGAAGGGATGAAACATTTTTGGATGAATTCTTTTTTTCTGAAAATCTAAGAATTTATAGAGTTCTTCAGGAGATT
>CAYMKI010000010.1:19571-21067 GCA_964390695.1 uncultured bacterium
GCACATCCGGACTTTGACCCATACCCAATTATGTTGAATGGAATAATTGGGTACTGATAAAGACTATCTTGGGCTATAGGTGTTGCGCGTATTCAAACTAGCACGCTTGTCTTGCAGAGAGGCTGCCTTGACAGCTTGATCAGGTGTAGATGCACACTTGCTCTGTCCTTTACATCCACCTTTTCCAGCGCACTCGTTTTTATCACTTTTGCACGCATTCTGACCTTTACAATCATTTTTGCCTTTGCAACTATGGCTGGAGATCTTCAATGCTTTTTCCTTGCCGCTGGGCGAAAGCTTGTCATAGTCGGCTTTTGCTGCAGGCGATAACTTAGCTTTGAACTGCTCTTCACTCTGAGAATTTGTTGTTTCTATAGGTTGATCGGTAACAGATGATGTCACATCATTATCCGCAGTATAGCTGCTCCATCCGCTGGATCTGCCGCCGCAGCCATGTGAAGAAGAAGAGGAATAAGACCCCTGTGTATTGGATCTTCCGCCGCAACCATTGGCTTGATAGTTGCCTTGTGTATTGGATCTGCCGCCACAACCACCGGATTTACCGCCGCAACCATTGCTTTGATAGTACCCTTGACCTGTGGATTTTCCACCACAGCTGCTGTACTGTGAGGAGCCTTGATTAGTTCTGGATTGGCAACCGCTTTGCCCTTGAGGACGATAATTGTCTTCAGGATATGAAGAGTAGTAATCTTGACCTGTTGATCTTTCATTATAAGCAGTATTGCTGCAGCCATGGCTGCCGCAACCACCAGCTAACATCGTTCCTGGGGCTGAATTGGCTTGATGAGCGGACAAAGGAGCTTGCGAAGCTGCAATAATACCGCCAGTGATACCCAACAACGCCAATTTTTTAAGATCATTTTTTTTCATAACGTTCTCCGTAATAATGTTTTTAAAGATTCAATGCATCTTAAAAAAAGTATTAACACTTAAATAAGGATAACGCAAGCTTTTTTGCTGAATCATTGAAAAATTTCAAGTATTCAGAACGGTACGAAGTGTGTAACTATTTGAACCGCAGAGCGTAGCAAGAGTAGTGAAAGGATTTAAACCACTGAGATTGGGAGAGCAGTGAGACAAGTGTGAGCACACAAATAATGTATGGATTTGTGCCCTTACCCTTTCCCCTGCTCGCCCCTCTTTGTTTATCTATTTATTAAATCTAAATCGTCATGCATGAACTCTCAGATATATACCTGCTATTAGATTAAAAAGTAATCTGAATCTATTTACTTCGTGTGTGCAATATGTATAGAAACTTCTTGAATACTGAATAGTTACATATAATTATGACTTTGAGCCATAAAAAATTTGCAGGTAAGGATACATACCCATTCCTCAATTATGCACTCACTCTAGTCTCACTGCCCTCACTGCCCTCTGTGGTTCAAACCTTTTCACACTACTCTCGCTAATATCAGTGGTTCAAACCTTTTCACACTACTCTCGCTAATATCAGTGGTTCAAACCCTTTT
>CAYMKI010000010.1:21167-36830 GCA_964390695.1 uncultured bacterium
GTGGTTCAAACCTTTTCACACTACTCTCGCTAATATCAGTGGTTCAAACCCTTTTATTCTGGATTAGGATAAGGAATTTAAAACAATTTGGGCACCCGGGCACCGGCAAGGGCCGAGGAGATTGATAAGGCAAGATCTGTGGGTTCTATTATGTTTTTTTCGGGGGTGGTGAATTATCGCAATTAAATTGATTACACATAAATCACTTACTTATGCTATACTCTTTATTATGTTATGGTCTAAAATATTACAACACCGAACTTTAATAATTACTGCCTTTATTCTGTGGCTAGGTCACTTTTTTGTCGACTTTATGATCAGTATATGGGCCGTGTACAAAACCATGGCGGGTATCGACTTAGCCGCGGCAGGACTCATTTCCACCTTTTGCGCCTTCACTGGAGAGGGGATGCAATTGGTTTTTGGCTCTCTAAGTGATAAAGGCTACCGTAAGCCACTAATCGCTCTCGGCATCCTTTGCACCGCAGCAGCCTCTCTTCTGCCATACACAGACAGCTTTGCCATGATGTGGCTGCTATTTCTGATCACTTGTTTAGGGTCAGGAGCATTCCACCCCTCAGCTGCCAGCTGGATGGGTTCCTTAAGCCGACAAAATAAAGGTCTTTTCATCACCCTATTCACTTCCGGTGGCACGTTAGGTATTGCTTTAAGCCAGATCATCTTTTATCATTCTTTTTACTACTTCCAAGGTCATACTCTCTTTCTTACCATTCCCCTGCTGATTCTGGTGGTGAGCTTAACCTTAAGCAAAATCCAACCCCATGAGCAAAAACCCTCAGGCCATAGCTCCTTCAGCTTAGGCATTTTCCGGGGGTTTTTCCGCCGTAAAGACCTTTCGCTGTTATATATTTCGCAAGTTTGCAATCAGTCCCTTTGCTGGGGATCGATTTTCCTTCTTCCAGATATCCTCCTGGCCAGGGAATACGAAAGCTGGCTGTGCTTTGGCGGAGGACACCTGTGCTTTGTGATGGGAAGCTTCATCATGCAGCCTATTGCTGGTTTTTTAGCGGACAAATACTCATGCCGCTCCGTACTATTATGTGCCACAGCTATCGGGATGGTCTTTTTCTATCTTTTCATTTTCAATCCCCTTATGCCCACAAATTGGCTGATGGTTTTATTGTTTGTTCTAGGAGCTTCCATGGGCCTGGTCAATCCTGTGTCCATAGCCTGGGGAACTCGATTGGTGCCTGAAAACCCCGGCATGATCGGCGCTTTCCTCATGGGCATGGTTTGGTGTGTTTCTGAAGGCATTGGACAAGGCGGAGGCGGGCTGCTCTCAAAATTATTTGAAAACGATGCCCCTGCAAAAGCACTAGGCATCATAGGTTGTGGATTTCTCGTAGGCTTCATAGCTATCATGCGTATGCCCAGAGAAAGTGAGGCCCCTGCCGCCCTTGAACCTGCCGCCGAAACCCTGCAACCTTAAGAAATTTGGATTTCAGATGAAGAAACTGCTCTTATCCCTTTTTGTAAATTTTCTTCTTATTTTGCCTGTCTGCGCACAGGAAGAGCCTGAAACAAAACTCAAAATGATACAGCCCAACTGGCGGCTTGAAATTCAAGACAGATACGCTGATGGATCGCCAAAAAAAGCCGTATTCTTCTCCCCTCTTCCGGAAGAAAACCGTGAAACTGCTGTGAAGCTACTAGTCTATAACCCAGACCACTCCATAGCACAAGAATCCGATCTAATCCAGCTAGAGTCCGGTGAAGTTGCCGAAAATCAACCTCGCAGCTACTTGCTACATGGCCCGCAAGTTATCTATAGAAAAGACGGCTCTGTTGAGGAGATTGCTTTTTTTAGCACAGGCTCTCGCGAGGGAATGCGTAAAACCTACTATTCCTCTGGTGTACTGCAAGCATTTGTCACCTATAAGAACAACCAATTAGATGGGCCCGCCGAATGCTTTTTCGAGAACGGACGTAAACAGGCAGCGTTTCAATACACACAGGGAAAACTATCAGGCAAATTCGACACTTTTTACGACAACCAAAAGCTTGCCAGTTCCGCCTTGTATGATCAAGGCCTCCTCATAGACTTGTATCAAGAGTGGTACGCCAACGGTACGCCAAAATCAGTCATGCATTATTCCAAAGGCTTGCTGAGCAATGACGGTGCAACTCCTGCCCTGAAACGCTATTCTGAAGCATACAAACTGATCGAAGTGCAAAATTTCCTGCTAGGCTCTCCCCATGGAGAACATCTGACTTATTACCCCCAAGGGCAGATCAAATCCAAAACCACCAATCGAAATGGCCTGTTGGATGGAACCCAAGAAGAGTATGCCGAAGATGGCTCTCTGATAGCCTTATCTCAATATCATCAAGGCATTCCGACCGGAATCCATTATAAAAAACACCTTAACGGCCAGTTAGCTTTGCAAGCCGAATTTCTCGAGGACGGCCGCTTAAAATCTCCTGTCACCGAATATGATGCACAGGGCACCCTGATTAAACAATACGGGCTTGAAAACCACAAATACGACGGCGAATATAAAGAATGGAATGCCAAAGGCAACCTGATAAAACACTACCACTATCAGAAAGGTGAGTTTGATGGACCGCAAAAAGAGTACTACTCCACAGGCAAAATCAAAATCAAATCCGATTATTCTCAAGGTATACGCGAGGGAGAGTATCTAGAACTTTTTTCCACCGGACAGACTGCCCTACAAGCTGCATATGCAAAGGGGCAAAGACATGGTCCCTATGTGGAATACCATCCCAATGGCTCGATCAAAAAACGCCTCACCTATTCTGAGGGTCTACTAGATGGCACGGCAGAGGAATGGGATGCAGAAGGTCATCTGATTTCACAAGCACATTATATCAAAGGCCTTCCAGAAGGCTCGTTGAAGGAATGGTATCCTCAAGGAAATATCAAACGGCAATTATCCTACCATCACCATCTGCCCGACGGCATCGAAGAAGAATATTATCCCAACGGTCAAATAGCCTCCAAAGCCTTTTACACTCAAGGAAAGCTGCAAGGAGACTGCCTGGCATGGTACGAAGACGGACAGCTTAAATCTGAACAGCATTATCAAGAAGGCTTTCGTACAGGAGAGCAAAAAGCCTATTACCCCAACGGTCAAATAAAAGCCTCTACCTCCTATCTTCAAGGTTTGCAGCATGGAACTAAAAAACACTGGTCCTCAACCGGGGTCCTGTTGGAAGAAGCTCACTACGAACACGGCCAGCTGAACGGACGCTATTACTCTCTTAAACCAGATTCCACCGAACACATCTCGCACTTCAAAAACAATCAGCTTCATGGAATGCACCAAATCTACTATCCCAATGATGAATTCTTCGGCCGCGTAAAAGCCTTAGAAGCTCACTATGAAAATGGACTCCTCGAAGGCGAAATGTCCAAATACAATCAAGCCGGCACAAAAACACTGAGCGCCACGTACCACCATGGCAAAAAAGACGGCGTAACCCTCTTCTATTCCGATGAAGGCGTGGTGCTTTTTTCGGCTCAATTTAGCATGGATATTCAGGATGGCATGGCCTATGAATACTACCCTTCAGGGCAAGTGAAAAAAGAGTGCTTATTTAAGAATGACCAAAAAGAAGGTCCAGAAAAGACCTACCACGAAAACGGCAGACTCGCCTCTTTGAGACACTTTCATGAAGATAAATTAGACAGCCTCAGCCAAGAGTGGAATAAATCCGGCACCTTGGTCTTTGAAGGGGAATACAGGCAAGGAACAAAACACGGCAAATTCAATAAATACGATGAGCAAGGCGCTCCTATAGTACAGCAAACCTACCAGGACGGGCGCCTGCAAGAAAAGAAAAAATTTTCGGTAGAATAAGCTTTTACCTTATTCAATGTGAACTAGGATTTAGGGGCAAGTTGGGTTTCAGGGCTAAAATGGTTGAAAAATAAAACGCATACTCATATAAATTTGGCAGTTTATCCGGTAACCCGTCAGCAGGATTATATATGAAAAGAACCCATCACTCCTCCAATCTAACACCCTACCAGCTTCGTCTTAGCAATCAACAAACGGACAATAAAACAGCTCGGCATTCCCACCCACCCCAAAATGACATTTTAAGTGACTTACCTGCAGAACTTCTTTTTCAGATTTTTATCTTAGCCGCCACAAAAACTCCCTCGACATATCAATGCTTCAGGTCTCTAGCTTTCACCCAAAAAAAATTCCATCAGCTGGTTATTTCCACGGAATTCGGCACCGCCTTTACACACCTACAAAAAATCCCCTTAAAAACATGTCCAAACGAACCTTGGATAAAAACCTACAAGCTATGGCTGCAGACACGCTGCTATATCCTATTGGATTGCTCCAATTCTATGGATGTCTATGCCAACCATGAGAAAGTGGAGGACGCCATCAAAAAAATCTCTCAACAAGCTTTCCAATACCAATGGTGGAAGAAAATTAAACTGGGATTGTTTGCAGATGAATTCATCTTTATTCCTATCGAATCACCACAACACCTAAAAGCTACTATAGAAAATATAGACACCACCCTCGAATATAACGAGTTTACGCGAATAAACACCTATCTGGTGCCGGTGTTGAAGTCTATTTATAACGAGGTTAATAATTCGACCTCTCAGATAGCAGCTGCCACCGAAGTCCACATTCTCAGCGATTGTAAATTCACCGAAGCTGAAGAAATAAAAAAGCAAGTGTTCGAAATTAAATGCTATCGTCCTCTTAGCATCCATTGGTATAAGGTCACCAAGAATGGGAAAAGCCCATTCTTGGACGATGTTCAAAGCTGGCTGCCAACCCTTTCTAAAACCACTGAGAGAGCTTCCGTCTCCATCATCGAAGACGTAGATGATTTTTTATTAGACAAAGAGTCATAGAGCTACAGTACTTTTACTATTGCCCCCTCCGCGTCTCCGGGCCTTTGCGCCGCTTTTAAACTCATTAACTCAACGTTAAATTAGATGGTGTTATTGAAGGTCCACAAGACTACCTTTTCTGTATTTGGTAGGCTGCTTAAAAGTTCTTTTATCTGGGATATATGGTTATAAATCAATTCCTACTTCATAAAGATAGTCAGGAGAGACATCAGCACCATTTGGCCACGTGACCGTATTGAGATCGATTTTGAAATTCATGAAATAATCTACATTTTTTAGTGGTCTGAATATTTCACCTCTAAATCCATTCAAAGCCTTTTCAAAATCTATTACTTTTTTAGATTTGTCCTCAAATGTTAGTAATATTTTATAATCTTCAATATATTTTGCCTTTTTCACAAAATGCATAATATTGCCTATACTAATGGTTTTATTTTCTTTAATGGCTTTTCTTTAAGCGCAAGTTCCCAATCTTGTAATAATTCATCACGGTGCAAATAAGCCCATTCTAATATCAAAGAAATCACACGTTTTGGTAATTTTCCTTCTATCAATCTAAGTTCGTTAATAGAAAACATTGCTTTATAATTACCATAAGTTGCGTGAAAATGAGGTGGTGCATGATCTGAGTAGTACATTGCTATAACAATTCCAAGGAAACGGCTGATCTCAGGCATAGTTTTTGTTCCTATATATAGTTTTTGTTCCCATCTAAGGCGGAAATGAGAACCGCCTTTGTATTCCAACGTATATTTGATCCATCATCGAAGACGTAGATAAATTTTTATTAGACAAACAGTCGTAGGGCCGTTTGGGTAAACTTCCGTTAATTCAGTGCAATTTCCTTCCGTCGGGTACTTTAGGATCCATGCTGGCCAGACAAATTCCCCCCTGCTCATCGGAAAATCCCACGAGCAAAAACTGCGAGATAAATCCTGCGATATTTTTTTCACCTAAATTCACACACCCGATGATGTTCCTTCCGATCAGTGTTTCAGGTGTATAATGCACCGTGACCTGTGCTGAGGTTTGCAGTAGACCTATTTCTGGCCCAAAATCTGCCCATATTTTATAGGCGGGCTTTCTAGCCTTGGCAAACACTTCGGCTTTGACGATTGTACCCGAACGCAAATCCACCTTTTCAAAATCTTCATAGGTGATCGGCGCCATTTTTTGCTTCTCCATTGTGCCATACTCCTTTCATAAAATCTTTCCCCCTAAACTTGTTCGCTATCTAGGAGTTTTTTTTGTAATTAATAACTTTCCTGTAGGATCATATATTACTCTCTTACATTTTAGATGACTCCTTGAGCTCTCCATGCATGCGCTATGTTGCTGACAGTCTCTAAAAAAGGCGATAAAGATTGACCTAAAGACGTCAAACTATAGATGACGGTAGGTGGAATGGTAGGCTGATGATCCCGATGAACCAAGCCCGCACTTTCAAGTTCTCGCAGCTTATCTGTCAGCACTTTCTGAGTTATCTTAGGAATCAAGCGCTTGAGCTGCCCAAATCGGATAGGGCCATTTTGCAATAAGACCAGTAAGATATACGAATTCCAGCGCAATCCTACAATTTTTAAAAAGGCTTCTACAGGACATCCTTGCAATCGCATTTGCAAGTTTTTTGACTTACTCATAAAATATCTATGTGTTATCATATTTTATTAATCTTAAAACAAGAATATCTTATGATCGCTTTTCTATCAAATCTATTACCTTCCATCCAGTCCAAGATACAGAATGGCTTAAATCAAATAGGCCGGCTGGGATCAAAAATTGTCCGTTGGTTTCGAAATCTAACCGGCACACCTGCAAAAACTCACAGGGTAGCGCAACCACATTTAGCGAAACCTTTCCCTCTAGCACCCCAACAAAAAACTACAACACCTGCTCAAATACCGACGGAACAACCTCAATACTTTATTATCAAATCCAATGAAAGGATCATCCCAGAACATCTGCGCATCATCCAAGACAAGGTGTCCGTTCCAGATTATATTGGCATGCAGTATAAAGGCAACACTCCTGCTGCAAATAAATACTCCGCGCGCTTGAGGGCCATTTCTAAACACCTGGATTATCAAACAATCATACCCACACGCGGCGACGGCAATTGTTTTACCAATGCTGCAGCAGCCGGACTGCTACACCTCTTTCCCCTCTTCAAGGAAAAATTCCTCGCTGTGTTACGCACACATAGCCAATCCTCCCTTCCATACTTAACACCAGATAAAACCTCTACAGCCCCAACCTATAGCCAGCAATTTACCAAAAAAGACGACTTCAATAAAGTCATCACACACCTCATGCAATATCCTTGCGATAGCCTTCTCAAGGATCAACTATTTTTGGCAGCCTTTTCTAGGGTGATCCGATTTATCCTGCATATACAGTACGAGCACACAGGCGTTCCTTTAGATGAAAACCTCCTTCAAGTAGGTGAAAACATAGACATGTTGGGCTTATGCGCCTTAAACCATGCTTTTGATGTAAATGCGGCTTTGATTGTTCTTAGAAAGGACAAGGAATTCACCGATCCGGATGATTTCCAACATATCTACCGTGTGCATGGAAAACACCTGGATAGCGCAGCCAGCATAATCCCTATTACAAACCTGGAAAAAAATAAACATTTCTACATGATAGCCAGCGGCCCGCATTATATTTTATTGACGAGGTATTTGCAAAGCTCGGAAAATTTTGAGCTTATTTAATGACATGAATCTTGCAATTTACCCATTTCATAACGATCATGTCATATCGCCCCCCAGCGAAACCTCCGACAAATTTTTAAGCTGGAAAGACCGCCCATTGACCGTTGTTGATAAGATTAACTCGGTTTTTGAAGCGCTTTCTAAGAAGAGGACTTCTAATTGGCGAGATAATGGTTCAACGTTATATCAAGAACTAAATATACACGAACATTATCTAGCAAAAAAGCTTATTGTAGATGCTTATCCTAACCAGAAAGAATTTAATTTTTTAGAACTCGGCTCTGGCAATTTTGAATGGCAACAGGGTTTATGCGATTTTATAAACAATCAAAGGGACCTACCGGCAGATATCCAGGTGAATATCATTGGCACCAGAGGCGAAAGCGGCAACGTCAGCATTTTATCCGAGGGAAAATGTAAAGTCTATAAGCTAACCACATTTAAAGTGGAAAATTTGACTTCTGAATTTAAAAAACTGGATCTCAACCTCGAAGACAAAGTCGACTTAGCCATCTCAAGCTGGTGTTTTCGTCATCTAGTAGATCCTGTGGGTACTTTTCAACAAACCTATGACCTGCTTCGCCCGAAAACAGGATTTTTTATCGTGGATGGTTTTTGTTTTCTGGAGCAGAACGATACCTATGAATCCTATCTGAAAAGAAATAATGGATCTGAACCTTCGGCTTATATGATCAATCTCATGGTTCAAACCAAAGCTCCCTTTTTACTAATGAAAGATATAAACAAGCGTCGTGATTGGAGTTTTATTTTAAACCGTCCCAATGAAAAAACTTGTCGACTGCCATTCAAATATCAAGGCGAATGTCAAAGTTTATGCGACCAGAGCACATTCGCATCTGGGTGTTTTACAAAATTTGATTTCGGCGGTGAAATATATAGTCATGCTTACTTAAACGATAAGGAATTTCTGTATCCGAATGACAATCTATCCGGGAATAAATCCCTCTATAATATGCTTAGAAACCATGGTCTTATCTTTATGGACCAGAAATGGAATGGCACCCTATTCGATCCCACACCTCCTTTTCCTCTTCATCAAGCTGTATACAAGAACGACATAAAAGCCCTGGAAGAAGCCCTGAAAAATGGAGCCGATATCGACGAGGCTGATTTCGAAGGATATACTCCTCTCCACTTAGCTGTCAAAGAAGGAAGTCCAGCTTGTGTAAAAGCGCTTTTGGAAAAAGGTGCTAGTCCGGATATTCCTGACTTTCTGCAAAGAATACCCCCTTTAAGAACTGCACTTGCAATAGGATCCAATCAGGAAATAGTATCTCTACTTCAGAGTTTCGGTGCTTCCATAAATTACGATGCAGAAAAGCTATTAAGAACAAAAATATCTTTTAAACCCAACCTATCGTAGTAGCAATTTGTGAAATATCAAATCATCTTGACAAATCCTCCTCCAGCCTCTTATAAATCATAAGAAATTGAACGCCAGAGTCCATATAAGCTATAGAAATGCAAGTTCAAATCTCGACTTTGTATAAGTCGAAATTTTAGTTTGTTTTGTTTATAGCCTCTCTGTGTTCTCTGTGGGCTCTGTGGTTCAAGATTTAATGATTATATACAACACTCTATAGTTACAAAAAAACACCAATGACTATGCATCCTCGTTCCGGTATTTTACTCGTCAATTTAGGCACGCCCGACTCTCCCCATCCTAAAGACGTGCATCGCTACCTCATAGAATTTTTGACTGACGGCCGGGTCATCGACCTGCCCTGGTGGAAAAGGCAGCTGCTGGTCAGAACGCTTATTGTACCCAAAAGATACAGACAATCCGCAGCATCCTATAAAAGCATCTGGACCGATGAGGGATCTCCCTTAATGCTTTATGGACGAAAACTTCAAACTCTCCTCCAGCATAAATTAGGCCCAAGCTACCACGTGGAATTGGGCATGCGCTATCAAAATCCCAGCATTCGCTCTGCCCTAGCCTCGCTCTCCAGATATCACCTGGAAGAGATCATCATTCTGCCTTTATTTCCCCACTACGCTTCTGCCACGACGGGATCGGTCCACCAAAAGGTCATGGAAGAACTCAAACACCATATGCACCTGCCAAAAATCACCTTCATCAACAGCTACGCGACAGATCCGGGACTGATCAAAGCTTTTGCTAGCTTAGGCAAGTCTTTTGCCCCTCACACCTACGACCATATCTTATTTAGTTTTCACGGCCTACCTCAAAGGCAGATCAAAAAAAACGACAAGCAAGGCTGCTGCCTACAAGCGCAGAATGCTTGCTGCCGACAACTGAATGCACAAAATCACAGCTGCTATTCTGCCCAATGCTATGCCACGGCGCGTGAAATCGCCGCCAGCTTAGACCTCTCTCCAGATAATTACTCTGTCGCCTTCCAATCGCGCTTAGGCAAAGAACCTTGGCTAGAACCGTTTACCAATGAAACCATTAAACACCTAGCTCAAACAGGCAAGCACAAAATCTTGGTCTTCTGCCCTTCTTTTGTGTGCGATTGCCTTGAAACCCTGTATGAAATAGGCATAGAATATGCCCATGAATTCAAGCTGCATGGAGGTAAAACTCTTGACCTGGTTCCCGGATTGAACGACCATCCGGCATGGGTCGATGCCTTGGAAAACCTGATCTTGAAATCCTCTCATTTGCGATAAAAGTTATTGTATCCTTTCGGCCAGGTAAAGACGACTTTTTCTTTAAGGTCCCAATCATAGCGCACCTGCAAACTGAGATAGGGATATGGATGCCGATTGTCGAAATTGCGCCCCTCTTTGCGGGCATATAATTTTATAAATATTTCCTTGTTGAACCAGGGTTTCGTAAATACATCCGTATCCTCTTTTTCATAGCGTTTGAATTCGACGTATTCATTCTCCTTATGATATTTTGGAGTCTCTTGATAATACTGTTGCAAGACCTTTACAATTTTTTCAGGCTGTTCCTCCATGCCTTGTACATAAAAGGCAACCTCAGCTCCCATCAGATGCTTGGAGCTGACCTGGATATGTTCTGGGTTTATGTAGGCATTATGATCAGGGCAGCGATGCCCGCTGGTTATCACCACTCGCCTGCCAGTCTTTTTTTGCACATAATTCAGCAAATCGACCAGTATAGGATAGATAAACTCTTTGTTATCCCTTAAGGGCAGACTATGCTTTTCACAACCCCCGCAGTCATTATAATGAACCGCTTCACCTTTTTTTACTACAGTACGGATGGGGTTTAAAGCACTGCCTTTGCAGCGAAAATACTCTTTGGTGATCTTGGGCAGATGGCCTATGGATTGCTTTTCCCAGGGATACGTCTCACGTTGATTCATTTCAGGCAAGGGGGGGGTGAATAATTTTTCATGATGCAGACGATATATGTATTCGCCCACGGCGGCTTTTTGCGGTCTTTTACTATCGGATGTAGACTCCGTTGAACACCCTCCGCAAAAAATTACCGCCATTAGACAAAGCACACCCAAAACATATCTGGAAGGCGACGAGCACAAAAACTCATTACGTGGAGAATTATTACATGCCATTGCCTGGATCCACCCACTCAGCGGATTATTTGTTTTTTTCATTATTCTTCAAAAACCTGTTTTGATATAATTTAACTATTAATGCGCATTTAAAGTACCATCATATGAATTGGATTCACAACTATCAACTCTTTCTATTTGATTTCGATGGTTTGCTGGTAAATACCGAAGAAATCCACTTCGCAGCCTATAAGAGAATGTGCCAGCTCTACGGCTATGATCTCAACTGGACCTTCCAAAAATACTGCAAACTAGCTCATTACAAGTCCGATGCCGTCCAAAAACAGCTATTCAAGGAAATGCCCGGCCTCAAACAAAAAGAACCCTCATGGGATATGCTTTATGCACATAAAAGGCAAGCTGTACTCGATCTCATCCAGGAAGGTGCCGTACATTTGATGCCAGGGGCCGAAATTTTACTCTCTGCACTCGATAAAGCCCAAATTCCATGCTGTGTTGTGACGCATTCTCCAGAAATACTCATTCAAGAAATCCGCAAGCAAAACCCTATCCTCAATACCATATCTCATTGGATTACTAGGGAGAATTACAAACACCCTAAACCCAATCCGGAATGCTACCGTGTAGCCATCGAGCGCTTCGCCAAAGCCGGGGATAAAATTATAGGCTTCGAAGATACTCCTAGAGGATTATCCGCTCTCATGGGCACTTCAGCAGAACCAGTGCTCATCAGCCAAATTCCTTATCCGGAAATTCCCACCTTCGTGAAAAATGGAGCCCGCCACTATCACTCTCTTCTTGACCTGTCACACTTGCGATAAGATATCTCTCCTCAATTTTGTATATTTTTATTTACACCATCTATGCATTTTGCTTTGATAGTCTCATATAAAGATATCTTACACAAATGGGGAATGTATGAAACCCAATTTTTTCACCGATATCCCTCTTTGGGAATTGTTCATCGCAACCTTTGCGGTGACTTTCTTGGTATTTGAAGGGGGGGTCCTCCTCGGCCAGAAACATCGCCAACTCTCCGAACAGGAAGATAGATCCCCTATTGGATCCATTGTAGCAGCTACCTTGGGTCTGCTTGCTTTTCTCTTAGCCTTCACCTTCGGGATCGCGGCGGCTAAATTTGAAGAGCGAAGAGCTCTCGTCTTAGAAGAAGCCAACGCCATCGAAACCACCTATCTGCGTGCAGCTTACCTGGAGGATCCCTACTCCACCCGCATTCAGAATCTGTTGAAAGAATATGTTTCGAATCGGCTGGATGCGCTTAAGCCCGGCCAGCTAGCCCAAGGGCTACAGCATAGCCAGGAACTTCAAGATCAACTTTGGTCGGAAGCAACAATCCTAGCAAAAAAACACCCAGACTCAGTTGTGGCTGGCTTATTTATCCAATCTCTCAATAACGTCATCGACCTGCATTCAAAACGCCTCAATGTAGGCTTGTACATCAGAATTCCCTTTATCATCTGGGGCTCACTGTACTTTGTCTTATTGCTAGCCATCATTTCACTAGGCTACCAATTCGGCCTTTCGCATACACGCTTTAGAGCAATTACCATGCTGATCATACTGACTTTTACCTCGGTGATTCTACTGATCGCCGACCTCGACCGACCTCAAGAAGGCTTTATTAAAGTCAGCCAGCAAGCCTTGATAGATTTGCAGAATAAATTTAATCCCACCCAAGCATAGGTAATCGCCATGACGGAAGAAAATCTGCGGCTTAAAGAAACAACGGAAAAGAAAATTCCCTGGAAGAAATGGGGTCCTTATCTAAGTGAAAGACAGTGGGGCACTGTGCGCGAAGACTATAGCAATGATGGAGACGCTTGGGCATATTTTACCCATGACCAAGCAAGATCTCGCGCCTACCATTGGGGTGAAGATGGGATCGGCGGCATCAGTGATGATAAACAGCGGCTGTGCTTAGCCTTTGCCTTTTGGAATCAGCAAGATTCCATCCTAAAAGAACGCATGTTTGGTCTAGACAATCGGGAAGGCAACCACGGCGAAGACGTAAAAGAATACTACTATTACCTCGACAGCACACCCACGCATTCTTACATGAAATACCTGTATAAATACCCTCAAAACGCCTATCCCTATGAAAAACTGATTCAAAAAAACAAAAACAGAACCCGCAATGACTTTGAATACGAGCTTCTAGATACCGGAATTTTTGAAGATAACCGCTACTTCGACATCTTCATAGAGTATGCTAAAAACTCTCCGGAAGACATGCTCATATCACTTTCGATTGCCAATAGAGGAGACCATGAGGCCGTACTGCATGTTCTGCCCACTCTGTGGTTCCGCAATACATGGGCCTGGTGGAAATCAGAATGCAAACCTGAAATCACCGAAGTCTCTATTTCCGAACACAGCGCCTTATGCGCCAACCATACTGAAATGGGAAAATACTACCTGTATGCCGACTCCCCCACACGCTGCCTATTTACTGAAAATGAAACCAACAATCAAACATTATTCAACAAACCAAACTCCAGCCCCTATGTAAAAGATGGTTTTCACAACTATGTCATTCATGCCAAAAAAGATGCCGTAAATCCCGAAAAAAGGGGATCAAAGGCCTGTTTACATTATATTCTACGTATTGACGCCGGAAAAACAGCCCACTTACGCTTGCGCCTTACCTCTACTCCTCCAAATACTACTTTAAAACCCTTCGACCAAGGCTATGATGATATTATTAGAAATAGAATCAAAGATGCCGATGAATTTTACCGCACTATTACCCCTCACTCTGCCAGCAAAGAATCGGCTAACATTATGCGTCAAGCCATCGCGGGCATGCTCTGGAGCAAACAATACTACTTTTTCGATTTAGATAAATGGCTGGAAGAGCACAAAGTCAATCCATACGCCTCTTCTCAACGCCATGTGCGCAATATCGAATGGTTTCACATGATCAACGACCATATCATTTCCATGCCCGACAAATGGGAGTATCCCTGGTATGCAGCGTGGGATCTGGCCTTTCACGCTATTACTCTAGCCTTGGTAGATGTGGATTTTGCCAAGCAGCAACTCGATCTGATGCTGCATGAGGTGTACTTGCACCCCAGCGGCCAAATACCCGCCTATGAATGGAATTTCAGCGATGTCAACCCTCCGGTGCATGCCTGGGCTACGCTCTTTCTGGCGCGTTTCGAAGAAACAATGTCCGGCCATGTAGACATAGATTTCCTTAGGCAATCCTTCCGAAAGCTGATGCTCAACTTCACCTGGTGGGTCAACCGCAAAGATAGATTCGGCAAAAATGTCTTCGAAGGCGGCTTCCTAGGATTGGATAATATCGGTGTCTTCGACCGCAGTAAACCCCTTCCCACAGGAGGCTACCTAGAACAAGCTGATGGCACAGCTTGGATGTCTCTGTATTGTCAAAACATGTTTGAAATCAGCATTATGTTAGCTTCGCAAGATCCCACTTACGAAGACCTTGCCCTAAAGTTTGCCGAACATTTTCTGTGGATTGCTTCGGCCATTAACCGCGAAGGTAAAGAAGGCATGTGGGATGAAGATGACGGCTTCTACTACGATCTTCTACGCCTGCCGGATGGATCGGCTCATAGGCTAAAAGTCCGTTCTATCGTCGGACTGCTTCCACTCTGTGCCACAACGATCATAGAAAAAGCCGAACGGGAAAAAACCCCTATGATTACAGAAAAGTTTTTTGAAAGAATAAAACGTCGGCCCGAGCTGTTCAAAAGCATACACCTGACCGGTCCAGGTCATCTAGGAAAAAACGAACGCGGCATAGCTTCTTTGGTCAACCAAGACAAACTGCAAAAAATCCTGACTAAAATGCTGGATGAGAATGAGTTTTTAAGCCCCTATGGCATCCGCTCCCTCTCCAAGTACCATCAAGAACACCCTTATGTGTTAAATGTCGGAGGACAAGAATACAAAGTCAATTACTTGCCGGCAGAATCCGATAGCGGCATGTTCGGCGGCAATTCCAACTGGAGAGGGCCTATTTGGATGCCTGTAAATATCTTAATCATCCGGGCGCTTCTGCACTATTATCTTTACTACGGAGACGACTTCAAAATAGAATGTCCTACCGGCTCAGGAAAATTTATGAACCTCTTTGAAGTGGCACAGGACATCGCACAGCGTCTCATCGGTATTTTCACACCGGATGCTCGCGGACACCGTCCGGTATTCGGTGGAGATACTACGTTTCAAAAGGACCCTCATTGGAAGGACTACCTGCTTTTTTATGAATATTTTCATGGAGATAATGGCGCGGGTATAGGCGCCAGCCACCAAACCGGATGGACCGGCCTGGTGGCTTTGCTCATCAAGATCTTCGGCAATATAGATCCCCAGACCTTGGTCAAACAAGGCAAAATCGGTGGATTCGTGACTACCCCTACGCCTAAAAACTGAAGCCTCTAAAACCAACTACCTTTCTTGACTATCTCTATGCGATCACCCTGAGATAGAACCGGATAAACACTTCGGCGTATTTTACAGCAAGCTTCAGCCATGACTTCTTTATCGATCTGCTCGCCGGTAATTTTCACGTTGCCTATGTAGTAGG
>CAYMKI010000011.1:0-17498 GCA_964390695.1 uncultured bacterium
ACCAATAGGGGGGGTCATAAATATTTACTCCTTAAATATACTTAATTTTGTTCATTATGCAGGCTTATCTGACATCAAATTTTATTTCCATAAAAAGTCATAGTGAGTGTAGACTGAAATGATTTGAAAACAATGCATTTACACAAGTACCGCTCTATGACGCAAATTAAAATAGATGATTTTCGTAAATTTCGCAATCATTATATCCTCTCTCTTTGGCTTACAACCCTGGCCCTTACTTTTTCCACAGGGAAAATTTTTTCGTTATCCTACACTAAATTACCGAACGGATGGTTCTCGTCTATTCATGTCATCACTGTCGATCCCAAAGAATATCATATCTATCCGGTGCGCGCTGCGGACAAAGATGGCGTAGCCAGAGAAACGGTAGCTGCGATAGCACAGAAACAACAAGCCTCCGCTGCGATCAATGGAGGCTTCTGGAAAGCCAATGGCGATCCAGCAGGTGTGTTGAAAATCGACCAAAGCTGGTATGGGAACGCACACAAACTCCGCGGAGCGATAGGTTGGTCCGATATGGGCACCCATGTCTTGATGGACCGCATACGAACAAAAAATGAAGCGACCCATGAGCTTGAGAGTGCCGAGGGCCACTTAGCTGAAGCATGGAAAGATCTCCAATATATTGTAGGCGGAGTTCCTTTGTTAGTCAAAGATGCAAAGGTGATAGAGGACTTTTCTCCGGAGCAAGCCCTGCAGACTTTCATCATCAACAAACATCCTAGGACTGCAGTGGGTATCACTGATACCGGGAAGTGGAAATTGGTTGTTGTGGATGGCCGTTTTTTAGGCTTTTTTGGGGGCATGACGATCCCTAAGTTGGCGCAACTGATGCGCAACCTCGGGTGTGTGGATGCCGTAAATTTGGACGGGGGCGGCTCTTCTACATTAGTACTTTCTGGACGTGTGATAAATCGACCTTGCGGACCTATCAGAGAGAAAAACAAATGGGTGGAAAAGATATCTGACGCTATAGTAATCGTTCCTCGAGATTTGTAAAATAAGTTTTTTTTCTTTAGTTTTGCTTTAATTCCAGGTATAATCTCAGTTAAAAAAGATACCATGACTGTTCGCGATATAATCATTTTAGGCTGTTCAAGCCAGCAACCCACCCGTTTTCGAAATCACGGGGCCTACCTTCTCCGTTGGAATGAAGAGGGTTTTTTATTCGATCCGGGTGAAGGCACTCAGCGTCAATTTATTTTTGCTAATGTAGCCCCACCTGTGGTCAATCGGATTTTTATTTCTCATTTCCACGGGGACCATTGCCTCGGTTTAGGTTCCATGCTCATGCGGCTTAACTTGGATAAAGTCACGCATCCCATCCATTGCTATTACCCAGCCAGCGGAAAAAAGTATTTTGACCGTTTGCGCTATGGGACAATTTATCATGAAACGATCCAGGTGATAGAACATCCAGTGACGCAAGCCGGCGTGGTGCACGATGATGGGAACTTCAAGATAGAGGCTGCGTTTTTACAACACGGAGTCGACAATATTGGCTGGAGGATCACGGAGCCCGACACCCTCAAATTCGATCAAGATAAATTGGATGCCTTTCATATCAAAGGATTAAAAGTCAAAGAACTGAAGGAAAAGGGGAGCCTTTTCGTGGATGATAGAGAGGTATTACTGGAGGACGTGAGCTGGGTACGCAAAGGGGATAGCGTAGCTGTAGTGATTGACACTAGAAATTGTCAGTCGGCGCTGGATATCTCACGTAATGCCAAAATTTTAATCTGCGAAAGCACCTATATGGATGAGCACAAGGACTTGGCCTATGAGCATTACCACTTGACGGCTAAACAGGCGGCAACGCTTGCTAAAAATGCCGGGGTTCAAAAACTTATCCTGACACATTTCTCGGCACGCTACCAAAATTTACGCGACATGGAAGCCGAAGCTAAATCGGTTTTTTCCAATACGGTTATGGCTGAGGACTTAAAAGTGATACCCTTTGAACGCTGAGGTTAGCTGAGGTCAAGATTCATGTTCATCCAGGCCTGTTACCGGTTTTTAGAAAATCTACGAGCTGTCAAGAATGCTTCCGAACATACCATCAGGAATTATGCCATAGATCTGAATGCATTTAAAATGTACCTAGAAAGTCAAAGGAATGCAGCCGCTAGCGCAAAAGAACCCCTTCAGAAAATTCACTACGACCGCTTCTTCGCAGTTAGATGTGCAGAAATCAACAGGGACATTCCCTTAAAAGATATCCAAAAAAAAGATATCAGGGGATTCTTGGCAGACCAAATGGAGCAGCGCCAGAATAAAAAAACGATTGTGCGTAGACTGTCATCGCTGCGCAGCTTTTTCCGCTACGTTTGCTTCAATAAACTTCTTGATGTCAATCCCATCGAAGACATTGAAACTCCAAAAATAGATAAAAAAATTCCCGTATCTCTTTCCTATGAACAAGTCATGATGCTCTTCGACCAGCCCGATACTGGTAATTACCTGGGATTTAGGGATCGCACTATAATGGAGCTGTTCTATAGCTCAGGCCTGCGAGTAAGTGAACTGGCCTCACTGAACCGAAGCGATTTTGACCCAGTAAATTATCTGCTAAAACTAAAAGGCAAAGGACGCAAAGAGCGCATCGTTCCGATCACCAGAAATGCCTCCCAATGGATCCATGACTATTTAAATCATCCTGAAAGGCATATGAAAACAGATGAGCATGATCCCGAAGCTGATCGCGAGGCAATATTTTTAAATTGCCTGGGCACGCGTTTAACTACGAGGTCCATAGACCGCAATTTTGATAAGTATCTTAAGGCAAGCGGTCTGGCGCAAAAAATCACTCCACATACAATCCGCCACACCATAGCTACGCATTGGTTGGAAAATGGCATGGATTTGAAGACTATCCAAGTCTTACTTGGGCATACTTCTTTAGCCACAACCACCATCTATACACAAGTGTCTAGTAAATTAAAGAAAAAAGTCTACGACCAAGCCCATCCACGGGCGTAAAGGCACTTAGAAAAAAAACAGGAGCTCTATGTATGACCCATCCCACTGAAAAATATTCAGGACCTTATACAAGCCATATATATGCGGAAATGACAAGCATGCCGGTTAATAAACAAAAGGCGCTAATTGTGGAGGCTATAATAACATTGATAGCACCTATCATGCAGGTTAAAAAAGGGGAATTTCTGTTGTTACACCACTTTTCTTCCTGTACAGCAAAATTAAAGGTGTTTGCAAATGATGAACAAAAACAACAAGATAACATTGCGATCACTATGAAGAAGTCGCTTCATGACGAAATTAGCCAATGGAACCCGGATTTAGTCCAAGTGCTTTCGGCAAAATTTTATGTATTTCAATTAAATCCACAGGAAATCCAAAGGCCAAGCAAAAAGTTAGCGGAAAAATATATCACCCAACTATGCATCCAGAATCTTTCTGCAAATTGTCTTGAAAATGGTATGAGGGGCTATCTGGAGATGCATTTGGAGGGAAATGTAACTACGCAAACACATGCTTTGATCGACAAAATAGCCAAGCGCTTTCGCGAAATTTGCGTTAAGCATTTGAAATAAAGATAAAAAAAGATAAAAAGAGTTGTGAAAAAAAATACAATCAGCTATATTGTATACTTTAAGCAATCTAAAAGATTATCTTTTAGGGTCAAGTCCCTCTTTGAGCCTGATAGGAACATAAAGCTTATGTAACCTGTCACTCCTCAAATAGGATAGCACTTCTGACAGCAATGCAGTTAAAAAATTTATATTCAGAATATTTAAGGAATAGACTATGTCGCTTAAATTTATGGGCAAAAAACGTGGGATGATCCAGCTTTTCGATGACCAAGGCAATGTAAAAGTTTGCACTGTAATTGAAACGGAACCTCATGTTGTAGCGCAAATTAAAACTGATGAAAACGATGGCTATAACGCTATCCAGCTGGGATTTGAAAAGATTAAGACAAAAGATCCTCGCACGGTTGAAAAAAGAGCTGGCAAACCTTTGTTTGGCCACTTCAAGAAAAATTCAATCGAACCCAGACGTTACCTTCTTGAATCTCGCGTTGATAATGTTTCCGAATATACAGTAGGACAAGAGATCAACGTCGATGTATTTGAGGGTGTAGTGTATGTCGATGCAAGTGCAAGATCAATAGGTAAAGGGTACCAGGGCGTTATGAAACTTCATAACTTTTCTGGCGGTCCTGCCTCTCACGGTTCAGGCTTCCACCGTCATGCTGGTTCTACCGGTATGAGATCGACTCCCGGCCGCAGCTTGCCAAACAGCCCTCGTGCTAGCCACATGGGTTACGATAATGTGACAGTGCAGAATCTAAAAATTGTCATGATCGATAAAGAAGATAATCTGATTATTTTGGAAGGCGCAGTTCCTGGCCCCAAAAATGGTTTAGTTACATTATCGGCTGCTGTAAAAAAAAGAACAGCCAAAACAAGTCATAAATAGTTTCTAGGAGTAGAGTTGTGGCTAATATAACTAAGTATAATATTGAAGGTAAAAAACTCGGACAAGTGCAAGTTAATTCGGCTCTTGCTGAAGCTGAAGCTAACGGACAAATGATTAAAGACTATATCGTCGCGCTAAGAGCAAATGCACGCCAATGGTCAGCAAATACAAAAGGCCGCTCTGAAGTTAGTCATAGCACCAAAAAACCTCATCCTCAAAAAGGAGGAGGACGTTCCAGACAGGGTTCTCTCGCAGCACCCCAATACAAGGGCGGTGGTCGTGTGTTTACGCCAAAACCCAAGTTTGACCAACATGTCCGTATTAATAAAAAAGAACGTAAAGCAGCTATCCGCTGCCTGATCGGTGAAAAAATACGAGAAAACAAACTACACATCCTCGATTCAACTGAACTCGACGCTCCTCATACAAAAACGATAGCCAATTTCCTTAAATCAGGTGAATTTGGAAAGTCTGTCCTATTTTTAGGCGAAAGCAGTTTTGCTGAAATACAAGTCGGCGAGCATACAGCTAGATTTAATGTCCAAACATCACAGCATGAGAACTTCGTAAAAAGTTTGCGCAACATCCCTAAAATGAACTTCTCCTTAGCAACTAATATATCGGGGTACGATGTTTTGTTAGCCCATGATATCGTGATCACGGAAGCTGCATTAGAAGAACTCAGCCAATGGTTATGTTAATATAAGGAAAGACAGCAATGGCCAATAAAAATCCATACCAAGTTATAAAACATCGGCATGTCACTGAAAAAGCGACAGTATTAGAACAACTCAAAGACGCGACAAGCAACCCCTCTGTCGCCAGGTTTGAATTACCTAAATATGTATTTATCGTCGACCGTAATGCCAATAAAAAAGAAATAGCTCTAGCGCTCGAAGAAATCTATAAAGAAAAGCGCGTAAAAGTTGTTTCCGTAAATACACTGAATGTTAAATCCAAGCCCAGACGTGTCCGCGGCCGATTAGGAAAAACCTCTGCCTTCAAAAAAGCCATTGTGACTTTCGAAAAGGGCGATGAGCTTGATGATGTATAAGATAAGGAAGTTGTAAAATGTTGAAAAAATACCGTCCGATTACACCAGGTACTCGTCAGTTGATCCTTCCCATGCATGAGACTCTCACTCGCATCGAAGGGAAAAGACAAGTTGTAAAACCTACTAAATCCTTGCTTCTACCCAAAACGCGCACATGTGGGCGAAATAACAATGGACACATCACATGCCGTCACAAGGGTGGAGGACATAAACAAAAATATCGTATCGTTGATTTCAAACGCGATAAAGAAAACATACCAGCACGCGTAGCATCTATCGAATACGATCCAAACCGATCTGCTTATATTGCTTTGCTTAACTACGCAGATGGTGAAAAGCGTTACATCCTCGCTCCACAAAATTTAAAAGTAGGCGATTCAGTTCATACTAGTGATGAGCCCCCATTCAGCGTCGGCTCTTGCATGAAGTTAAAGTTCATGCCGCTCGGTTCTGTAGTGCATAACATTGAGATGATCCCTGGCAAAGGAGCTAAATTAGTACGCTCAGCTGGACTGTCTGCTCAATTGATGGCGCGCAGCGGCGGTTATGCAACCATTAGAATGCCATCAGGTGAAGTGCGTCAAATCAACGAAAACTGCAAAGCGACCTTCGGTGTTGTTTCTAATCCCGAACACAATTTGCGAGTTGAAGGTAAAGCTGGTCGTATGCGTTGGAAAGGGGTCAGACCCACAGTTCGCGGTACAGCTATGAACCCGGTCGATCACCCGCACGGTGGTGGTGAAGGTAAACACAAAGGTAACATCCCACAAACACCATGGGCTGTTTGTACACGTGGATTACGTACTCGCTCGCTGAAGAAATCTACTAAATTTATTGTTAAAGACCGAAGGAAGAAATAAACTATGGGAAGATCTCTTAAAAAAGGTCCTTTTGTTGATCATCATTTGGATAAAAAAGTTAAAGATCAAAATACCAAGGGTACTAAAAAACCCATAAAAACATGGTCTCGTCGATCGATGATCATTCCTGAAATGATTGGACATACATTTGAAGTCCATAACGGACGAAAGTTTTTATCGGTATTTGTATCTGAAAATATGGTGGGGCACCGTTTAGGCGAGTTTTCCCCTACAAGATTGTTTAAAGGACACCCCATTAAGAAGTAAAGGTTAAGCAATGAATAATGCTACAGCAAAAACAAGATATGTACGCATCAGCCCGCGTAAAGCCCGTTTGGCAGCGGATCTGATCCGTGGCTTGTCAGTTTCACAAGCAAGTTTGCAGCTTTTAAATTGCAATTTAAAAGGTGGGCGTCTTCTCAAAAAGACGTTGGACAGCGCAGTTGCAAACGCAGAAAACAATTATGACATGAAACGTGATGAATTAAAAGTTACTGAAGTACGTGTAGATGAAGGTCCACGATTAAAGCGCGCAAAACCTAAGAATAAAGGTGGACGTCATCCTATTTTAAAAAGAACCAGCCACTTCACTGTGGTTGTAGGTTCAGCATAAGGAGCACTACAATGGGACAAAAAGCAAATCCAGTCGGCTTGCGCTTAATCCGTAATCGCGATTGGCGTTCAAAATGGTATGCCAATAAGCAAGAATTCGGATCCTTGCTAGTTGAAGACCAAATCATTCGCGCACATTTATTAAAAAAGCCTATCTGCTTAGGGACCTCCCAAATTAAAATACGCAGAATGAGCGACAAAGTTGAAGTCACCATTTCTACTGCCCGTCCAGGATTAGTGATTGGTAAGAAAGGTGCTGAAATTGATGTTCTGAAGGCAGAGCTCTCCAAGCTTACTGGTAAAGAAGTTTGGGTCGAAGTTGAAGAAATCAAACGTCCTGATCTAGATGCTAAAGTGGTAGCAGATGCCATCGCAAAACAACTGGAAAGACGCATTCCTTTTAGACGTGCAATGAAAAAAGCTATGCAATCCTCTCGCGATGCGGGTGCTTTGGGTATCAAAGTGCAAGTTTCCGGTCGATTGGGCGGTGCTGAAATTGCTAGAACTGAATGGTATAAAGAAGGTAGCACACCTTTGCATACATTAAGAGCGGATATCGATTATGCACATGGTAGAGCTGAAACTACATACGGAAGCATAGGCGTTAAGGTGTGGATTTACCGAGGTGAAACAACTCAAGTGACTAAGGGAGGAGCATAATTATGGCTCTCATGCCTAAACGTACTAAATTTAGAAAGACCCAAAAAGGTCAACATGCCGGTATTAGCAAAGGCGGTAATTTCGTTCATTTTGGCGAATTCGGCATCCAAGTCCTTGAACGTGGCCGAATCACTAACCAGCAAATTGAAGCCTGTCGTGTAGCTATCAATAGATTCTTTCAACGACGCGGTAAGGTGTGGATTCGTATATTCCCAGATAAGCCCGTGACAAAAAAACCTGCGGAAGTTCGTATGGGTAAAGGTAAAGGTGCCGTGGATCACTGGGTGGCTGTTGTAAGGCCCGGAAGAGTTTTGTTTGAAGTGGCTAACGTACCCAAAGATATGGCTCAAAGTGCATTAAGACGCGCTGCTGCTAAACTGGGGCTCAAAACTCGCTTCGTTGAACGCGTGGAACAAGTTTGAGGTAAATAATGAGCAAAGCAAAAGATTTTAGAGATATGTCTGCACAAGAGCTAGTCGCTCTTCAAAATGAAAAGCAAAAAGAGCTATTTCACTTAGTTAATCAATATAAACTAAGCAAAAAGCTCGAAAAGCCTCATCTAATCAAGCAGATTAAAAGAGATATTGCACGTATGCTGACAGTTCTCACTGAAAAGCAAGCAACGGCACAACAAGATTTAGCGTAGGGGAAACATGGAAGACTCAAGCAGAGGAAACCGTAAAGTTAAAAAAGGCATAGTCGTTTCCAATAAAATGCAAAAAACGCTCGTGGTTAAAGTAGAGCGGACCTTAAGGCATCCTAAATACGGAAAAGTCATTACTCGTGCAAAGAAATATTACGCCCACTATGAAGGTGAGCCTAAGCAAATTGGCGATGAAGTGACTATAAAAGAAACAAGGCCATTATCCAAACTTAAACGCTGGCTTGTCATTGCATAATGACATTGCATTAGCATAGTTAAAAGAAATCGGAGTCAATAAATATGATTCAACAAGAAACCCAGCTCAATGTGGCTGATAATTCCGGAGCCAAGCGGGTCAAATGTATTAAAGTCAGAGGTGGAACACGCCGTCGATATGCCCATGTGGGTGATGTTATTGTTTGTTCAGTACAAGAGGCTGATCCGGAAGGCGATGTAAAAAAAGGCGATGTGGTTAAAGCTGTTATTGTGCGTTCCAAACGTTACATCAAACGAAGCGATGGTACGAAACTCCGTTTTGACACAAATAGTTGTGTGCTTATTGATGACAAAAACAATCCTAGAGGCACACGTATTTTTGGACCTGTTGCTAGAGAAGTTCGCGATCGCGACTTTTTGAAAATCGCTTCCTTAGCGCCTGAAGTGATTTAATTTAGAGAGGAAAATATTATGACCAACAAGCAAAATGCCGCTAAACGCGAAAGCAAAAAATTTAAAAAAGGCGATAAAGTCATCGTTCTATCCGGTAACGATAGGGGCAATACGGGGACTATACTGCGTATTTTAGGCGATAAAGCCATTGTACAAGGCGTCAATATCAGAACGAGACATATGAAGCCGACTCGTCAGCAAGGCAAAGGTTCGATCGTTAAAATTGAAAGACCTGTACATATTTCCAACTTGCGTGTTTGTACAGAGGACAGCAAACCTGTCAAACTCAAAGTGCGCGTTGACGAACAAGGTAATCGCTCGTTTTATTATAAAATAGATGGTGAAGATGTTCTTTATAGAACAATTAAAAAGTGAGAGACTGGGCAATGTCTAGATTAAAAAAACGATATAATGAGACAATCAAAGCTGAGTTATTAAAAAAATTTGGATATCAAAATCCAATGTTGATTCCTACACTTGATAAAGTAGTGATCAATATGGGTATTGCTGAAGCTTCCAAAGATAAAAACTCTATACAAGATTGCGTAAAAGAACTTACAATGTTGGCTGGGCAAAAGCCAATTATTACTAAAGCTAAAAAAGCTATATCCAATTTTAAACTCCGTGAGGGCCAACCTATCGGTGTTAAAGTCACCTTGCGTGGAGTCAGGATGTGGGATTTCATAGATCGCTTTTTTAATATAGTATGCCCGCGTATTAGAGACTTCCGTGGTTTTCCCACTAAGTGCGACGGACAAGGCAATTATACTCTAGGAATCGACGATCAACAAGTCTTTCCTGAAATAAACCTAGATGAAGTCAAAAGAACCCAAGGAATGAACATTACATTCGTTACTAGCGCTAAAACCGATGATGAATGTGTTGAGTTGTTAAGATTGCTGGGGCTTCCATTTAAAAATTTACCGATCTCGGTAGCAGCTTAAGAAGAGGAGATTGAATATGGCTTTTAGCGATCCAATAGCCGATTTTCTGACAAGGATTCGAAATGCAACTTGTGCTCGGCACCGCTATGTAGATATCCGTTGGAGTAAATTGAAGCAAAGTGTCGCAGAAATATTAAAGAACCTAGGGTTCATCGAAAATTATCTTGTCAAACAAGATAATAAAAATCGCGGAACTATTAGGGTATTTTTGAAGTATACTGAAGGCAGATTGCCTGTTATTCAAGGTTTAACACGTGTTTCTAAACCTGGTTTGCGCCGCTTTGTTAGTTATCATGACATTCCTACATTTTACGGTGGATTAGGCATATCTATTCTATCTACATCTCAAGGAGTCATGTCAGGCTACGATGCCCATAAAAAAGGGATCGGTGGCGAATTATTATGTTTGGTTTGGTAATTGAATGAGGAAAACCCTAGTGTTGCCTCTATTAAGGAGTTTATAAAATGTCACGTAAAGGAAAACTTCCCATTCCCGTCCCAAAGGGTGTTGAAGTGAAAATTAACCCTAATGAGATTACTGTAAAGGGACCTAAGGGAACATTACACCAAAAGCTGATACCATCTATTCATGTGCGCCAAGAGCAGGAGACGCTTATTGTTGAACTAGCGCCAGGCTGTGAACAAGACGGTAAATATCACGGCTTGTACCGTACGCTTATAGCTAATATGGTTGAAGGCGTTACTAAAGGCTTTTCAAAAGATCTAGAGATGGTTGGAGTTGGTTACAGAGCTTCAGTACAAGGCCATCATGTCGATTTGCAATTAGGAAGATCTCATCCGACAAAGCTATCCATACCTGAAGGCATACAAGTAAAAGTAGATAAGAATACTGCCATCCAAATTTCAGGTGTAGATAAAGGCAAGGTGGGACATTTTGCCGCTGTTATCCGAGCAGAGAAACCACCCGAACCCTATCAAGGTAAGGGAATACGTTATAAAGACGAATACGTGCGCAAGAAGGCAGGCAAAGCCGCTGCGAAAAAATAAGCTAGTATATAGTTAAGGATTATATGAGAAAGACAATCATAAAAAATCATCAAAACCGCGTAAAAAGGGCTGTACGTGTTCGCAAGCATTTGCGAGGAAATGGAGATAAGCCTCGTATGTGCGTGGTTAAGTCCAATAAACACATTCAAGTGCAGATCATCGATGATGAAAAAGGAATTACCTTGGGATCTATCTCAACGAATTCCACTGAATTCAAAGGCACCGAATACAGCAAGAAAAATAAATCTTCCGCAAAAAAATTAGGCGAGCGCATTGCTGAAATTGCAAAAGAAAAGAATATCAAAGAGATTGTCTTTGATCGTGGTCCTTTTAAATATCATGGCATTCTTGCTGAGCTCGCCGATGCTGCTCGCAATGCGGGCCTGCAATTTTAAACAAGCTTATAGGATTATTCATGGCTAAACAAGGTGATAAAAAAGAAAAAAGCGCCAGCGAAATCACAGAAAAAGTCTTGCACATTAACCGTTGCTCTAAAGTAGTGAAAGGCGGTCGCAAGTTTAGTTTTTCTGCCTTAATCCTGGCGGGCGACAACAATGGACGAGTGGGTTATGGATTTGCTAAAGCAAATGAATTGACCGATGCTATCCGTAAAGGCGGCGAAGCTGCCCGCAAGAACATGACTTCATATGCTATGGAAGGAACAACTATCCCACACGAAGTCATGGTGCAATGGGACGGTGCCAAAGTTTTATTGAAACCAGCCCCGGAAGGCGCAGGTGTGATTGCAGGTTCTGCTATACGTGCTGTTCTCGAAATGGCCGGATACAAGAATGTGATGGCGAAAAGTCTTGGCGCAAGTAATCCGATCAACCAGATTAAAGCTATTTTTAAGGCTTTAGAAAAATTACAAACTAAGAGTAAAATTAAACGCCTACGAGGTTGCTAATGAAAACACTAGAAACATTAACCAACGAATCCAAAATTCGGCGCCAAGTTAAGCGCGTAGGTCGCGGTCCAGGTTCCGGTAAAGGCAAAACCTGCGGTCGTGGCGAAAAGGGAGCCGGATCTAGATCAGGCTATAAAAGACGTTTAGGCTATGAAGGCGGTCAGTTCAGAATGTTCATGAAATTGCCCATACGCGGTTTCAACAATGCTCATTTCCGTAAAGAACTAGATGTCGTTAACTTGGGCCAAATCGATGCTATGTATGACGACAATGAAATCGTCAATTTAGACACTCTGAGGGATAGAGGTTTTATATCCGGACCCAGCTATGGTTTAAAAGTCCTCGGAAATGGTGAATTGACAAAAAAAGTCACTATTGAAGCTCATGAAGTATCAGAAGGCGCTCGAGTAAAATTAAGCCAAGCCAATATTGAATTTAAATTGATAGGTGAGTAATTTGCTGATAAGCAAAGCTGTCGGAATAGTTATTGATATTTGAAACACATTATGACCTTTCACTAGTCCTTAGCGAAAGGTCACTTAGTCAGCTAGCGATAAATTAATCAAAGCCCAATAGATTTTCAACAAGAAGGTACATTATGCTCCAGGCGATACAAAGGGTTTTTCAAATTCCTGAACTCAAGTCGAAAATTCTCATTACCTTAGCTTTATTGATAGCCTATCGGGTAGGCTGCTTTATACCTGTACCGGGTATTAATGGTGAGATCGCTGTCAGTTTTTTCAGACATGCTACCGGCGGTGCACAGAACTTGTTTCAAATGGTCGACATCTTTTCCGGTGGAGCTTTTTCGCAGATGACCATTGTGGCCTTGGGTGTTGTGCCATATATTTCTGCTTCTATCATTATGCAATTATTCGTAGCCTTGTGGCCCTCTCTTCAGCGTGAAATTCGAGAAAATCCCGATCAAGGCCGCCGCAAGGTGAATAAATACACTCGTTTTTTAACGCTGATACTCTGCGTTATTCAGTCAGCTGTATTTGCGCGCTATGCTTTACAAATGAACTATTCTCGCCCCGGCATCATCGCTAGCGAATTGTTAGATGTGCAGCTCTTTGGCTACCACTGGTTATTTTATGCCATTACGATCATCTCGATGACAACTGGTACGCTGCTATTAATGTGGGTGGGAGAGCAAATTACAGAGAAGGGTATTGGCAATGGCATGAGCTTGATTATTTCCGTGGGCATTTTATCTTCGCTTCCCACTGCAATAGGGCTCATATTCCAACAGCTTAATTTAGATTCTCAAGAGCCAGGCCAAATGAATTTTGCCTCGATAATCGTTTTGTTGGGTCTATTTGTTTTAGTGGCCTTAGCGACGATATTGATCATTCAAGGTCATCGCCGCATACCCTTGCAGTATGCCCGTAGAGTAGTGGGGAGAAAAGAAGTTCAAGGCGGAACATCCTATATCCCTCTTAAAATTAATTATGCTGGTGTGATCCCAGTGATATTTGCCAGCTCGCTGCTCATGTTCCCTGCAACCATTGCAACGTTTTTAGGAACCGGCAATTGGCTTGGAGATTTGGCAGCTATGATCTCGCCCGGAAGCGCATTATATTTGACCTTTTATGTGTTACTGATCATCGCCTTTACTTATTTCTGGACGGCTACGCAATTTCGCCCCGATCAAATTGCTTCTGACATGAAGAAGAACGGCGCTTTTATACCTGGTGTAAGGCAAGGCAAGCCCACACAAGACTTTTTAGAGAACACCATGAACAGAGTAACCTTCTTGGGCGCCATATTTTTAGCCTTAATAGCTATTCTGCCAAACATGGTGGGACGGTTTTTAGGTGTGCCCCCAACGATCAGTTACTTTTTCGGTGGAACCGCGTTGCTGATTTTAGTGGGAGTCGTACTGGATACCATGAAGCAAATTGAATCCCATTTGCTTATGAAGCGTTATGAAGGATTTATGAAACGTGGCCATATTAAAGGCCGATAAATTTAATTTGCAAGAAAAGCAAATATTTGTTACATTAGTTAAGTCATTAAATAGGAGTTATCAATGCCTAGAATTATCGGTATAGATATACCGGATAATAAACGTTTAGAAATAAGCTTGACCTATCTCTATGGTATCGGTCGTTGCTTATCTAATGAAATTATAGAGAAATTAGGTCTTAATCCTGATATGAGAGCTCATCAATTAACACAAGATGATATCGCTAGGATTAACAATCTCTTGCAAGCAGAATATGTTGTCGAAGGTGATCTGAGAAGGCAAATTCAAAATAACATTAAGCGATTGATCAATATCCACTCATATAGAGGGTTAAGACATCGAGTCGGTCTTCCAGTTCGCGGCCAACGCACACGCACCAATTCCAGAACGCGTAAAGGGCGCAGAAAAACCGTTGCCAACAAGAAAAAATAATATAAGGAGTCTTAACTTTGGCTAAGCAGCAACAAACTCAGCAACAAGCAAAAAAACCGCTTAAACAAAAGCGAAAAGGTGCATTTCACGTTCCAGCCGGTATAGCTCATGTAAGTGCAACCTTCAATAATACTATCGTTCTTATCACAGATCCTTCAGGTAAAGTGATTGCATGGTCTTCAGCCGGTAAAGTAAATTTTTCCGGATCTAGAAAATCGTCAGCCTTTGCAGCTACTGTGGCAGCACAAGAAGTCGGAAAGACCGCTGTAGGTTTAGGAATGAAAGAAGTAGAAGTGAATTTGAAAGGCCCTGGCGCAGGTAGAGAGTCTGCTGTAAGAGGCTTACAGGCTGCTGGATTGCAAATAACTCAAATTAAAGATATAACACCAGTTGCACATAATGGCTGCAGACCCCGCAAACGTCGTAGAGTGTAGTTGCCATCTTTTGCTAGGAATAGATAAAAAAAAAGTTTTTACTTTAGGAGTTCCATAATGTCATCACTTAAATATGGCAAGTTTGAGATGCCTGAAAAAATTAATATTGAAGAGCAAGCTGAAAAGCATAATTTTGCCAAGTTTATAGCTGAACCTTTTGAAAGAGGTTTTGCTCATACTATTGGTAATTCACTCAGACGTGTCCTCTTGTCTTCACTGGAAGCTCCTGCCATCATATCTATTCGGATAGAAGGTGTGCACCATGAGTACATGTCTATTGATGGTGTGGTTGAGGATATGACAAATATCATCCTTAACGTAAAAGGCGCATTATTACGCCGGATGCTGGTGGATGAAGATCCTTTATCACACGAGCCGCGCATTCTGACGCATCTTTTAGACATTACCCAAGATGACATCGATGCCAATAAAGGCAAATATCATGTTACACTAGGTGATATTGTTAAAGATTCAACTTATGAAGTTGTAAATCCAGAATTGCATTTATTTACTGTCACTAAGCCTTTCCGCCGACAGGTCGACCTTAGAATTGCCATTGGCAGAGGATATGTGCCATCTGAACGTCATAACTTGCGTGATAAGACTGCAGATGAAATTTTAGTAGATGCAGCTTTTTCGCCAGTACGTATCGTCAACTACTTCGTGGAAAACACGCGTGTGGGCCAAGATACTGACTTCGATCGCTTAATCCTGGAAATTACGACAGATGGACGTTTGTCACCTGTAGAAGCTTTAAGTTTTGCATCGCAAATCAGTTCAAGACATTTCGATGTATTCAACAAAATCAAATCTTATACTTTGAATTTTGATGAAATTTCTGGCGAAGGTGATACTGACGTAGATGAAATGATGGAGAAATTAGCATTAAGAATAGACGAAATTGAACTTTCAGTTCGTTCTACTAACTGCTTAAGCGGTGCCAACATTGAAACAATCGCTGAATTGGTATCCATCCCTGAGCGTAAAATGTTAGAATTCCGCAATTTTGGCAAGAAGTCATTAAATGAAATCAAAGCTAAATTGATGGAAATGGGCTTACATCTTGGTATGGACTTGAACCGATATGGTATTACGCTTGATAACGTCAAAGATAAAATACGCCACTATCAAGAAGAGAAGAAAGGCAGAAATAAACAAAGAGAAAAAGAAGAAGAAAGATAAGACGAAGGGTTTTTAATCATGAGACACTTAAATAATACATGCAAGCTAAATAGAACATCATCACATCGGCGATGCATGTTTGCTAATATGCTCAAATCTTTAATTCAAAACGAAAGAATTGAGACGACTTTGGCAAAAGCTAAGGAATTACGACGTCATGCCGATAAAATGATCACGCTGGCTAAAAAGAACAACTTGGCTGCAAGACGTCAAGCCATAGGCGAGATGATGATACGTTTTAATGCTCTAAGCGATAAAGAAGAGCGTGCTGCACGTCAAGGAGATACTTCTGTGTATAACGATGATCGTCAAGTCATCAACAAATTGTTCACAGAGCTTGGACCTCGCTTTGTAAATCGTCAAGGTGGATATACACGTATTGTACGTAATAAGCGTCGCGTTGGTGATAATGCTCAAACTTGTATTATTGAATATCTCGCTGACTAATCTCCATTCGCATCCATTTCTTTAATGAAGTCTTTAACCCTCTGTTTCAGAGGGTTTTTTTTCATCGTTTTTTTGAGTAGTGTACATATCTTACAGCTGCTTAGAAATGTCTTGAATTTATTTTTATTTCTATATAGTCTTTGTCACAGCTTCGATACGAAAGCTCATGTATACCCAAACTAGAATTGCTAAAATTTAACACAAGGTGGATTATGCGAATTTTTCAGATAACGATGCAGCTTCTATTTATTTTAATGCTTAAAGCCAATATAGAGGTATTTGCTCAAGATGCAAGTCCCTATCCTTTTCCTCCGGCTAAGAATCCGCTTTTATGCAAACAGACGCAAGCCCACTTTGGCGAGGAGTTTGTCATACCTGAGTATTCTACCTACCCTTATGTCCCCTTTTACTCTCAGCTCATCATATCTAAACATGAATATACTTTTGAGGAGCACTTTGATGTGGATTCAAATCTCGGGCATATCGGCAATATTGTACAATCATCATTGAGTTTACGAAAAAATTATGCCTACTACGATCAGCACGGTAATCTACAGTCCAGCGCTTATGTGAGATTTTTCTCACTAGGGACAATTTTGACTTCTGCATCGACTATCGATATTTACGACAGCGAGGGCAATGCCATTGGTTTAGTAGAAGGCTCAATATTTACAACTTCTCCGGCTAAATTTTACTTCTATGATAGAGACAACAACCTCACAGGTATAGCTTACTTAGATAACGATCGTTGCAGTTTTACTGTGTACCACGGTACACATTCCAAAAAAGTGGTGGCGATATTTACGCGCGTATTTGTGAGGGATGTGCAAGACTGGTGGGTTGTAGACATCATCGATCACGAAGCTATCGATTATCGCATCCTCGCTACCTTTGGTGCTTTTTCCGTAGATACTCAGGCTGAATACAAAGAAGATCTTTAATTATTTTAGCCTATTCTTTTTCTTTACATTCGCTGATAACTTCTTTATGATAATCTATAGTGTTGCATGACATCACAGCACTATAGATTACCGCTAAGGAATTATTTAATGATGATGAGCTACATATAAGGAGAGTATATGGCTGTCAACATAGCTATCAACGGTTTTGGAAGAATTGGCAGATTGGTGTTTCGACAAGCCGTTTTGCGACCCGATATCAATATTGTAGCTATTAATGATATCGTTCCTGCGGATAATTTAGCATATCTGCT
>CAYMKI010000011.1:17508-20328 GCA_964390695.1 uncultured bacterium
GAAATACGATTCCACACACGGCAAGTTTTGCGGTGAAGTCAAGGCTACTGAAGACTCCATCTATGTCAACGGAAAAAGAACCTTGGTGTTATCTGAGAAAGATCCAGCAAACCTACCGTGGAAAAAACTGGATGTCGATTATGTCATTGAATCCACAGGATTATTTGTCACCCCCGAACTAGCTAGTAAGCACATTATAGCCGGGGCAAAAAAAGTGGTGATATCTGCACCTGCAAAAGGGGATGTGACTACACTCGTGATGGGGGTAAATGAAAATACTTATGACCCTGCGCGTGATCTAATTGTATCGAATGCATCTTGTACGACAAATTGCCTAGCACCCATTACCAAGGTGTTGCTGGACAATTTCGGCATTGAGGAGGGGTTGATGACCACAGTGCATTCTGTGACAGCCACTCAGCCCATAGTAGACGGTCCTTCAAAAAAGGATTGGAGAGGCGGAAGGGGAGCTTCCCAGAATATCATCCCGGCGTCAACAGGAGCGGCTAAGGCGGTAGCATTGTGCTTGCCGGAGGTGAAAGGAAAATTGACAGGCATGGCATTAAGAGTACCTACTGCAGACGTGTCTGTGGTGGACCTGACCGTGCGATTAAGCCGGCCTACCTCCTACGAGGAAATCTGCCGTACAATGAAAGATGCTTCAGAAACTTATTTGAAGTCTATTTTGGAATATTGTGAAGAACAGGTTGTTTCTTCAGATATTATAGGCAGCACTTATTCTGCTGTATTTGATCGAGATGCTGGAATTGCATTAAATGATAGGTTTTACAAACTGATTGCATGGTATGACAATGAAACAGGATATGCTGCACGTGTTGTCGATCTTGTAATGTATATGGCTTCGAAAGATATGAACCCTTCGAAGCTCAAATAGTTATTTATATTTAAACTCTGAGGTTAAAATTACTCGCTAATCCTGTGTACAGATGCGCGTTCTGTGAGAATATAAGCGCGAGAGCTCTCGCTAAAACCATTGTAAGGTTCTTTAGTTTATGAGTCTATGATGCTGATATACAACAGGGGATTTTAGCAAGTATGAGATAATGGGTTAATTTAAGAAGAAGAAAAATTTAGTGATGTCATAATCAGTGGCAAGTTCTACAGATGGGAATATTGATTAGCGTAACGGGGATGTTTTTAGGAGCTAGAATGAGTACTAGAGCCAATACTTGTGGATCTGAATAGGCTGTTTGTAGCAACAGGGGATCAAAAGGGTTCTCTACGGCTACAATTGGATATGAGATGCCATAAGTAAATAATACTGGTTTATATATAGCTCTTCCCCTGTGCATGCTATCGAATGTGATATCTGTTACTCCGCTTGCCGAATCTTCTATGTTATCCCGCTTTATCTCTGACCTCCTAACCATGGAAAGTATTAAAGTGGATTTTACTCGTGAACCAATTATCGAAACTGTAATTACACCTAAAGAAGGTTGTAAACTGGTTGTTCGAAGCAGTAAGAGCTCCGGACAAGAAGAATATTTTGTAGATGCTGTAGAGGTAGTGTCTTTTGGCTCGTCCTTTTTCTTTAGATCTCTCGAAAGGCCCAAGTCATTTTTGGTGCCTTCCAGCGACTATGAGATTCTCGAAGTGCGAGAAGCTAGAATGGTGCTTAAAAATATTGGCATCGATCGCTCCATAAAAATTGGCGGCGGCCGTGAAGTAAGTGCCAAAGCGCCAAAAGAATCGCAACAAGACAGAGTTGAATTGCCAATCTCTGCCCCCAGTATATCCACTTCTTCCGCGGAAGTATCCGAAGATGTGGCCGAATCACCATCCGAACCGGTTCGCCAGGAAAAAAAGCGCGACCGTCGCAGGCAGCATCGTCGCCGAAGAGGACGCGAAGAGGCGCTTCCAAAGGAAACCGATGAGTCTGTTGTAGAGGAGCTTTCTCTAGAAGAAGGCGGAAGTGAACCTGTGGAGATGCAATCCGAAACCAAAAAGCCTGCTTCAGAAGGCGGATCGGCACCTGCGGCGCCGTTTTCCACATTATTGCCTCCACCTCCTACGCTTATTTCTGAAACTATTGCGCGCTATAAGGACAATGCTATGTTCAAAGGCGCCTTCTTTACAAAAGAAGAGAAGCTCAACGAGCCGTTGCCAGAGAGCTCTGAAGCTGCGGTACTTTCAGAATCTGCAGAAGAGCAGCCAGTGAATCCTATTCCAGAGTCGGCAGTTTTTTCAGAAGAAGTTGAACCGTTTGAATTGCAAGAAACTCTACCTGAAATACAACCTGATTTGGAATTTGGCGATTTGTTTTTCAAGCAAGAAGAAGCTTCTGAAAATGAAAAGCAAGAAGAGGAACCCAACACACCCTAATTCGGCACCGGCTGAATAGAGCTAAGAGCATCCGGAAGATGCTCTTAGCGGAGATCTCGATGGTTTAAGTTAAAATATCTCAAACAGCTGCAAATTATCTTGCTTAAAAAGCCGAATAAGGTTATATTTTCATTTCTGCTCGGATGGTGAAATGGTAGACACTAGGGACTTAAAATCCCTTGGGAGCAATCCCGTGCCGGTTCGAGTCCGGCTCCGAGCATGCCAAACCGCAAGAAGGTAAGTCCTTGAACAAGACTTAGTCACCTTCTTTCTTAAAGAGCTTAAGTCTTCATCGACTTAAGCTGCTTTATTATTCGGATAATTTTTGTCCAACTCCTGTCCAGCTTTTTTAATTCCTTCCCTTAAAAATTCATACAATTAATTTTGAATTTAGGCTATATTTTGAGAGCAATCCCGTGCCGGTTCGAGTCGGGCGGCGAGCATTAAAAAAAACGACGCCAACGACACTAACGACAC
>CAYMKI010000011.1:20428-36016 GCA_964390695.1 uncultured bacterium
TTGTCGATAGTTGTTTTTACTGACCATGAATGTCGTTAAGGTCTTTGGTGTCGTTAGAGTCGTTATTGTCGTTAGAGTCGTTATTGTCGTTCTATCACATTAACCTGAGAATATCTCATGATCCAGCGCTTTATTCCCAAGCATGGCGGCTACCGCAAGTTGCAGTCTTACCAGAAAGCTGAAATCATTTACGATGCTACAGTATATTTTACAAGCAGGTTTTTGTCGAAAGGCGATCGCACTGTGGACCAGATGGTGCAAGCCGCGCGTTCAGGCAAGCAAAATATCGCCGAAGCCAGCATGGCATCGGCCACATCCAAAGAAACCGAAATCAAGTTGACAAATGTGGCTAGGGCAAGCCTAGAAGAATTGCTTATTGATTACCAAGATTTCTTACGTAAATATTCTTTGGAAGAGTGGTCAAAAGAACATCCTTATGCACAGCGCCTGCGCGAGCTTTTACAAATCAAAGAGGCCGGCTATGAGACATTCCGCAAAGGCATTGAGCATGCAGATAAAGCTATTTGTGCCAACGTCATTATCGGTTTAATTAAGGTGGCAACCTATTTGCTGTATAAGCAAATCCGTCGCTTAGAAGAAGATTTTTTGCAAAACGGCGGCCTGCGCGAAAAAATGACCCAAGCTAGGCTCGCATCGCGCAAGACAATGAAGAAATAATTAATCCTCTATTATGAGAGAGAGAAATTCATAAGCGGGTTACTTTTAAACCGAACAATTCAAGCCAATATTGCACGCTACCTTCACCAAAACGATTTGAGCTACCATCTCCAACTGTATGACGTGTGCCAACAAGCGCAAAAGGCCTTTTTCCTTCTATTACAAGCCCTACCAAATTTGCCGCCATTTCGATATTGCGCGCTTTTCTTTCCTCATGCAAATTGTTTCGGGTAGAGTCATTGTGTTCCCCTGGCGAATTCGGATCTGTTTCCCTCTGATTCCATTTTTCAAAAAAATCCAGATTGCCTGCTTTCCAGTTATCTAAAACGCCCAATTTCTCCATTTCCTGCTTGAAATTAAGGTTTTTTTTGTGCGCTTCTAGGGTTAAATTTTGCAATATGTTTTTAAATTCTGTTGCATCAGTAGGATTGGATAGCATTATAATTAAAAATTGATAAAATACAGTTTCGATGTCAATTTTTGCTGCTTCGGAAGTTTTCCTAATATAAGTGTCTATATCCTCAAGATCATGAATCTCAAAAGAACGTTCTTTGGCTAGAGAAATGAATTTCTCTTCCATGCCTCCTAGAGTATCGACGATATTTGAAGATTCCGTTAGTAAGTTGTAAAATTTAAGGAAACCATTGACAATGATCGATTTGTCGTCATGGTCACTTAAGGAGCTAGATCCATCAATGGCTTTTATATAATCCAGCGTGGTTTTGGATAAATTCTTGCGTGCATTTTCGTTGAGTTTGTTTACTAATTTAGTTAATTCTGCTTTTTGGAGGTATGTAAGTTGGTTGTCAATTTCTCCATGTATATTGACCTCTACAGCTAAGCACTGGGCTTTATTCCAGCATTTCATAATTTTACTGTTGGTTTCTATGAGCTCTTGCGAACACAAGTGAATAGATCCCAATAGATAGCCTTTATTACCTTTAGCATCTTCAATTTTCCAAAAAAAACCTTTGTGTTCGGCTGAAGTTTGCTCTAGTTTATTCACGAGGTGTCTCCTTGATAAAATTTGTGGGGTCCTAATACACGTAAAATAAAAATAATTTAGTTTAGGAATTTTTAGATTGATTATGTTAAATCTACCTGGTTTTATATTCAGTGTGTTAGATGTTAGTAATATAACTGATGTGTTTTTATAAAACTATTTAATTATAAATAAAGATGTATAGCTTGAATAAACAAATGAGGCCAACGACACCAATGACAATAACGACCTTAACGACACCAAGGACCTTAACGACACCAAGGACCTTAACGACAATAACGACCTTAACGACAATAACGACCTTAACGACAACACTGGTGTTGTCCATTTTGTCGTTAAGGTCCTTGGTGTCGTTAAGGTCGTTTTTTTAATATTAGTGCTGTCATGACACAGCACACTACGATTTTGGGGTTTTCGTAATGTCCAGAAAACCCCGAGACCTCTCAAAGCTTTTTTTTGCGATCGCAACAATTTTTTCAAATTCAAGATCGGAAGTTAATCTGCATAGCTCTTCGCTGAGGGTGATATTGCCAAAGACGGTGGCATCGTCCGTTCCGAGATCGATAGGGTGCTCGCTGTTTAGATGCTCTGCAATCCAAGGATGGGGGACGGTTATTGAGTGCATCTTAGTTGCCAAAGAGCTCGTCAAGCAAACGGTCACAGGGATTTTTTGCTTTTGAATCCAGGTTTTAGCCTCTACGCATAAATTGACTCCGTGATCGATGAGGTCCGGTTTAAGCGAGTTTATAATTAGCATTTGATCCTGTTCTTGGGTAGATTCTCCCATATGCACAGCGATCTTGAGGTCGTTTTCTTTTGCGCGAAGAAGCTCAGGGATAATCGTTTTAATATCGCCTACTGTAGAAATATCGGAAATGTCGATTCCTATCACACCTGCAGAGCGATATTTCAAAGCTAAATCTACGGTGATTTTTGCTAGTTCGATGGAAGAAGATCTTTTAAGGCTTAACATAAGAAGAACTTTCAGCTCATCAGAGGCTGCTTCCTGGATACCAGCTAAAACTGTTTTGAGGTGATCTTCATGGCTTTTACCTTCAAGGGTTTTTAGACCGGTTCTCATAAGCACAATTTGATTGTTGTCGGACTTGAAGCGCTGGCAGGTCTGAATGGTGGCTTCTTTCAGTTTTTCATGCGTGTTGATGATCTGACCTATCATGGGAAATATACCAAAGGCTTTTTCGTATTCTTTTCCCGAAGCAATTTCTGACATAGCTGTTTGCAAAGCCTGCAGCTGTTCTGGACTTGCATATTTCATGAGCGTTTCCAGAGGAATCTCTCCTCCCAAATGGCAGTGGGCATTATATTTAGGAAGGGATTTTAGGATTTCTATTTTGTTTTGATTAGATAATGCTGTGCTATTTATGGAGAGGTTGGCGAAGGGGTCGACTACAGTGTATTGGGCTATTGGGTTTGGGTTATACATGGTAGCATCCTCCAGAGATTGTTTTAGATAACTCGCTAATATAGCCAAGACCATAATATTTTAAAAGGTTTGTCATAAAAATATTCATGATATTATTGAGATCGTCGTTAAATGTGTTATGTTGGTTTAGCCAGCAAAAAAAGCTTGCTCAAAATACTTGGAGAATGTTTAATTAATCTCCATATATAACCAAGGAGATCCTATTATGTTGCCTTTAGTTTTTCAGTCAGCGAAAATATTTGCGGGACTCTATTTTGTCATGAACGAATATAATCAGGCCAATACACTCAGCTGGTTGTCTTATAAGTTAGATCGTTTAGACAGTTTAATTGGCATAAAAGAACGAAGTGGTGAATTTGACAATGAAATTCAAAACCAGATCATCAAAACAGATCCAAAGAAAATAACAAAGCCTAAAAGAATCGATGTGGATGGAACAAAGTTACCTGTTGAACAAGCCAAGCAGGTTAGAGAGCAAATGGCTAGAGACTTCAATGAGCAGCTTATAAATAACATTAGTCTTGTCGCCAATCTCTGTTTTAAACCAAAGAAGCTGAATCAGTAATTAGTGATTCGTAGATAAAACTCCCCCCCCTGCTAGGAGAGTTTTTAATAAATATATAGGAGGAAGCCATGCAAGTTACCACAATTTGCAATACCGCAGTGTTTCAAATGAAGATTTTAGAAACGGAAGAAGAGTTAAAAAATATTCAAGGTACCTTGTCGGAATATTCTCAAGCTGTCGAACAGTTGGAAGGAAGCAGCCTAGATGAACGCATTAAAAATATTTATCAGGCTAATCGCTCTATGCTGAAGGACATCGAAGAGATTGTTAGTTATAAATTATGCCTTGAAGAGCACTTTATTAATTCTAAAGTGATAGTGGCTCTTGATAAAACGCATGCTAAGGTACAAGCTGTGGGCATTTTAATGGTGAATAGAGATCATTTGACTCCGAAGTGCGTGGAGCTGCATTCCTTGGCGACCGCATACTGGAACATAGACCCATCAAATACGACGACTCCTCCATACAAAGTGAAAGGCGCAGGCACTGCTGTTGTCAAATTCTGCAGCCAGTTAGGTAAGAAATATGGCACCCAGGGTGAAATATATTTACACTCTCTTACTTCTTCTGTTGGATTCTATTATAAATTGGGATTTAAAATGATGGAGCCCAAGTTTTCGTCGTACGAGATGTTCTTAGATGCCAAAGGGGCGGAAACATTAGGGGTACTCTAAACCGAACCTTTGCCTCACCCCGTGAAATCTATGACACGGCATTTGCTTTGATATGTTTATTTATGTTAGATTGCATTAAAACTATAATGATGATCATCTGCTATGCCGAAAAAATTCCGAAAGGCCTTATTTGTATTTAGAAGAGACCTGCGTATTGAAGATAACACAGGCTTGATTTATGCCTTAAAGAATGCCGAGCAGGTCCTGTGCGCTTTTATTTTTACTCCTGAGCAGATTCAAAACAATCCCTTCAGAGGGGAGCGCTGCCTGCAATTCATGCTGGAATCCTTAGAAGATCTGCAGGCGCAGCTGCAGAGAAAAAAAGGGCATCTTTATCTGTTTTACGATCGTCCGGAGAAAATCGTCGAGAGATGTCTCAAAGACCTCCATGTGGACCTTGTGGTTGTAAATCGAGATTATACTCCTTACAGCATCGATAGAGATAAAAAAATTGAAGCCGTGTGCCGCAAGATGGGCGGTGAATTTCGGTCATTCGATGATGCCCTCCTGCATCCACCGGAGGATACGCTCAAGTCGGATGGAAAGCCCTATACCGTATTTACTCCATATTATCGCAATGCCCTGCGTTTAGATGTGCGGCCTGTTGCTGCGAATCCTTATGACAACTATTACTGCGAGCCTATAGCCTTTTCCAAAGATACATCCCTTTTTCAAGAGATATTACAGCAGCGCTCCGTTCAAGCCAAGGGAGGAAGGCAAGCGGCACTTGATATTTTGAAGGGCCTGCACTATTTTCAAGATTATAAGCACGTGCGCGATTTTCCCGCCAAGAATGCCACCACGCATCTCTCAGCGCATCTTAAGTTCAACACATGTTCTATCCGGGAAGTCTATCATGCCATGGCCAAAGCCCTGGGAAAAGATAGCGACCTTGTCCGTTCGTTGTATTGGCGCGACTTTTTTTCCTGTATAGCTTTTCATTTTCCTTTTGTTTTCGGAAGGTGTTTTCATCCCAGATTTGACAAACTGGCCTGGGAAAATGACGAAGGTAAATTCAAGCAATGGTGTGAAGGTAAAACCGGGTTTCCCCTTGTAGATGCTGGCATGCGGGAGATGAACCAAACTGGATATATGCAAAACCGCGTCAGGATGGTCACAGCGTCATTTCTGGTCAAGGATTTGCATATTGACTGGAGATGGGGGGAGAAGTATTTTGCGCAAAAATTGATCGATTACGACCCAGCTGTCAACAACGGCAATTGGCAGTGGTCTGCCAGCACTGGATGCGACGCCCAGCCATATTTTCGCATATTTAACCCATGGTCGCAACAGGAGAAATTCGACCAAGAGGCATTGTACATCAAGGAATGGATTCCGGAGCTGGAACAGCTGCCCGTAAAGACTATTCATGAATGGTATAAACAGGATTATGGCGTAAGGAAAAACGGTTATCCTGCGCCCATCTTAGAGCATGCAAAAGAGTCTAAAATAACTTTGGAAAATTACAAGAAGGTAGGCAAATATGACTTCCAAAATGAATTCTTCGTATAAGTTTCGATCCCTTTTCTTTTTTTTGCTGCTTTGCTTTGCTGTTGAAATTGCGGGGGGGTGGTTGACGCAAACCTCTGTCAATGACTGGTATCAAACTTTAAACAAGCCCAGCTTTAACCCACCCAATTGGGTATTTGGGCCTGTGTGGACGGTGTTATATGTGTTGATAGCAGTTTCGGGTTGGTTGGTATATTGTACACCTGACAGCTCAAGCCGTAGAAGAGGGCTAGTCATTTACGGGGTTCAACTCTGTCTGAATGTCTTGTGGTCGTTTTGCTTCTTTTTCTTAAAAAACCCCTGGTTGGGATTTCTGGATATTTTAGCTTTGCTAGGCGTTATAGCGGGTATGATCGTGCTCTTTTGGCCGGTATCGAGAGCCGCTTCGGTATTGCTGTGGCCATATTTAATATGGACTTGCTATGCGATGTTGTTGAATGCTTCGATTGTGATCTTGAATATTTACTGATCGATTTTTGAAGCTTTTTCTTGGGCTATAGCGCGGGCCATGCGGCTGAAGATGAAATAATGAAAAGGCAGCATCGCATACCAGTACAAACGCCCCATAAAACCTTTAGGTCGAAATGTAGCGGTTTGGGTGAGTGTTTTTTTGGAGGCATCAATGGCAAACTCCAGCCAGGCCTCACCCGGCAGTTTCATTTCGGCGTAAAGGATAAGGTGTCCGCTGTCTTTATCGGCCTTTAGTACGCGCCAAAAATCAATCGAGTCGCCGATTTCTATTTCGGTGGGATGTCTTCTGCCTCTATTCAGGCCTGTCCCCCCTACAAATTGATCCATCAGGCCTCGTAGGCGCCAGGCCCAGTTCATGCTATACCAGCCACGGTTTCCGCCGATGCTCCAGATGTTCAATTGTACTTGTTTTAGAGGTATGGTGATGGGCACGATCTGCTCATCTTTAAGGCAGCCCTCTTGAGGGACTTCTAGCAGGTTTTCGATATTCGCGTTGGTTCTTTTGATGTCCCAGGCGTCCATCCACGTGGAGATAACCTCATTCTGTTGAATTTTCTGAAAAGTTAGCGATAGAGCCTCTTCAAATGTCAGGCAACGATGTGGCAAGATTGCGTCGATGGCGGTGTTTTTTTTGCGCGTGTTTTGTTTCATGCTTTCTACTAAATATTGGCAGATGGAGAATTTCACCGAGGTGATAAATACCAGCCAGTAGCTGGACAGACGCGGAGTGAGGAGTGGGACGTTAAGGATATATCTTTTAAGTTTCCTGAAAGAGGCATACCTTAGGAGAATATCTTTAAAAGAGAGTATTTCCGGGCCTGCAATATCAAAGGTTTTATTATAGCAAGCTTCATTAAGCAAGACATGGCTTAGATAGTAGAGCACATCGCCTACAGCAATGGGTTGGCAGTAACTGTTCACCCATTTCGGGGCGATCATCACAGGCAGCTTTTCTACCAAGTCTCGAATGATTTCAAAGGAGGCGCTGCCGGATCCGATGATAATGCTGGCGCGGAGTATGGTAGCCGGAATGGGTGACGATTTGATCACATTTTCAACCGCTAGGCGTCCTTGAAGGTGGGGAGATAAGTGTATTTCATCTTCGATGATGCCTGCAAGGTAAATAATCTGCTTACAGCGGGTCATTTGGATGAGGGAAATGAAATTATGGGCTAAAGCTTCTTCTTCTTGTGTTAGGTTTTGGACCAGGTTTCCCATCGAGTGGATGAGATAATAGACCGCTTCGATATCTACAGGGAGGGGGTCAATATGTGCAGGGTCTTTGAAATCACCGTAGAGGACATGTAGTCGTGTCGAGTTCCCGACTTTGAGTTGTATGCCTTTAATTCTGGAAAGAGCAAATACTTCATGACCCATTTCCAGTAGTTGGTAGATAATTCTTTTGCCGATGAAGCCTGTGGAGCCTGTTACCAAAATTTTTGCCATCGAAAATTGCCTTATACATATTTAGCTGTATAGTAAGGATCTGGGTAATATTAGGCAATTTCGGTTTTAAAAAAGGCTCTCTGCCAGCTTTTTGGCGATTACCTCGAAACCGCGCAGCGGAGGGTATTTCTCCGAAAGCAGATGCAGGACGGCTTTATTTCTTTCGTCTTCATTGGGAATCGAATCGCTGAGCTCTTGGACAAGTTGTTTATACTCCGGTTCCAATCTATCAAAGTCATAACCCACATTGGATAGCATCACGATAGTCAGATCGTGCTCAGGCATATACAATAGAAAAGATCGAAAAGATCCTATGCTGCCTTGGTGATGGATCATGGTTCCTATTTCACCGGTGTCTATAATCATTCCATAGGCATAGCCTTCAGTATAAGGTCTTATAGCCAATGGATAAATCTCTAAAGGCAAGACAGACTGATCTTTATGCAAAGCCTGACACCAAAGATATAAGTCATAGGCTGAGGAAATCATCGAACCGGCTCCTCGCGCGCAGCTTAGATCTTCGTTATATTGGCGAGGGTAAAGGTCCGAGATTTGTCCTGTGGGGTCGTATTGGTAGGGAGGCGCTAGCCGATGGAGGTGTTGAAAATTTACCAGGTCGTTCCAGCTACCTCTATCAATGTTGGTAGTTGAGGACATGCTGATGAAATCGAAGAGCTCATTTTGCATATAATCCGAGATTGGGGTGTGCGTAATAGCTTCAATGATTTCGGCAATAAGCAGATAGCCTGTATTGTTATAGGCGAATTTTGTCCCCGGAACAAATTGTAGAGGTTCGTTTTTGATCAAGGCCATGATTTCAATAGGGGTGTGATAACTATCAAACCAATGCATCTCGGTATCGACTAGATTTGAATATCCGGAGGCGTTGTATTCAGTATAGTTGACAATGCCGGATGTGTGTGTAAGCAAATGGTGTAAGGTAACTTCATGCGTCCAGGCAGGCATCTTTCCGTCCCATATGGGTGAGGTTTCGGGTAGGAACCTCGCGACAGGAGCTTGTAGTAAGTCTTGGACATGTGCAAGCCTTTCTACATTCGATTCCGTAGAGAATGAGGCTGAGAGGGCTTTCAATAAGGCTATAGCAAAAAATTGCTTAGAGACAGATCCGATTTGAAACTGCGTTGGGTAAGCGGCTTCGACGAGGGCTGGCACACTCTTGAGCTGCAATATAAATTGACCTTTTCGGGCAATCAGGATTTCCCCGTCTAAAAGACCCTGCATGTGATATTGTCTGACAAATTCCATGAATTCAAAAAGTCTGTCATCCAATATCTCAGTGTTTTTTTTGGGTGAATCTATTTCAGCAGGAGCAAGGTTGGCGTTTGCGGATACGGGCGAAAAAAGGGAGATATTAAAAAAACTAGAGGCCGCGGCTAATATTAAAATAACTATTAAGGAAATTAAACGATTAGGGTGCATTAGATATCCTGTTTATGAATACTTAGGTAATATTATACTTTCTTGTAATATAATATATCGAGTAAAAACTTGTTCAAAGTTAAATTTTTTTGTGATACACTGGCTGGATCGTTGGATTAGTAATCATTTATATAAAAAATATTTGCTTGAGGTTGTATTCATGAAAAATGATAGTCCAAAACCGAGGGTTGGTGTGGGCGTTATACTTTTAAATAACGGTAAAGTGCTGTTGGGAAAGAGAAAAGGCGCGCACGGAGCCGGAGAATGGGCGTTGCCCGGAGGGCATCTAGAATTTGGCGAGGCAGTAGAAGCTTGCGCCAGAAGAGAGTTGTTGGAAGAGACCGGTTTGATTGCCGAATCCATGCGTTTAGGTACCTGGGTGAATGACATTATAGAAATAGATAGGCATTATGTAACGTTATTTGTCATTGTAGACAAATTTAGAGGAGAGTTGCAATTAATGGAACCGCATAAATGTGAAGGGTGGAGTTGGTTTGAATGGAGTGCTCTACCATCGCCCCTATTTTTACCTGTTGTTTCGTTAATTGAAAAAATGCAATTAGGTGTTGACACAATCATTTAAAGGAAAAGACCATGACTAGTGCCTTAAGAAGAGCTGCGTGTCCTTCCATAAGTTCTCGTGTAGCTAAACAAGCTTGTCATCCTTTGAAAAAGGGAGATAGATTTCCCTATGTCATACTGACCACCTATGAAGGGGGAGTTCGTAAGAATTTTTCTACTTTACAGGCTTTGATGGGGCGCAGAGCGGTGGTATTTACCGTGCCAGGAGCTTTTACTCCTGTTTGCACCAATGTGCATTTGGCCAGCTTTAAAAAAGATATGGACAGGATTTTTCAGATGGGAGCTGGTAAAATCATCTGTGTGGCACCGGATAAGCTGGATGTGGCGCACGCTTGGAATGTTCAGTATGGCGATCCCCGCATCGAAATGTGGGCAGATAATGTTGGAGAATTGACAGACGCTTTGGGATTAGGACTAGATTTATCTGGAGATAGGGCCCTCGGGTATGCTTTGAAAAGATCGGCTATGGTGATCAATGCCACGCAGGTGGAATGGATCGAAATAGAAGAAAATCCAGATAGCTGCGTCAAGTCGCATGCCAAGCATGTTTGCGAGTATTTACAGCAAACATCAGTGCTTAATAGCATCCGCAATACACATGATGAATAAACAAGGGGTATGTGCCCGCGTCTGTGCTTTAAGGCATAGTTGCGGGCACGAAAATTGTTTTTCAGCTTAATTGTTTTTATTCCCAGAAACTTTTTTAAGATTAGGCCAATAATCCCTATGAACACATTTAGCTTCGTCTTCGAGGACAGGGCCAATGACATTTATTCTTTTATTTTTCATGAATATTTCTTGACAGGCCGGTACATGAGACTCGAAGAGAGCTTGTTCAGTTTCATTAGGTCGGATGATTTGTCTTAAAGTCTTTGCCGTGCACCCGAAGACAACCTCACGGACGCCTACGGTTTCAAGTGCACCTGAACACATAGCACAAGGCTCTGTACTTGTGTATAAAATGCTCGATTTTATTTGCTCTAAGGTTAGTTGTTTTGCTGCTATAGCTTTAGCAATCTGATGAGCTACATTATTTTCAGCGTGTTCTAATGGATTTTGATGGGTGTAGATGGTGTTTTCTGCGGTTAAAACGACTTGGTTGGCTACTACCAGTAATGCGCCGAAGGGATGATTGCCATGTTCTACGGATTTTTTTGAAAGCTGAATAGCTTGACGCATAAAAGTATGATGGTTGTCGCTAGATTTGTTTAATGCTGTTTCGAATTGCGTTTTATCGAATGGCTTTAATACATAGGTATAATAGCGTTTCTGTTGGAAATAAGAGGAGTTGTTTTTTTTGAACTTGTCTAGATGTTTGCATGAGGTGAGGGTCTTCTTTTTTTCTTCTAGCAGAAACTTTTGATCGTTTTGAATTTTTGTTGCAAGGCAAGAAGAAATGCTGAGGCTTTTGTTTGTAAGCCGTTTATTTGTGGGCCTATAAGCAACAGGTTTTACATGCTGACGACTTCTAGATACAGGTATAAAGAACATGAAAGCTCCTAAAATAAAATTTTTGAGCCTTCACCAAAAGCTGTGTTTTTTGTTTAGGTCCAGGAAGGGCTAGCGTGACCTAGTTCATCAGCTTTCTTGAAATTAAAGGTAAACTAAAAGAAGTTTGATGTCAATGAATAACTTGCTCCTGTATTGCTCGGATGCATGTGGGTTATTAGAAAATTCATGTTTGACCCATTACCTGTTTGGCATGATTTTCCAGCAGCGGTGGATTTTTTTATCATGAAAATCCCAGGGTATGCTTTTCGGGGTAATTTCGTGAAACTTGCAATTGGGGAAAAGGGTTTCATCGAATTTAAATTTTCTAGCATTCGTGCTGAAAAAAATACATCCGTTTTCATTCAGCAAGTCTAGAGCTTGAGAAATGAGTGTGGCATAGTCTTTTTGGACTTCGAACAGTCCGCTCATTTTTTTGGATCGCGAAATAGTAGGCGGATCGATGATAATGATATCATATTTGACCCCTGTCCAAACTTCATCTTCTAAAAATTTGAGGCAATCCGCTCGGACTACTTCGTTGTTTTTCAGTGATAGGTCGTTGAGGCGGAGATTGTCTTTAGTCCATGCAGTGTAGGTATTGGACATATCGACACTTTTGGTGTAAGAGGCTCCCGCCGCTGCTGCTTGTATGCTAAATGATCCCGTATATGAAAAGAGATTAAGTATGCGTTTTCCCTTGGACAGGGCGGCTACCTGCTGGCGTGTCTCGCGATGATCCATGAAGAGGCCCGTATCTAGATAGTCCTGGAGATTCACTTTAAATTTTATGCCATATTCATATACGATGAAAAAGTCTTGGGAAGAATCTTGCTTTTCATATTGCCGAGTTTCTTTGGACTTCATGCGTGTGCGCCAGTAGATATTCTCTTTGGGGATGTCGAAAACAAAGCACAGGATCTTGTTGACTTCTTCGCTAAATTCATCTGAAGGTGCGGGTTGGTCCTTACCTGGGGCAATAAATTGCACGCTGAAGCAGCCGGCGTAGAAATCAATGATTACCGGATAGTGGGGGATCTCGCAGTCGTAGAGTCTGAAGCAATTGGTGTTCGTTCGCTTGGCCCATTTTCGGAGATGGCGGTAATGGTTACGAAGCCGGTTGCCCAGGACAGAGCTCTTGTCTTCGCTGTCTGCCAAGGCGGGTAGAATAAAAGGGTGTGCATGCGTCATATAATATCCCTATATCACAAATAATGCGTGACATTTTCAAATTTAAGATGATAAACTAATTACATTATTATACGGGAAGTTATGTTTAAACAAAAAAATAAAAGTAGATTGACGATTAAAATTCGCAATGTTGGCAGCCAGGGCGAAGGCATAGGCGATTATGAGGGCTATACGATTTTTGTAGAAGATGCCCTGCCAGGTGAAACTGTGGAAGTTGAATTGTTTGAATGCAAAAAAAGATATGCGAGAGCGCGTTTAATTCAAATTTTAGAAGCTTCACCTCATAGGGTAAAACCCTTATGTCCGCTTTTTGGGAAGTGCGGTGGATGTCAATTTATGCATTTGACCTATGAAAAGCAGCTTGAAGCTAAGCGGCAGCGTGTTGAGGATGCATTGCATAGGCTAGGTAAAATCTCTGATGTATCTGTAGAGCCTTGTTGTCCTTCGCCTTCGTCATTGCAGTATCGCAACAAGATACAGTGCCCTGTTCGAAATACACCTCAAGGTTTATCTATAGGTTTGTATGCCCGCTCTTCGCATGATCTTGTAGATGTGGAGAAGTGTTATATTCATTGTGCTATCGGCGAGCAGGTATATGAGAAAGTCCGGCACATTCTAAAAACCTCAAATATTCAAGCCTATGATCCTATTGCGGGAACTGGCGAACTGCGTCATATTTTAATCAAAAGCGCTGTGCATGCCCATGAAGTGTTGGTCGTATTTGTGGTGTGTAAAGCTCCGTCAAAAGAATTGCAGGCTATAGCAAGAAAGGTTATGCAGGCCTGCCCCGAAGTGAAGGGGATTGCTTATAATTTGAACACAGAAATCTCCAATGTGATTTTAGGCAGAGAGTATGGCATCTTGGAGGGGGCGGGTTTTGTTCAGGAGCAGTTATGCGGCTTGCAGTTTAAGGTCTCACCGGCCTCGTTTTTTCAGGTTAATCCTGCGCAAGCAGAAGCGCTTTACATGACTGCCTTGGAATGGGCGGGCTTGTCCGGCCAGGAAAAAGTGTTGGATGCCTATTGCGGTGTTGGGACTTTATCTTTGATATTTGCACGCCATGCACAGACTGTGATTGGCATAGAATGTATTGCAGAAGCTGTGGAAGATGCCAAAATCAATGCGGCTTTAAATCAGATCCAGAATGCGCAGTTTATCTGTGCTCCGGCCGAAGTCGCGGTAGCGAAGTTAAGCGATATCGATGTAGCTCTTTTAAATCCTCCAAGGAAGGGATGTGATGAAGCCGTGCTGAACAGCATTATCCGTATAAAGCCCAAAACGGTGCTGTATATATCTTGCGATCCGGCTACCCTGTCCAGGGATTTGTCTCTTTTGCAAGCTTCAGGGTATCACATCGACAAGGTGCAGCCCTTTGACATGTTTCCTCAAACCATGCATGTGGAGACCTTGGTTAGGCTGGTTAAAACCCAGCATTAAGGGCTAATAGCCATTACTTCAGCTAATCTGAAGGGCTTTTTTCCAGGCTAAATAGGCTTTGTATAATACGAGTAGCAGCTTGGTGGGATAGAAGACAAATAGGGGTCCTAGATAAAAATGGAGCAGAGTGATGAATTTACGTACTCTATTTTTATTTTCTTCTATGGGGTTTAATTTTTTTATGGAAATAGAATCGAAACCTGTATAGGCGCGAATGTGTGAAGTGAGAAGATTGTGATGAACGGGTTTTTTAGTTGTGGAGACGTAGTACAGGTTCACCCGTTCGCCTTGAGGCCAAGCCCCTACCCAAGAAACAATGTCAAAAGGTTGTTGGTAAATATTGATGATGCAACCTGTATGGAATTCTTTTTTCCAATAATGCGCATATAGACTGGGTGGGTTGTATACATCCACTCGTTGCAGCTTTTCGTGGTAATCTTGCAGTGTATGAAAGGCTAGCGCTCCGCCCAGGCTGATTCCAATAAGATGAACCTGTTGTTTATCCTTAAACCAGTCTTCTAGTACATTTTTAGCTCGTAAATATGTAGATTCTCCCACGCAACATTGGGGCGTAAAATCACTAAAAATTGAGGCCAGAAAACCATTTCCGGCCGGATAAGTCGTACCGAGATATGAAAGTATGGGCCTTCCATTTGATTCTTGCGTGGGCGTTAAACCTAAGGCTGTCAGCGAAGTGTAGTCTTCGGATTCATGCAACTGCATAACATGTATCTGATATTCTATCAGAGAGCAAATTCCATCTTTATAGACAGGGATTTTTATCAGCTCACCATTTGACGGATAGGTAAAGGGGAGGATTGCGATGAGGTTGCCTAAGTAGGCTTGCCACAGAATAGCTTCGCTTTCATTCTGAGGGGGATGGGCAGCGAGATGCTCGCATTCAAGTTGCAGTTGTTGGCGAAATTCTTGGAGTAACGTGGGGTTTGGCTTTAATAAAATGGTTTTTATAGCATGGGATTGCAACAACTGAGCTTGAAATTTGCCGCCATGTAAAATGGCGCGGGCAAAATTTTGAGTAAGGGTGTTTGATGCTGTATGCGGTGATGATATACCTGGCCCCTGGTAGACAATATGAGAATTTGTTTTGTCGGCGGTTTGAAATAGATACATCATAAAAACTCCGTGTGTACTAATGTTATAGCATCTTATATTGAAAGCCTAAAAACGAATGGGGGTTGTCTATTGATATAAGTTAAATTTTATTCCTGTTGCAAGAATTTATTAGATCTCTTGCATAATTAATCTTCTTGCCCCTGCTTGCCCGTGCCCAAATTGTTTTAAATTCCTTATCCCAATCCCAAATACAAGGGATTGAACCACTGAATGTAGTGAGAGATGTGTGAAAAGATTTGAACCACTGAGGGCAGTGAGGGCAGTGAGACATGAGTGGGTACAGAAATAGAGAATATGAATCACTGAGTGTTGTGAGAGTAGCATGAAGGGATTTGAACCACGGAGAGCAGTGAGGGCAGTGAGACAAGTGTGGAGACGAGACGAGAGAGACTGTCCATTTTTTTGTGTAAATGGAGACTTCAATCATGTCCAAACCCAATCTATCGCCATAAGCAATGGAGAGCGGTAAGAGGGAGTGTCCAGAATTTTGTGTAAATAAATCTTGAGGGATGGAATACTTTATCCT
>CAYMKI010000012.1:0-35972 GCA_964390695.1 uncultured bacterium
CTAGTGAACCTTCCAGCAAAGCTTCTGCAGCCAAGGAGGATTTATTTCGAGAACCCTTCGGTTTCCCTCTTGGATTTCCCGATTGCCCTTTTTTAAATCGACTGCTCTCCTGTATTTTTCCTGTATTTTCAGGCATGCAAAAGCTCTAAGTTTAGTTGTCTTCATTTTCTCAAAAGATTGCTTATTGTGCATGCTAAAAGCTTTGTTAGGTTGTCAATGTTTCAAAGTGGTAGTTTTTGGTGATTTTGGTCCGATTTGACATTGAATATATTTGTAATGTTTGGTAATGTTGCCGTGGTGCAGTTAAAAATCGATTTATGAAATAGGAGAGGCATTGTGACTCCACATACTGATAATGAAATTCCTAAAAAATGCTCCCAATGTCCTGGTGCTTTTTTTGCTATTGCCACTTGGCAAGGTTACTCCCATCCTGTTTGTTTGCAGTGTTGGTCGTTGTTTCAAGATAAGCTTTCTAATATGCTGGAGCAAAATGTTCGTGGAATGAATCATCTTTCTGCCGAAATGGAGTGGTGCTCCGGTCTTCCAATAGGAACAATGCCTAGATACGCACCGCCTCCACCCAAATACTTAACAAAAATCGGAGGTCTTGTGCTTAACAACATCACAATCAAGGAAAGCGCTGTCGGGGTAATTAATACAGGCACTATAAAAGGGAATCTTCAAAGCATCGATGCCACCCTAACCCTTTTGAACAAGCAACCTCATTATAAGGAATTTCTAAAAGTCATTCGTGATCTTTCAGAAGCTATTGTAAATGCCAACGAGGCAAGTGAAGCACAAAAAGAAGCAGTAGTGGAATGGCTCAGTACTTTAACAGAACAGGCTCGCTCTTCCAAAGAGAGTCGGAAGCCATCATTAATTAAGACTGCTATGAAAGAGTTAGGTGATCTTGCCGGGGCTGTCGTTTCAGTTCAAACGCTGTGGAATGCAGCGATTCCTGTAATTAATCAATTTTTCCTTTAGGAGAGTCATTGTGAAACGGTTTGATGAATATATGCAGATAAAAGAGGCGGCGGAATTTCTTGGTGTCACACCGAATACTCTGCGCAACTGGGAAAAGGAGGATAAAATCAAAGTTTATCGCAATCCTCAGAATAGTTACCGCTTATATAAAAAAGAAGATCTTGAACTGCTCCTCAATAAAATTGCACCTGCTTTGGAAGTATCAAAATGAAAGCCATTATTTTTGCTCGAGTATCCAGTAAAGAACAAGAAGAAGGGCAATCCATTCCTTCTCAAGTGCGAAGATTGACTGCGTATGCTATCAGAAAAAATTATCAGATCGAAAACACCTTTAAAATCACCGAATCTTCTACGAAAGAGACTCGAAAGCAATTTGACACTGTCGTTTCTTTAATAAGAAAGTCAAAGCAACCTCTTGCTTTAATAATTGATACGCTTGATAGGCTTCAGAGAAGTTTCAGAGAAACACCTCTTATTAATGATTTGCGAATAGAGGGAAAGCTTGAATTGCATTTTCTTCGTGAAGGATTGATTCTAGATAAGAATTCGAATAGCTCTCAAATCATACAATGGAACATTGGGGTTTTATTTGCGGAGAGTTATGTGCTTCAGCTTAGTGATAACGTCAAGCGCAGCAAAGAGCAGAGTCTAAAGAATGGCGAATGGATCACCAAAGCACCTTTTGGCTACAAGAATGTTACAATGCCAACAGGCAAGAAGAAAATTGAGGTTGATCACGATCATGCTCCGTTTGTTGTTCGCATTTTCGAGCTTTATGCTGCTGGAAACCACTCTTTTCAGACTATTGCTAATGAGATGGATAAGCTTGGTATGAAAAATGCCAATGGCAATCCTATTGGAGCAAGCAGGGTTGAGATTACGTTAAAAAATCCATTTTACTTCGGCTTAATGAGGGTAAAAGGGGAATTCGATCCCCACAAATATCCACCATTGATCTCAGAGCATTTATTTGACAAAGTGCAGGATATTATGGAAGGGCACAATAGGGCACCCGTTCATTATGCCGGACATCCAATTCTTTTCAGAGGGTTGATCACTTGCGAGCATTGTGGTTGTAGCGTGACTGGTGACATTAAGAAAAAGAAGTATATTTACTATAGTTGTAATAACTCAAAGCATATCTGTCAGAAGCTTTGGATCAGAGAAGAAAAGCTATTGCAGCCCTTATTGGAATACTTTACTAAGATTCAATTGCCTGATTCCGTGATTGAAGAGATTGTGACATATTTAAAGCAGTCGTATGCCCATGAACAAGAATTTTTTAAGCATTCACAAGAAGCATTGCGAAAGGAGCTTGATTCCATACAAATTCGGTTATCTAAGCTTATTGACATGCACTTAGATGGAATAATCGATTCAGAGTCCTATCATTTCAAACTCGAAGAGTTTAAGAAACGGCAACGGGAGATCACTTCAGAGATGGCGGCACATGTCAACGCTGATGAAACTTGTTTGATTACCGCAAAGACGGTATTGGATTTGGCTAAACGAGCTAAGGAGCTCTTCGAAAGTTCGAAATTGCCTGAAAAACAGCAATTGCTGAATTTTGTCTTTTCGAACTTAAAGTTAGATGGGAAAAAGCTGTTAGTGACATTGCGAGAGCCGTTTTTGACCTTATGTGCAATGTCACATCAACCAGCGAATCTCTCAGTGTTCTGTGGTTTTAAATTTGTTATTTTATGAGGGGAGCTGAATAGTTACAAATGGAGAGGGTTATCTGCAGATATCGGGGTGATGGGATTCGAACCCATGACCTTTTGGTCCCGAACCAAACGCGCTAGCCAAGCTGCGCTACACCCCGAAAGATGATGCTGTCATTCTATGATTCTTGGGAATAAAAATCCAGAAAATCGGTGGCAATTCAATATTTGAGTGTAAAATATAAGGAATTGACCATGGGGGGCAGTAATGACATAGAGGTTAGTTGAGTTGTTATTTTACTAGTAAATTATGTCAATTATGTGAATAGAGGCCCGTTGAGGGCCTCTAAATGAAAATTTGGTCTTATTGTCTAGTTTTTACTTCTGCTTCAATTTCATCTTCGTCGGAAGAATCGGTATCATCAGCTGGTTCAACGGAAGGTTTTTTTTCGGCCGATCGGATTGTGCGAGATGATGAGGAGCTGGTGCCTGTGCTTTCGGTGCCGGACTTCTTCTCAGCCTCACCTTCACATTTTTTTTCCTTTTTGTCTTCCACAGAAGCTTTGGATTTATTTTCTGTGTTGTTTTCTGGTGCATTGTTATTTTGAGGTCCCTCTTTTTTGCTTTCATTAGAAGAGGCGCACTTGCAGATAAGCCCTTTGACGATAAAGGCCAGAATTGTGGAGGCTACACCAACGATTGTAAGTACCAGAGCTGTAGGCACTGTCACAGGTGCGGCAACTATACCTAAAGCTGAGGCTCCATAAAACAATCCGAATGTGGCTCCTGCACCCAAAGTTGTGGAAGCAGCAAGGTTAGCCCATGGATTTTGGAATACCTTGATTTTGGCTAAGAGCGGTGATGCAACTGATGAAATCAGTCCAACGCCTGCGCCAAATGCCAAGGCTGGTACTGAGCTGATGCTGACTACGCTAAAACCCAGCCAAGTAGCGGCTTTAGCTGTTAAAACTGAAGATCCTCCGAAGCTAACTACTCTTGTAGCAAGATCAATTCCAAAATTTTTTAGAAATTCACTATTCATAAAAAAATTCTCCTATATTTAGAGTTAAAAATTATACGCCAAATTGTTTCGGTACAAGACCGCAGGGAACATTTATGAATGCATCCTACCTGGATTTCAAGATATAAAGCAATACAAATTATAAAAATATGTATTCAAGGAATATCGAATTGATTTAAAATTCCTTCTTTCCAAGTACATGCAAACAGCATGCAGCTGCGAAAAAAAATCATTTACATCAATTGGTCCGCATCTGTTCTGCCTTTTCATTAGGTAAGCGGATTCAAAGACCCCATCATTAAGTAGCCTGAATATGGAATGGTTGTACCAAATAAAAAACCTGAGCTTTTCTTATAAGTTAGGTAGCGTTACCGTCGATGCCTTGCAATATGTAACGTTTGATATACCACCTAATGCAGTGGTGTGTTTTTCAGGTCCTTCCGGATCGGGTAAATCGACTTTGCTTAATATTCTAGGACTGATTGAGCCTTTGCAGCAGGGTCAGGTAATATTCAGGGACCAAGATATCTCCACTCTTACTGAAAAGGAAAAAAACCACCTGCGCCGCTATCATATAGGATTTATTTTTCAGCAGTTTCATTTACTACCTATACTAACTGCAGAGGAAAACGTAGAGTACTTTTTATCGCGTCAGGGCCTTCCGTTGGATGAACGCCGTCGGTTGACTCGGCAAGCTTTAGAATCGGTGGGATTGTGGGAACATCGTTTCAAGAAAACCTATGAAATGAGCGGCGGTCAGCGGCAGCGTGTGGCTATAGCCAGGGCAGTGGCCAAGCATCCTCAGGTGATTATCGCCGATGAACCCACAGCGAGTTTAGATCAAAAAACAGGAAGGGAAATCATGGATATCTTGCATCGCCTGAGGGAAGAGAAACAAGTGTCTATACTGATCGCCAGTCATGATCTCATGGTGCATTCGTATGCGGATAGGCATTATTCTGTATCGGATGGCCAGGTGACATCCCTCAAGGAGAAATCGGTATGCAAGGGTTGATAGCTTTTCGCAATCTTTTCCGCAACGTACGCAGAACACTGGCTGTGGTACTCACTGTAGCGTTTGGGGTAGGGGCTCTATTTAGTTTCGATGGGTTCAATCATGGCATTTTAAATCAATATCGGGATAATACCATTCATGCTCGATATGGGCATGGCCAAATCACGACGGCGGGCTACAGAAACAAGGTTTATGAGAAGCCCTGGGAGCACTGGATCTTGAACTGGCCGGAGATCAGAGCCTTTTTGGAGAAGCAGCCTGAAGTTCAATACGTATTTCCTCGCGTGAGTTTTTTTGGCTTATTGACCAATGGAAATATCACCGTCAGCGGATTAGGTCAAGGCATAGAGGCTTTATCAGAATCAGAATTTTTCAACACTTTAAATGTGGTTTCAGGGAAGGTGTTAACGCAAGAGGAAGAGGGGGTAATGCTGGGAAGCGGCTTAGCCCGTTCTTTAGATGTTTCTCCGGGCGATCGCATCACCGTCTTGGCTAATACCATTTACGGCACCATCAATGGTGTCGACTTAGTCGTTACGGGAATTTTTCATACCGGAACTCAGGAGTTTGACGATAGGATATTTCGCCTTCCGTTAAAGCAGGCTTTAGGGCTTTTGGATACAGATCGTATAGAAAGTGTGTCTTTGGGTTTAAGACACCTAGAAGATTGGAAGTCTGTGGCGCAAGCTTTTCTATCCGCTTTTCCGGATATGGAAGCCGTTCCTTTTGCTGTGTTAGACGAGGTGTATTATCAGCATTCTGTCGATTGGCTGCACGCGCAGTTTCAAGTGATCCGCGTGATTATTTTGACCATTGTTCTGTTGGGCATTTTTAATTCGGTATCCACATCTATTTTGGAGCGGAAACAGGAGATAGGCAATTTAAGGGCTAACGGAGAATCTATCGGGGAAGTGATCGGGTTGTTATGTTATGAAGGCGTGGTATTGGGAGCTTTCGGTAGTATTTTCGGGTTGGTTCTTTCGTTGGTTATAAATGGTACGGTACTGGCGCAAGGGATCTTGATGCCACCTGCTCCAGGTTTGACGAGGCAGTATCATGTATTTATTGAATTGCAGCCGGAAACGGCCGTGTTGACATTTTTTTTAGGGGTGGCGGCAGCCATTTTAGCTACACTCATTGCGGGTTTAAGAGTGGCTAGGATGCCTATAGGCGATGCTTTGAGATCAATATAATAATGAGGTTTTATGTTCAAAATTTCCAAGCGATTTTCACTCATTGCCAGTGTTTTGGGGGTGCTGGCATTTCACACTATTGCAGCCGATAACCACACTGCAAACTCTCCGGATGAAATTATTCAAAAGGCAGATGCAGTGCGCAATCCGGCATCGTCTTATTTTATCCAGGTAGAAGTCAAGAGCACTGAAGATCCTTCGGATGTACATGTCTTCAATGTGGCCATCCAAGGAAATCAAAAAACACGCATCGAAACAGTGCAGCCTAAAAGAGATCGCGGGAGAACTCTTTTAATGCTTGGAGAAAATATGTGGGTGTATGTGCCAAATCTGAAACGCGAGGTTCGCGTTAGCCTCAATCAGAAATTGACCGGTCAAGCAGCTAACGGAGATATTAGCAGGATGCGTTGGAGCGGTGATTATACCGCCCAAAAAGAAACAGTGACCGAAAGTGAATGGCAGTTATTGCTTACCTCCGCTAAGAAAGGGTTGACATATGATAAAATTCGCGTATGGATACAAAAAGATAACTTTCATCCTCTTCGTGCTGAATATTTGTCCTCTCAAGGGAAAGTTCTGAAGAAAGCTACGTATCAAAATTACCAGACATTAGCGGGGGGGGTAAGGCCCTCGGAAATAGTCATCCAAGATGCGGCCAAACCTTCGGAAACATCCGTGATTACTATCAAGGAAATGCATGTGAGAACTTTTCCTGCAGCTGTATTTAATAAAAACGAACTCAATACACAGTATTTGAAATAGCACTTCACAAAGAGACTTCATTGAGATATAGTATAGCTGCCAAAATTCTATGCATTTTAATAATAGTGAGCCGCTTAAGCGCTATTGATTGGAGTCGGGTAGAGAGCGATTATGAAGTAGGCTATCAATTTGCCAATGGTTTTGAACAAAATGGGATCACGCGCAGCCGTCCTTATTTTGTGGCAACTTATGACTATACTAAGGATTCTGAAAGTTCGATAGAAGAACCTGAAGATGTGAACGTGTTCACCTATGAGCTTTCCTTAAGGCTCTGGAATGATTTCGCTAAAGTTCAATTTCAAAAAAATTTAGATCTCCGCTCCTTATTTTACGAACACACCCGAAATGATTGGAGCTTAAAGATGGGTTTTCAGGAGGTGGCCTGGGGGGAAACTTTCGGATTATTTATTGCAGACATCGTCAACCCTCGCCAGCTGACAGACCCTTTTTTCAATGAGCTTTCGTATATTCGCATCGCTGTGTGCATGCTGAATTTTCAATATTTTTACGACCCTTGGAGTTTGCAGATTATTTTTACGCCCATACCCATGAATAATCAGCTGCCAGCCAAAGGAGATCCTTTCGCGGTCTTTCCTCAGGTGTTACAACACGCTAAAGTCCTGGGTCCAGAAGTCTATAGGTTGAACAGATGGGGCAAAGATTGCGAATACGGAGTTAAAGCAGGCTATTTATTTGAATCGGGTTTAGACTTGAGCTTATTTTATTTTCGTCATTGGAATAGATTTCCCGTGTACAAACTCAAGAAAGACGGTTTTCGCGCCGAGCTGAAGCCAGCGTTGCGCCGAATCAATACTTTGGGCTGGACGTTTAGCAAGGCCTATGACTCTATTGTATTGCGCGGGGATATGGTGTTGAATTTTCGGCAGCCTTGGACAGTGCATGAATATGGTATTGTAAGGCAAAGGTTTGTCGTGCAATCTATCTTGGGTTGTGATTTTTGCTCCGAGGATAGCACGACAGTAGGCTTGCAATACCACTGGGATCATTGGCGTGAAGGGGATTTACACTCTTTGAGTATTAAATGCATAAAGGATTTTGGAAAAAAGCAGCAGTATCATATAGTGCTTTTTGCATATAAAGGTGTGAACAACCAGGATTTATGGGTACAGCCGCAGTTTATTTGGGATATCAGTGATGCTATAACTCTTTCGGTGCGTTCAGATGTTTTTGGGGGAAAAGTAGGAAAAGGCACACCTAGCACCGGCTTTATAGGTCCCTACCGCCACAAAGAAAGAGTTTTTGCCTGGCTGACCTATATGTTTTAAACTATGCACCCTAAGCAAAAAAAGGCTAGAGGACAACAGCAGAGTATTTGATCATTTCCCTACTGCCTAAGGTGCGTCAAATCAGAAGAAGTATGAAAGCTTTATTGGTGACTTCAGAGGTGACATTTGTCCCCCAAAATTATGCTGCTTTAGTGCAGACTATGGCCGACTGCCCTCATATCGGCGGACTCTTGATCCTCAAAAACCGCAAGTTCAAGCTGGTAGTTCAAGCGTTGGGATTATTGTGCGGAGGGGCTCCAAGGTTTGGCTGGACATTGTTAACCAATTTCTGCGGGGGAACTGCAAAACATCAGGAAGTATATCGCAAAGCAGGCAAGCCTGTCTGGTTTTTAGAGGATATCAATTCTGCTGAAGCTTTGCAAATTATCCAAAGAAATGGTTTTGATCTTGTGGTAAATGCGCGCACACGTTACATATATAAACAACCTATTCTAGAGATGCCCTCTCTGGGATGCATCAATATACATCATGGGCTCTTGCCGAATCAAAGGGGTGTTATGTGTGATTTATGGGCGCTTTCGGAAAAATCGCCAGCAGGATTTACCATACATAAAATGAATCCTCGCATAGACGACGGAGAGATTCTTGAAAAAGTCGTAGTTTCTGAAGGAAACTCCATGGACTTTATGCAATATCTCCACCTATCGGCAGAAAAGGAATCAGAAGCTTTAACCCACTTGCTCAAGCATATTGCTGAAAGAGGTTTTCCTCCAGGGCAGCCGAATTGTCCCACCGAAACCATTGTTATGAAAAAAACACCGAATTTAAAAGACATAAAAAAACTTAAGAGCAAAGGATTAAAATTATGAGAAAGCTGGTATTTCTGCATGGAAATCCATTAAATGGCCAAGAATTTGATCCTATTTTGCCTGAGTTAGAACAAAAGGGCTTTAAACCCATTCTTCATAAAAGGCCACTGAAAGGCTGCAGTAAATTAGAGCCTTTGCTTCAAAGTATCAATGCCACCGTGAAGGTTTCTGGAGGGGGAAGTTTTGACCTAGTCGCTTATTCGTGGGGGGCGTTTTTGGCATTTTCCTATGTGCGCCGTTTTCCGGAAAATGTGACAGGTGTTTTGTTGATCAATCCTTTACTAGGAGATACCACATCGATACCTTTGTGCCAGCGCATGATTTTAGCTACCCCGATTCTACGCAGCCTTGTACTTAAGCTCAAGTGCAAGAAATTGGCCAGTGAATATATAAACCGCATTTTCAGTCCCGAAATTCCATTAGAAGAAGTAGAGAAGCAACTCTACGGATTTTTATCTCAGGGATGTGTTTGGCGAGGCGCGGCGGCCTATAAAAAGCTCATGCTGGATTTTCCCTTATCGACTCCACTACCCTCTATCTCAGTGCCCGTACGGGTGTTGTTTGGCGAAAAAGATGAAGTTGCCGCCAAATTCGAACAAATGCAGTACTTGCAAACCTTAAATAATCTCAGTTTCATCACCATTCCCAACAGCGGACATGCGCTGCCTTGGACGCATCCTTCGTTGGTTGTGGATGAAATCTGTCGGGCTTTTCCATCGAGTTCACAATAGATTTGTTTAGATGATTTTTCATGAAATTGACGCGATGTGCGACTTTTCTATGTGATCTTATTCTGGCTTTTCGCGCCAGAATAAGATCACACCTATTTTCCAGTTAGGTTATCTTAAAATGTTCAATTTTATTTCCGCTTCTGTTACTGCTGCTAAATTGTTTATACTAGTTTGCCACACGTGGAGGCCATGTGAAAAGCATAGTCCGGACGTAGGGTATAGAATGAAAAATATTAGCTGCGGTAGCAGCATCGGATAAAGTTGCACATCGTGTTCTTTAAGTATATGCGAACATCTCTAAGAAATGCAAAACCTTTTTCCCTTGAAAAAACAGACTTCTTTCAAAACTCAGTTATTACTGCTAGTATTTTTTTGTATTTATAAGCACTTGATTTTTATAAAATTAGAGCTACAGAGTACGCTGAGAATAAGTCACCCCTCTTTGAGCTTATCTCAAAGTATCCTGAAAGGTACGGCATTTTTTAAACAAGAGAATTCTATCAATCGTATTCACTATTAGTTTCTCTTGTTTAAAAAATACCGTACCTTTCAGGATATTTGCGGTTGTCCATTTGTGTTAACTCCGTGCCTCAGCGCCTCCGCGGTCTCTGCGTTGATCTTAAAGCAATATTATAGATATCGATCTTTTAGCCTTTTCTCTCTGTCTTGTACTCATTTGCGTGTTGAACCTGATTTAGGGCGTCAGTTAGGTTTTTAATAACAATATATTAAATTTTAAATATATTATTTATTTTTATTTGTATGTAAATATAAACATATTTTTTTGCAATTGTATAAAAAGCAATATGTGTGTATAAAATATGATTGCCTTAACCAAAATAGGAGGTTATTATGAAAAGTAAGTTTTGTTTATCATTAATTGCTTTATTTGCTTTGATGTTTATTCAGGTTTCTGCACAAGAAGAAAACAATGTAGAAACTTACAGCGTTAAGAAAGCTGATAGCTTTAACTACCTCAAGCTGGGAGCTGGAGGAGCAAGAGGGGGCGTAGGTCCTTCGATTGGTATCGGACGCAGAATAGGCATGGAAGGCGCTGCTATTGATATCTCTACAAATTGGTTTGGTTCTAACAAGACAGGTTATTTCTCGCTGCCTAAAATGTTGTATTTAGCATACCTTACACCCAACTGCGATTCTTCCTTCTACTACGGAGCCGGTATGAGCTTTGGCGGTATTGGAAGCAAAGGGCACACATTCTCAGGTTTGCTGGCAGAAGCTGCCGTTGGATATGAATTCCAAAGAGATTCCGATGTGAAGTTATTTGCTCAACTAGATTTTAGCCATGGCATGATTCCGTTTAGTTCAAAACACGGATTCCATGGATTCTCTCCAGCTGTAGCATTCAGCGTTGGAGCTGGTTTCTAAGATCACCCTCTCATCAGCCAATAACCCAGGGCACTGCCCTGGGTTGGTATTCTTCATCTGTAGCGGTCTGTATGGTTGCTACTATAGAGGGAGTCTCTCTCTATTATCTCTAAGTGCATCATCGCACGCGATTCAAAAATTCAAGCTTTAAAAAGACAATGTTGTTATGATTGATCCTTACTGATTTGGAGGTGTTTATGTCGGTAGTAGAGGAAAGGATCGGATATCATACAGGCGAAAGCACAAGAAATAATGTCATCACTTATATGGATGAGCACCTGAAACAATACCCGCAAAGAGTGGCGTTGAGATGGGCAAAATCCGAGACACTGAATCATTGGAATGAGAATTTAAGCTTGACGCTTCCTCACGAACACATTACCTATAAAGACTTCTCGGCATTGATTGGGCGTACGGCTCAAGGGCTCTTGAATTTAGGCCTCAAGAAGGGGGATAGGGTCATCATTTTTTTGCCGATGGGATTGGGGATGTATACGGCCATGTTTGCTGTGCAACAAATAGGCGCGATAGCTGTCTTCTTAGATTCCTGGGCGCGAGCTCATCATCTTGGAGCGAGCGCAGACTGCGTGCAGCCCAAGGCGATGATTAGCCATCAGGCCGCTTTTGAGCTGATCAAGGCCATCCCTGAATTTTCGGGTATGCAATGGCGGATTTTGGCCGGTCCGGGCAAAGCCGAGGAGTATTCATCGACCCTTGAGAAGCTGATGCAAACTTCCAAAGAAGCTCGCATAGAGCCTGTGAGTTCAGAGGCTACGGCATTGATCACTTTTACTACCGGCAGCTCGGGAGTTCCCAAAGGGGCCAATCGCACGCACAGGTTTCTTTCCGCACAGCATGAAGCTTTGGACAAAGTTATCCCTTATACCGATCAAGATAAGGACCTGCCCGCTTTCCCCATATTTTCGTTGAATAATCTGGCAGCCGGAGTGACCACGCTTTTACCTGCTATAGATTTGGCTAAACCTTCATCAACAGATTCGGCGTTATTGGCCTGTCAAATTTTGCATGAAGGGGTGACTTGTGCAACGTTATCTCCATCCATGTTTAATAATCTTTCAAGTTATTGTCGCCAACATGATGTTATCTTATCCGGTCTCCGGAGAGTGGTGACGGGAGGAGCTCCCATCAGCAAAGATGACGTCAAAGCCTTTTACTCTATAGCCCCGAATGCCGATATATGGATCTTATATGGGTCTACCGAAGTAGAGCCTATGGCACATATCGAAGGGAAAGAGATGCTTGCGCTGCTTTCGCCTGAAGATCCTGAAATTGTCGAAGAGGGTGTGAATGTAGGCCGCATCAGCGAAGATTTGGAATACAAATTCATAAAGATATTTAAAGATCCCATAGATGCCGTCCAAAGTAGCTTATCCAGCTTGGAAGTGCAGCAAGGACAGGTAGGGGAGTTTATTGTGTGTGGCGATCATGTATGCCGTGACTATTACAATAATGATGAAGCCTTCAAAAGAGCTAAAATTGTGGATACTCAAGGCAAGATATGGCATAGGACCGGCGATCTCGCCTTTCAAGATGCAGAGGGTTATCTGTGGATAGTAGGACGTATTCACAATGCAATCACCCGCGCAGACCGTTACTATTTCCCTGTACGAGCTGAAGTGATTTTAAAGCGTCTGCCGTTTGTGAGGCTAGGGGCTTTTTTAGGAATACCTGACGTAAAACTACATGAAAAGACTGTTGTAGCGGTAGTTTTAGACAAGCCGGACCACGATAAAAAGTTGATAGTAAAAGAGATACAGCGGTTGTTTGCAAAAAATCAAATTCCTGTAGACGCTATATATTTTGTGGACCATATTCCCATGGATCCAAGGCATCATAGCAAGGTAGAGTACAGCGTCTTGAGGGAAGAACTTGCCAAAAGGAGGGCTGAGGATGAACTGTGCTAAGTCTCCGTGGTGTGTATTCATTAGAGAACGGTTTCCGTTAATGCAAACCCTGCCGATGATTTTATTGTTTGTTATAGCCAATGGCATGTTGGCCTGTTATGTCGTCAAGGTTCAAGCTGCCTGGCAATCTTACCTGTTAGCTGTTTGTTTGGCTCTTTCTTTTTTTTTCAGGCTGCGCTTGTTCGATGAGCTAAAAGATGAGGAGACCGACCGTCAGGTCAATCCTACACGTCCTCTTGCCAGAGGGTTGTTATCCTGCCGTCAAGTAAAACGACTCGCTTATTTTCTAGTGGGCTTTGAGGTGTTTATCAGTGCCTGCGCCGGCATGCATGCTTTGCTGCCGACTCTAGTGGCGATAGGATATAGTCTGTTGATGTACAAAGAATTTTTTGTGGGAGCTTGGCTGAGGACGCAGCTATTGCTTTATGCCATCACTCACACGGTAGTTGTGATTTTTTTGGGCTATGCGCTGGCGGCTATTGTCACAGCTCAATCTTTGTTTGTCTTTCCTGCTGTGTTTTTTTTATCTGGGATCATGAACTGGAATTTGTTCAATATTTACGAGATTTCCCGCAAGTCTTTTGCTCCGGAAGAAGAAAGGCAGCAGGTGGATAGTTACACCTCCTTATATGGATTGTGGAGAGCGGTCCGCTTAAGCCTGGCGCAAGCATTTTTGGCGGCAATTTTTGGAGATATAGTGATGAAACCGGCTATGATCGGATTTTTCTGGGGGTTGTTGATCTTAGGTTTTACCGCAGCAGCTTTTGTACTCAAAGGGACTCGCCAAACGGCTCATCTGTATAGAGTGTGCAGTGGAGCTTTCATCATGTATATGTATCTGATCATTATTGTTCTTTTATGGAACCGCTAGACGTATGCTAGTTACGAAAAATTCTACATTATCGTTTGCTAGAAGAGAAGCTGGGGGTAAAGGTTATAACCTTTATCTTATGAGCCGCGAAAACTTGCCTGTACCGCAGTGGTGTGTGCTTGGACGGAGGTACTTTGAACTTTTTATGCAGGAATCAAACCTGTATGATCCTGTGGAAAGGGAGCTCAATCAATGGCACCAAGGCCATATTTCGGCAGCCGAATGTTCCAAGAGGATAGAGAATTTAATTGTAGCGCAAACCTTAGGTTCGAAAATAACAGAGGCTATCCAGCATGCCCTGGAGATGATTGGATCGCCTCAGGCCTTTTCCGTGCGCTCTTCGGCTGCCGATGAAGATAGTTCCAGTCATTCTTTTGCCGGACAACTGTCAACCTATTTGTATGTATCGACATTCGAAGATGCCTGCCATTATGTCAAATGTTGCTGGGCCTCTACATTTTCTGAACGCTGTTTGGTATATCGTCGAGAAAATAATTTGGAGTCATCGCAAGCTTCTGTTGCAGTTATTTTGCAAGAAATGATCGATCCTGACAGTTCCGGAGTGATTTTTACTTGCGATCCTATCATGAAAAAAGTAGACCGATTCCTTGTTTCGGCCGTTTACGGCGTCGGCGAAGGGTTGGTTTCAGGAGCTTTAGACGCAGATAATTTTTGGTTGGATCCTTCGAATGGAAAGCTGATCCACGCAGAAATTGCACATAAAACCGAAGCTTTCCGCAGAGGAAAGTCCGGTCATACCCTGCATGAAACAGTCGCGAGCGATAAGCAAGATGTGCCTGTGTTGACAGCAGAAGAGCTGCATAAGCTGTATGTGATAGCTAAGAAAGCGGCAGATTTTTATAACAGGCCCCAGGATATAGAGTGGGCGCTGAAAGAGGGCAGAGTGTATTTGCTGCAGACCCGGCCTGTCACAACGCTGGATGTTCAATTAACCGGATATCTTAACCTGTGGGACAACTCCAATATCATCGAAAGCTACGGAGGAGTGACGCTGCCGTTGTCTTTTACATTTGCTCTTAGAAACTACTACCATGTGTATGTGCAATTTTGTGAGATACTCAGCGTACCTTACAAAATTGTCAAAGAAATGGATGAGTATCTTCCGTATATGTTGGGATGCATACATGGCCGGGTATATTATAACTTGTTCAATTGGTACAAATTGGTAGGGGTGTTGCCGGGTTTTAACCAAAATAAGGAATTCATGGAAACGATGATGGGCGTTTCTGAATCTTTATCGGAGGAAATTGCTGAGCGTATCCAGCCGCACCCATCTTGGAATACCTGGAGAGGGAAGTTGCGAAAGATTGGCACAGGATTCAAATTTATCTATTACCATTTCTGTATTCAAAAGCTTGTCGATACTTTTTTAAAAGATTTTAATGCCGAATATCAGAGGTATCGCAAAATCGATTACAGCCGAAAGGCCAGCGATGAGATTCTGAAAATGTATCAAGCGCTCGAACGCAGCATGTTCAAGCGCTGGAAAGCTCCGATCATCAACGATTTTTTGTGCATGGTGCATTTCGGCTTATTGCGTAAATTGACAAAGAGCTGGCTCTCCGAATTAGATCCCCATATACAAAACGATCTGATAGCTGGGGAAGGTAATCTTGAAAGCGCCGAGCCGACGAAGGTCTTGATCCAGATGGCGGATGAGATTTCCCGCAATAGCGAGTTAAGGCAGCTCATAGAGAATACTCCCTGTGAAGATCTGTACGAGGCTTTATCACAGTCTAAATTCAAGAGCTTTTTTCAGCAGGTTGATGACTATATTGAACGCTTTGGTTTTCGCTGCATGAGCGAAATGAAACTCGAGGCTATAGATCTCACATCCGATCCTTCGTATTTGTTTGTATGCTTGAAGAACTATCTTAGGGCAGGCTATATGCAGCTGGCTGTGTATGAGAGAAGAGAGCAGGAGCTAAGGACCAAAGCCGAAGAGTTGGTCAAGGGACACCTGCAAGGCTGGAAAAAATCTGTGTATTTTTGGGTTTTGAAGCATGCTAGAAAAGCTGTGCGCAATCGCGAAAATACCCGATTTGCTCGTACACGCATCTATGGTATAGCTAGGACTATGTTTCAATGCATGGGCGCAGACTTGGCCGGTAGGGGGATTTTGGAGAGGCCTTACGATGTGTTTTATTTGACTCTAGATGAGATCATAAGCATGCATCATGGTACTTTGACGGATTTTAACTTGAAGTCTTTAGTTGACATCCGCAAAAAAGATTATCTGGATTACGAATTGGAAGAGGTCAAAGCCAGGTTTTCTACCCGCGGTCCTGTATATTGGTATAATCCTTGCCTTGTCGAAGATCAGGTTATGGAAGAAGCATCTCATGCTGAATATGATGCAAAAGGTTTGCCCTGCTGTCCCGGTATTGTTGAAGGCGTTGTGAAAGTAGTGACATCTCCTTCAGATGATTTGAATCTTAACGGTGAGATACTGGTCACTCCGAGAACAGATCCAGGATGGGTCCCTCTCTATCCTAGCGTGTCGGGCCTGTTAGTTGAAAGGGGGAGCTTGCTGTCGCATTCCGCCATCGTAGCGCGAGAAATGGGCCTTCCGGCCATAGTAGCTATTCCGGGTCTAATGAAGCGTCTGCAAACGGGTATGAAAATCCGCATGGATGGCAAGGCTGGTACAGTGAAAATTTTAGAGCGTTGACATTAATGAACCTCATCCTGTCCCGAATAAAAAGATTTGAACCACTGAGATTAGCGAGAGTAGTGTGAAAAGATTTGCACCACAGAGAGCAGTGAGGGCAATGAGAGAAAGTGGGTACAAAAATAAAAAATATGACTACAGAGATCGGTGAGAGTCGTGTAAAAGGGTTTTAACCACTGAGATTAGCGAGAGTAGTGTGAAAAGATTTACACCACAGAGAGCAGTGAGGGCAATGAGAGAAAGTGGGTACAAAAATAAAAAATATGACTACAGAGATCGGTGAGAGTCGTGTAAAAGGGTTTTAACCACTGAGATTAGCGAGAGTAGTGTGAAAAGATTTACACCACAGAGAGCAGTGAGGGCAATGAGAGAAAGTGGGTGCATAATAGTGGAATGAGTATGTATCCATATCTGCAAATTTTTTATGACTCAAGTTCATTGCTATTTGTAACTATTAAGTACTCTAGAAGATTTTATAAATATTACACAGTCGAAGTAAAGAAATTCAGATTACTTTTTAATCTAATAGCGGGTCTATATATATCTGAGAGTTCATGCAAGACGATCTAGATTTAATAAATAGATAAGCAAAGATGTTCGGTAAGGGCACAAATCCATGCATTATTTGTGTGCTCACAGATGTCTCACTGCTCTCACTGCCCTCGGTGGTTTAAATCCTTTCATACTACTCTTGCTGAACTCATTGGTTTAAATCCTTTCATACTACTCTTGCTGAACTCAGTGGTTTAAATCCTTTCATACTACTCTTGCTGATCTCAGTGGTTTAAATCCTTTCATACAGGGTTAGGATAAGAAACTTAAACGAATTAGGGCACGGGCAGTGACAAGAAGATTAATTATGCAAGAGGTCAATTTTTTAGTGCGAATTGCTGTCTTGCAGCACGTTGTACTCATGGAGTTTATTGCGTAAGGTGCGCACGCTAATCCCCAAGATTTCAGCCGTCTTGGTGCGGTTATTTTTGTGAGCCTGCAAGGTCTCCACAATAAATCGCTTTTCAAGCTCTTGCAGCGAGATCCCCATTTCAAAGGAGACTAGATTTTTATCCCCCGAAGGTAGTTGTGAGCCTATTGTTGGCGTAGCAGGCGCTGAAACCATGGGGCTATGGGAATCTAAATACAAATGTTCCGGTCCGATCAGTTTATGGGTATCCATGACGACCGCGCGCTCCAAAATATTGGCTAATTCCCTGGCATTTCCCGGCCAGGGATAATGCTCGAGTTTTTTTTCCGCTTCAGGTGTAAGTTCTTTGACTTCTCTATGGTTATCCCGGCACATTTTTTTTAGGAAATGCCTTGCTAGGGGAAGGATGTCTTCCCTTCTTTCCCTTAGAGGGGGGATGTGGAAAGGGACGACATTTAAGCGATAGTATAGATCTTCTCGGATGACCTTTTGTTCGATAGCTTCCTTGATATTGCGATTGGTGGTGGAGATCAGCCGCACATCGACTTTAATGGGTTTTGTCCCTCCGACGCGTTCAAATTCATGCTCTTGAATAACCCTTAATAGCTTAGCCTGCAGCATTAATGGGATTTCCGTCACCTCATCTAATAAGAGCGTGCCAAAATTTGCTAGTTCAAAGCGTCCGGGCTTTTTTGTATTAGCGCCAGTAAAGGCGCCTTTTTCATGGCCGAAGAATTCCGATTCTATCAGCGTATCCGGAACTGCAGCGCAGTTGACTTTGATGAAAGGTTTGTTAGCTCGAGTGGATTGGAAGTGGATAGCATGGGCCAGGACTTCTTTACCCGTGCCTGATTCACCGGAAATGAAGACGCTGGCATTGCTTTTGGCCACTTGGGCTACATCTGCGCTGATTTTTTTCATGGCAGGGCTTTCGCCTACGATAAACTGCGAGGAAGCTAAGGCGTCGCCGGCAGAAAGCTGATGGCGTAGGTATTGGTTTTCCTCCAATAAGGAGGCGTGTTCTTTGGCTTTTTCGATGATGGCTTCGATCGTATCGGGTGAAAAGGGTTTGATGAGGTAGTTGAAAGCGCCTATTCGCATGGCTTCGACAGCATTTTCTATGCTGCCGAAAGCTGTGATGACGATGACGAGGGTCCCCGGAGACAGCTCTTTTACCTTGCGCAGCACGTCCAAGCCGGTAATGTCCGGCATCTTCATGTCTGTGATCACCACATCGAAGGAGGTTTCTTTAAGGAAGGCGATAGCTTTATTGCCGTTTTCGGCAGTGGTGACATCTAAGTTTTTTCTTCTCAAGGTTTCGCCTAAAAAATTTCGCACGAGAAGATCGTCATCTACGATTAGTATTTTTTCAATAGACATAGGTTAACCTTTGATTTTTTCCGGGATTTTGATGGTAAATTCGGTGCCTTTGTTTAATTCGGACTTGACCTCAATGCTGGCTCCATGGGCTTGAATGATTTTTAACACTTCGGCTAGTCCAAAGCCATTGCCATCGGGCCTGGTAGTAAAAAATGGGGTGTAGAGCTTGGGTATGTTTTCAGGGGCAATGCCTATTCCAGTATCGCGGACTTTGATGATCGCATTTCCATCGATGTTGTCTAAAGTCAATGTCAGGGTGCCTCCATTAGGCATTGCCTGGATAGCGTTGACGGCGAGGTTCAAGAGGGCGGATTTGAACAGTCCGGTATCTATGGGAGCGAGGAGTTGATTGTATTTTGTTTGGAGTTGCACCTGGACTTTATCTTTGACATTGTCATCGGCTTGAATGAATTGCTTTAAGTCTTGCAGCAGAGGAAGTAAATCGGCTAGCTCTATGCGCATCTGCAGCGGGCGGGCATAGTTTAATATAGTGGAGACTAATTTATTTAAGCTGTCGGTGCCGTCGATGATATATTTTGCCATGTGCTGGAGTTCGGGCTGTTTTTCGAGATCTCTATAGAGCAGAGAGGCAAATCCTTTGATTCCTCCTAAGGGATTGCGTATTTCATGCGCTACCATGGCGGCCATTTCCCCAAGTTCTTTCAGGCGGTCGTTCCTATTGGCTATGCTTTGCAGTCTGCGCATTTCTGTAATATCTTTGAAGATCACAATGATTCCTTGCATCCCATCGGTGATTTGTCCGGTTTTTTGTTGGTCATGCAGGACGAAGCTGGTTTCGACCTCAAGTTCTTTGATAAAGCCATCGCTGGCTTTATAAGAGGCGTATTTAGTACCAGTAGGTTGCTGAAGGCTTAAGGATTCCCTCATGGAAAACCCGAAGAAATCGTCGGTGAAATTTTCCCAAAAAGAGTGGAAGAGGACTGTGTGGCTGTGCATTTGGAGGATGTGTTGGGCGGCTTCGTTGTAGGTGGTGACATCCCCATTTAAATTGATGAATAAAATTCCTTGTGAGATGTTGCTGAGGATGCTGTCCAGGTAATAAGTAATGGCGTCGAGTTCAATCAGTTTCTTCTTTAGTTCTTCGACGGTGGCTTGCAGTTCCAGGTTTATATCTTTAAATTGATCTTTCAGGTCGGCATAACTTTTTTCTAAGCGCTCGGCTTCTTTAGAAAACAGGTCGAACGCCTTAGTGAGATGTTCCATGCGATGCTGCTGCGAAGCGTCTTCGCTGACGGCTTGGGTGATATCTTTGAGATGTTTTATATTGGCCTCAGTCATATCTTACCGTATTATGGGGATTGCCATCAGGATTTGTTGATGTTTTGTTTAGCTGATTTTGAGCGGAGATCCTCTTTAGATGCAGCCTGGTTGCGTTCACGCAGCAGAGCCATATGCGTTTCCATGGTTTTTTGGTTGGCAAGGTCTAGTTGAAGAATTTGCTTTAAGAGGCCGTTCAATTCGGCCAGCTCGAGTTTAATTTTTTCTGAAGGTTCATCGGTTCGGTTGGCTTTGGCTTGCCAGTATTTTTTGAGAGGGGCCATAGCGGCATCGACTTCTCCAATATTACCTAGCAGGGCTTTCTTTTTTTTGAGCAGCGGTTTAAGTTCGGGTAGAGGTTCTTGACTTTTGAGCTTTCTGTTTTCTTCTAAAGAAATTTCGAATATGGACTTATAGTATTCATGCTCTTTCTTGAGAAGTTGATAGAGCAAGTGGTCTTTTTCTATAGATGAAGTTAAGGCGGAGTTGATGTCTGGCATAAGTTTAAAGATAACCTCCATCTGGGTATGTGTTAACAATTTTTTTATACGTTATTAGGATTTAAAAGGGCAAGAGGATCTTTAATAACTTTTTTCTTGTTTAAAAATCGCAACATGTGGGATAATGCCTATTTAAGTCATACTTCTTAGGAGAGCAAATGGCACGTTTCACAGGTAAAAAAAACCGAATTGCACGACGTTTTGGAATCAATATATTTGGTCGTGCTCGTAATCCTTTATTGCACAAACAAAATCCGCCAGGCCAGCACGGTGCTCGCCGCAAAAAGAAATCGGATTTTGGGCTGATGCTTGAAGAAAAGCAAAAGCTAAAGGCTATTTATGGCATGCTGAGCGAAAAGCAGCTTGTCCAATATTATAAAAAAGCCTTGAGAAAGCAAGGCAACACCGCTGAACTTTTGGCAGAATTGTTAGAATGCCGATTAGACAATGTGGTGTATCGTTTGAAATTTGCACCTACCATCTTTGCAGCCCATCAGCTGGTTTCGCATGGACATATCTTGGTCAACGGAAAGAAAGTGGACAGACGTTCGTTCTTTGTACGCCCAGGGATGACTATTTCCATTAAGGAAAAGTCCAGAAATTTGGCTGCTATTAAAAATGCGATGGAATCCGCTAACCGCAATGTGCCTGACTACTGTACTGTAGATGCTACTTCATTTTCAGGACAGCTATTGGCAAGACCTCGTCCAGAACAGATGCCTTGGCCGATTGAAATCAAATTGCCAGAAATCTGCGATTTCTTGGCTCACACAACCTAGTCTTATACATTTTCAAATTAAGTTGCAGTCTTATGGACTGCAACTTAGTGTTTTTTAGGAATTTATAAAGCTCTTGGAGCTTTCGGATTTTTTTTCGCCTAATTCTTGCTCGAGATGTTTCACCATCGATTCCATCCTTTCTATAATTTTACCATATTTAACGTGATGGCTGCGCTTTAAGCCCACATCTAAGATGATCAATGCTCCAAATGGATCATGCATTTTTATGAAACAGTCAGACGCGTAATAAAATGGCAGCGGTGATTCAGGATCGACGACTCCGGCAAAGGTATACAATTCGATAGCTTTTTTATAATTTTGAAGCATGTGATGTGATGCAGCACAGGCAAAGATATACTTGACGTTACCCGGATCGGCGGACATGAGCACGGAAAAATATGATATAGCCTCCTCAAATTTGCCGGCATTGTATAGAATATATCCCCGTTCATAAGCGATTTCTTGGGTTCTCTCAGAAGCCCGCAGCTCTGTAGGGAGATACTGACCCACGATATTTAGGGCAGCATCTTCAATTTCCGGTTTGAACTTCCTCTTGTTTTTTTGAGGGGGTTGATAGCTATCAAGGGATATTGGGACGCTGTTTTCATTTTCCATATGGCCTCTTTATTTTTATGCGGAAATAAAATGAACCGGCAACTTTTTAAACATATCCGATTCCTGCCTATTAATATCTCCAACCCAGCCGACTAGGTCGCTCAGTTGATCGAGGATCATCTGAGATACCTTGTTGAGGACTTTGCTTTCGGCTTCTAAATTAGAGAGCATGGCATCCAATTCACCGATCAAGCGCTTCAGTGCGGCCTGTTCTTGTGCGGTTGTTGCACGTCTTAAGGCTATCACTCCACTGGCCGTAGCGTTGATGGTGTCTGCCAATGCACTGCCCATGGTGTATATTTCATATATATGTTCTTTTGGATTGTTTTTGATGTCTTTTAACAAATCATAGATATCCTTAAAGCTTTTCTTCATGCCATCAATAGCTTTTCTGACGTCATCCATAGCTGTGGTGCCGGTTATTGCAGCTTCTTGTGTTTTTCTAGCTGCTTTAGCAAGTTTGGAGGCTGCATCAGCTTCAATGCCTAGGGCATCCTGAATAGTATCAATCAGTTTTTTTAAGCTTTTCATGCCATTTTCAAAAGCTTCACGGCCTGCTTTTTTTATGAAGCCGGCAGTCGCTGACAGGCCTTCGACCAGAGCGGATTCTTTAATCGCAGTGCCTAAAGTTTTCATAAGTTCAACAAATAATCCCTTAGGATTGGTTTTTAACGCCAGCGCCCATACCTTGGCGGTACTAGCGATATCATCTACAATACTGCCAGCTGTTTTTGCTATACTCGAGATGGCTTGTTTGCCAAGGGCCTTGACGGCTCCGAGGGCGCCATATTGCGCTATTTTTTCTGATATATTTGCAATAGTGGCAGCAATGAGTTCGGGTTGTGCCAGACAAGCTTCTATGGCTATCTGCGCGACCATGGCGATAATTTGCATGGCTAAATCCATCTTTTGCGCTTCCTCGTGGCTGATGACTCCTAGCATTTCCAGCGGGTTTTGAGCCAAGGAGGTCATGCCTGCGGCTTGACAGATAGTTGTCACCAATCCACCGGTGGCAGTATCAAGGAGCCAAGCAGTGCATTTGACAAGGTCGACAAAAAAGTTGGCGAAAAATATGGCAACAGGATCATGCGTGGCATTTGCGGCGTTTGTGATATTAGCTGACCAATCCTTTTGGTGAGATTGTGAAGTCTCTGCGGATTTCTTTTGCGCTTCTCTCTGTTGTGCTGAAATAAATTGCTTGGCTTTAGAATTTTCAAGGTTCATGAGATTGACCTTATCAGCGGTGGCTCCCGTGGCAGCCTGCATCTCGTAGACAGTTCGGCGAAGCTTGTCTAGACAGCTAGCTATCAAAGCGGTATAGTCGCCGGCATTCAGCCAGCCGTTTTGTGCGGTAATATATCCATCGGCGGCCAGGTTGGCAAACTGTGCCGTTCTGATTTTAATGGCGCTTACGGCATCTTGGGTTAAATTGATGGCATTCAAGATTGTGCCGTACTCTTGAGATAAGGAAGATGAGCTTAATTCTACTTCAGCCAGTTGCTGAGTATTCAAGAGTTTACCCAGCACTTTTGCAAAGGCATTGATACCTTTATTCGTCAATCTACCTTGGACACCGGTTTGATCTTCGGGATTATTTTCGGCATCGCTTAAGGCTTTTTCTGCTACGCTATCGTCTTCAATGGATTCATTTTTGGTGGCATTTAGCCAGTCTTCGGGGAGGCCGAGGCTTTGGGCTACATCGGCTGCAGTTTTCGCTTGTAAGGCGTTGTAGATCGGAATGAGCTCGGGGGGTAAATTTTTGATGCTGAAACCATTGGTTTGCATGAGCAGCATTTTTTGGTCATAGGTCAGCGTGAAGGGGGCGGCATTTTGCACATTTGCATCGAACTGGGCTTTGTAATTGCCAAGCACTACGGCGGCAAAATCCTTGAAGTTGGCTGCGGGTTTAAAGGTGTCCGGCAAATTAAATTTTTTCTGGGTGTCGTTCAGGGCTTTGCCCTCGAGTTTGCTTAATAGTTCCTGTAAAGCTTTTTTGTCAGGCACATCGGCGTCGGGAAACTGATGCATCGTCTCTAGTTCAGATTTTTCTTCCTTAGAAAGATTTTGTGCATCGGGATCTTGCTCTACATAGTTGTTAAATGCATCATCGTAAAATTGAGATACCTGGGCATCATACTGGGCACTGTCGAGAGGTTTCTGAGAGTCTGCGGGCATGCCTTCGGAGTCTGCCACGGATTGAAAAGCCGCATTTTCAAACTCTTCCAGATTTTGCTTGAGCGGATCATCCGCAGGGATCTCTTCAGGGTGGTAGTGATAAAACAGCAAGCGGTTAACATCTTCGTCGGACAAATCACTGGATTGTACTAAGGACTCAAAGACATTATTGTAGTCTCGCGCAATTTGTTTATCTGCTGCTTGGCTATTTGGGGGTTCCGGAGTCCAATCAGCACCTAGTTTTAGTGCTGTTTGGGTTTGGCTAAGTACCTGGGATTTGATTTGCCCTAGGATGTTGGCAACCTGTGGATCGACTTTGGCCTGGGGATGATTAAAGGCGTAGATCAGCTTATTGAGTCCATCTAAGGATTTGCCATTTCCCAGTTGAGCTAGCAGGTTGCTGGGTAAGTTATACAAGGCAGTTTGGACATTTTTTAAATACTGTGTTTGTGGGGAGGGGGAAGTGTTGGGCCGTTGATCACTGGCTTGTTGATCGGCAGGTGTCAGGGTGGGGCTGGATGCTGAGGGAATATAGTCTTCTTGATAATCGGCAGTACTGGCTTCGACGATTTGATCAAGGATAACATCTTCGGTGCTTTTTTCTACCGTGTGGGTATGCATGGTCTTGGAGATGGATATGTTAGCTTGTTCCTGACTGCTGGAAGAATACTGGTTATATCCTCCAATTGAATCATTGCTCATACAAAACCTCCCTCTAAGATTCCTAATTATTATTATAGTTTAAAATTAATTATTTATCTATTTTTTCACATCTATTTTTCACATCTATTTTTCATATCTATTTTTCATATCTATTTTTCATATCTATTGTTCAGAACTTTAATAAGTTGATTAAATATACCCAAACAACCTGTAAATTTGGTTTTGTCTAGGTCAAAAATTCCAAACTTGCAGGAATCAAAATATCCATTTGATCGCTATCCCTTTTGCGTAAGGTGAGTGATTAATCTAGGAGTAGTGATTGACTGGCATATTCGTAAATATAACTAGCATAAGGGGCTAGGCGACGGCGAACAAAATGGATCCAACGCCCGGAACTGCTGATCATATTGATCTTGAATATGCCCCATTTAATATGATTTTGCGCGTGGATTTTCAAGGATTCCACTAACTGATAAATGGCGACTCCCGTGAATTGAAAGTCGTAGTCTATGTAGATATTTTTGTAGTGGATTGTGTTGGACAGGGTTCTTTCCGTTAGGACCCATCCTACGACGTCTTCTTTGTATCTTAGGCCTAAGCTGTTCAGCGGTTCAAATGAGGCGGTGTGAAACTGAGGGTAGACATCGAAGGGGATGATCCCTTGGGCATATTTAAGATCGATCTTAAGCCTGTCTCTGAACGTTAATTCTGTCCATGGAAAAATTTCAAAATCGGCCGGTAAGGGATACTCTTTTTTGAACCAAGGAGGATGGAAGAGAGCGTAATCTAATTGGAATTCCGCCAGGCAAAAGCGTTTATGATCGAATCCGGTGTTTTTTAAGAAAGATTCTACCCGTAAACAATCCGGTGTGGTGGTTGCATACACCATGCCTATATTTTTGATCTTTTGGCTTGAGGCGTACTGTTTTAGCAAGCGGATCATCTCAGAGGCGATCTTTTGTCTTCGGTATGTAGGGGTGACAAATAGAGAGATGACTTCGCCTATTTTGCTATTCAAAAATACGCGGGCCAAGAGAAGCGCTATCGGAATTTCGCCACATTTGACGCGAATGGCCATGAGATGGCGATTGTCAGGGGACAGAAGATCTATAAATTTAGGGGAACTAATGTAAAGAGGTTGTTGCAAATTTTCGAAAGCTGCGATTTCTTTAGGACTGAACTGTTCGAGGGGTAGTATTTCATAGGTGTACATAGCTCTAGATTATGAGCGTTTTAAATTTTTTAATACAGCAAAAAAATCGAATGAATACGGCGTTTTTATACGATGCTTTTTATTCAGTTCAAAGGCTTTGTCGTGTGTTAGATATAGGTGGCCTGAAACAAACGAGCTGTCCACATTTTTTGCATCTCCTTCGAGGGTTAAATCATATTTTTTAGCTTCTTCAGCGTAAATGTTCATGCGGGGTTCGCTATACCAAAATATTTTAGGGATTTGTGCTGCTGAGGAATTAGCGGCTAATTGAATAAAAACCTCAAAAGCTAAGTGTCTGACACAGCTGTCGATTTTTCCTATAGATGATACAATAGTAGGTAAGTCGTTTTTACGATGATATTCAAGATAGACATCCCATACGTCTGAAGTTTTTTTGAACCATATATCTGAAATCCTTTTAAAGAGGCTATCTTCATAAAAATAAAAACGCAAGGAGTGAACAGTGACAACACATTCGATATGGATCTTGGAATGCCCGTGAGTTTCTGTCCACTTTACCGGCGGGAGCTGTTTAATTTTATTCAGAAGCAAGGAAATTTCGCTTTGATCCTTGGTGTTCCAAATGCGAGGCTGTAAACAAGCTACGGCAAGGGAGGAAAGGCGGGTCTCGGAATAAAAGCCTAAAAATCTTAAACCTCTTTGAAAAAAATTTAGGGTTCGATGTTGAAACTGGCCGAGGTGATCGACATAGAGATATTTTTTCTGCCACGAAAAGCAAGAGGGATAAATGTTCATAAAAAAAGCTCTTGAAAGTAAAATAATTTAGTGCATATTTTAGCAAGATATTTTCTAGCTGTCAATAAACATTGTTTAAATACTGTTTCAATGGGGTTATCAGCAAATGAGTGCCTCACAGAGCGAGACAGTTACTTTCAGCGCCCTCCCACCTTTTCTATCTGTCCTGTACTCGTTTACGTGATGAGCCTTTAAAAGTATGTAGATAATTACGTGGATAAGTATTTACAGCAACCTTGCTCTTAACATATTATGAGGGTGTAAAACAGTTAAAAAATTACAAATAAACATAAATGAAGGGGTTTTTAATGGCGACAAATATTGATTACAGTTGCTTTAGCGTTGTGCCAGAGGATGTACTTCCGAATATATTCACTAAATTGAGTTCCGAGCTACACATAGTGGCATTAGTGTGTAAAACCTGGAAAGAGATAGTGGATAACGATGAGTTTCGCGAAATGATCCGACCTTCCCGCGTTATGGGGATCAAACAATTGAAAATGCATAATCCCAACATTGTCTTTGAAGGTAAAGAACCTCTTTTGCCAAGAAAGTTCTATGGAGAATATGCCATAAAAGGTGGATTGTGTTTCTTCAATCCCGGCAAAGTCAAATTGAAGATAGCTGATAGCGAATATAAAACCGTGGTGTTAAATGGCATGGAGGCTATAGCGAGTCTATTTCCAAAAGCCGAGTTTATTGGCCGCATTGGGTTGCCTGCCTTAGATGAAGATCCACATTGGGTATGGGAAGAAGCTGATGCTCGCGGTTTCGGCGAGACCTATGAAGAGCAACTAAAAATGGCCGAAGAGGAAGATAAAGCAATCTATCCAGAACGATATAAAGCCATAGAAGAAACTTCAGGTGCGCCTAAATCAAGCTCGTGGGTGTTAGGTATTCTGAAGGTTATAGCCAATTTATTTAAACACAATTTATCCAAACAGCAGATAAGCAAGCCAAAACAAATAGTCATCATGTCAAGAGCTACGGATCACATATTAGGCAAGTTCATGGCACAAGCTATTTTAGGTGAGCTACAGGTTACAAGGGAACCTTGTGTTGGCGAGCTAGGAGATGTACGGGTTCAAACTGGATTTAAACTACGAGCCAATGATAGGTCAGTAGTTGTGGGATTCCAGCATTCGAATCTCTCCATAGTGCTAATCCCTCAAGCAGGCTACTATAGAACCGGATTTGTTTGCGCGAGGAGGTCCTTTGGAACTTGAAACCCAATAAGTTGGGTCTATAGTATGTATTTTTTTTTATTTTTTGATAACAAAAACAGTTAAATAAACGCAGGTTCAATAAGATACAGGCCTGAAAAGCCCTAAGGTTAGAGCCCCAGGCTTCGCTCCAGCTATTATAAAATAATAAATTAAAAACCACAGAGCCCACAGAGTACACAGAGGGATATAAAAAAAGTCATCAGCAAAGCAGTGCCTTTCAGAGCGAGACAGTTGCTTTCAGCGCCCTCTATCGTGAAATAACATGGATCATCGTTTTATATTTCAAACACAGAGTCGCATAGTGGCTGAGGCCCAGTTTTTGCTTATTGTCAAATTGGTTAAATTGTTTTCTTGTATTTCTGAGCCTCTCTGTGCTCTCTGTGGGCTCTGTGGTTTACCAAATTACACACTTTTTTTCAGTGCTGAATAGTTACTTTAAATTTTTCCTGGATATTGTGTTATTATTTTACATAAATAGTCTATAAATATTTGTTGATGATAATGTTTTAATTTAATATGATCTTTGGTGTTTAAAATTACAGGATTTAATAAATAATAGGTTGAGACTTGTTGATCGGAAAAGTGTCTTCGAACGATAATTCTATAGATATTCAATTGGGAAATGAGCTGTTAACTTGTGTGCCTTTGGTCTCGGATGAAACCATTAAAACGCAAAATTTAATTGAAGATAAACGCTATTTTAAAGTGTTAGATAGCCGTTCGGGGAAGGTGTTCTTACTCAAACCGGAAAGTCTTTGCGATAGTTATCGTATTACGCATGCAGAGGCTTTAAGCAACGCGGAAATTCTCGAGCGCCTGTCAAAATTGGCACGTTCCACAGGGTGGTGGCAAGATCCAAGCTCTTTTCAGAAGGCTTTCTCTTCTTTTCCCAAACGCATCACCTCAAAACTAGATCGCGATCTGCAAAAACTCAAAGAGCAAAGAAATGTCTATCCATCCTCTATAGTAGAGATCATCGGGCAAATATCTATATTGCCTTGCGATAAGCAGGCCAAGCTAGAGTTAATTGAGCAAATATACACCCGCTTTGACACCACTGGAGAGATTAGAAATAATACTAAAAAAATCGTCGAAGATATTTTAAAGGATGAGGATAAAACACTCTATCAAATCCTTGATCACAAATCCAGCAAGTGGTGGTTAGACGTCGAAAAATTTATTCAGAATATGGAAGAAGGGTGGGTCAAGGAAAGGCTCAAGCGTGCTCTGCTCGAATCGTATTCCCCGGCACATTATAGCCATAGATATTATGAATCGGTATTAGCGCAGAGCCATATTTACGGAGCAAACCTATCTTTTAGCGAGTTTTTTACCAAAACAGGACAAAGCGAGAATGTTGACGAAAATTGGTGTAGAAGTGTTTTTCAATTAGTATTATCGAATTTATACGAACACGTAAATATTGGCCCTAAAAAAATTATAGTTTCCGGCGAGGTATCATCCGATGGGTTGGGAGACTATTTTCAGATGTGGCAGGCGGCAAAGATTTTAAAAGATCATTTGGCTGATGCCGCAGTTTCGGTGGCGGTAAGATATAGATCTGCACCCCAAGTCTCACGCGAGTACAGCCATGTAGAGGACTTGGCGTATTTTTCTCCTGAAGAGATTCAAAGTAAGCAAATTGAAAAGCGCTTAAAAGAAGCGGATTGTTTAGTTATAGTCTCTCACGGCATTGGCAGTACCCCTAACCCGGGCAAAATACCCGTGATAACAGTCAACGAATATGGATTTGGAGCTCACGAAGGGTTTGCTTTTGGCCTGTCGCATGCTTTGGATAATAAAATTTTGGGCATCCCTTTGGCGCAGGTGAATCATGCCGCGAGTGTTGAATCATTGACCGATCGGGCTTTACGTGAGCGCTTGCTCATGAAGAAGCGCCCATTCTATTTAGGATACCTCAAAAAAGATCAAATCTCCCAAGAACAGGCTCGCTGCGGCTTTGTGCAAGCGGTAGCCGTGATGCAAAAGGATAATGTCGACGACGTAGATATCATCTGCACAATGGAGAGCTTGGATCAGTTAGACATAGATGTTCTCAGAAAATATGGCGTAGGGAAAGTGGTCTTAATGAAAAGGGACGAAGGCGGAAGGTTGAGTGAGAAAGAGTCGCTCCAGGTGGCGGCGTCGGGAAAAGAAATATGCATCCTAAATCCTTTTCCTATTCCCAATGACGATATGAAAGTTCTTTTAAAGTTTTCTCAACCTTTGGTTGGGTGTACGGGGGATGTTTCCATTTCAGAGGTGTTGGCTAATCGCAAAATTCCATTTTATCAGATCAGATGGCATAAAGCTGAATTTTTCAGTCAGCTCTATCATTTTGCCCGTGAAGAGGGGTTGAACAAGGTGTGTGAACTGCTGGACTTATACGAAGTAGCCCTTAGAGAAGGTGAAAAAGAAATATCGCCAGCGGATTTCACCGAATATTTTGTGCAAATTGGGCAAAAGTGCACACCGGAGTGCGCGGCGGAGTTTGAGACTTTAGCGGATCGAGTCGTCAAATATTATACTAAGAATACCCTGTTGGTGGAGCGTCTAAAGAGATTTTTCCTCTACCGGGAATGTCCTACACTTAAATCTATCGAAGAAGAAGCGGTCAAAAAATGGCTTTCAGGAGAATTGGACCTCTCGGAGGCTTATCAGAGCGTTATTTCGGCTTATCATAAAATCGGGAGATAGAACGGGCGTGTTGGGTTTCAACCCAACATAGCATTTTTTTCTTCTTCTTTTCTGTCTGTTTTTTTAAAATGGTCATTCACTCGACTTTGCAACAAATTCGAACTTCTTTCCAAAGAGAGGTTTTATACGGCTAGTAGGATTGGAGGTAATCGTCAAGGGGCGGTTTAGGATTGTTAGACGCTATATGATTTTTAGCTTTATAAAAATCAAAAATTAATAGTTCTTCGCTCTGCTTGGAGAAAATATAATGAATGTAGACACAAGTTTTATGCATGCATCAATAGTTTTAAAAATGCCAATCAATGCACATTTAGCTGTTGATTGGGCTTGTGAGCTACTTATGCAGGATATTGATACCTTTCATCTACGATTATTAGCTGGTTTGCAGCCTGATATCATGCTTCAGGAAGAAACTTGGGAGATGGTGAAAAAAATTTTAGATGAGCTAAATGTTCCTTTTTTATCTAAAGAAAGAGCAGCTAAAATCTATTTGATAACATTACTAAGAGGATATTTGGAAAATAAATTTACTAAATACGATTTCTTGTTTGATTTATCGAATATGTATGTAGTGAACAACATCAACTCAGATTTTTTTTGGCCTTTTTATTTACTCGCACATGAAGAATATAACAAAGGTTCTGAAGTGGGTTTATATTATACTGAGTTAAATAGTTATGAAGATATAGACAGGTGGATAAAATTCGAAGTAGCAAAATTTCTTAGTTTTTTAGAATACGAAAATGAAGATGTTGTTTTAAATGAATTAAAAGATATACATTTTCCAGATTATTTTAGTGGTTAACTGGACTTTGCATGCTTTTGATTGCAAACTCGAGGTTAAACGTAACATCAAACTTATAGGCCCGTACTATGAAAACCCCAGCCAAACAATTGCTCATCGGCGCGCACACCTCTGCTGCAGGAGGAGCTTACAAGGCTTTGCTCGAAGGCAAGCAAATCGGCGCTACCACCATCCAACTATTTACAGCCAATCAAAAACGATGGGACAGCAAGCTTATCGATCCTGAAGGTGTGGAAATGTGGAAAAACACCTTGAAGGAGACCGGATTGCGCGAGATCATGAGCCATGACAGTTATTTGATCAATCTCGGAGCGCCGGATGAAGAGAATTTAGCGAAGAGCCGCAAGGCTTTTGCGTTGGAGATTCAAAGATGCCAGCAGTTGGAAATAACTTACCTCAACTTCCATCCGGGTGCAGCTTTGAAGGAATCTCCGCAAAAATGCTTGGAAACCATAGTAGACAGCTTATTGTTAATGGAGCCGTTGTTTGACAAGGGGTCTCTCCGGCTGTTGCTGGAAGCCACAGCCGGACAGGGGTCATCTGTAGGATATCGTTTTGAGCATCTCGCATTCATCCTGTCTAAAGTGCATCATAAAATTCCTTTGGGTGTCTGTATCGACACCTGCCATATTTTTGCCGCGGGCTATGATATTCGCTCACCCGAGTCCTGGAATAATACGTTAGAGGAATTTGATCGGGTGGTGGGACTGCAACACTTATATGCGTTTCATGTCAATGATTCTGCCAAGCCTCTTGGGTCTCGAGTGGATAGGCATAAACCTTTGGGTGAAGGCGAGATTGGCTTGGAAAGCTTTAAATATTTAATGCAAGATCCTCGGACGCGCCATTTGCCGAAATATCTAGAAACCCCTGATGGCCTGACACTATGGGAGAAGGAAATTCAGATGTTAAGAGAATTCGCCAGTTAAAACTATTTTAGGAGCAAATATTCACCATGCGTATAAAAATTAAAGATGTCAAATATCCTGTGCCTGGACGCCCTTCCCTTTTAGGGTCTGAGGTAACCGTTAAGGGGTGGGTGAGGACAGTTAGAAACCAGAAGACTTTCAGCTTTATAGAGATCAATGACGGCTCGACCTTGTCGACTTTTCAAATTATTGCCGAACCTAAGGTGCCGCATTATGATAGTCTCATGAACCAGCTGACGACAGGGGTGTCTGTAGCCATTACAGGTAAAGTTGTGGAGAGCCCAAATAAGCCGCAAGAGTACGAGATGCAGGCTTCGAAGATTGTTGTTATAGGCACCTGTGATCCAGAAACCTACCCTCTGCAAAAAAAGAGGCACTCTTTTGAGTTTTTAAGGACCATCGCCCACTTACGTCCGAGAACGAATACGATCGGTGCTGTGACGCGTGTTAGAAACGCGTTGGCTTATGCCACGCATCTGTTTTTTCAGGAGCGCGGCTTTTTATATGTGCATACTCCTGTCATCACAGCTTCCGATTGCGAAGGGGCCGGAGAAATGTTCCAGGTGACCACACTGCCCATGGACAACCTTCCCAGAACGCCCGAGAAAAGCATCGATTATTCAAAGGATTTTTTTGGCAGGCCTTCGTATTTGACCGTTTCGGGTCAGCTGAATGCCGAAATCTATGCTTGCGCTTTGTCGGATGTGTACACTTTTGGCCCTACATTTCGGGCTGAAAATTCCAATACCTCGCGCCATTTGGCGGAATTTTGGATGATCGAGCCGGAGATGGCCTTTGCAGATATCAATGATGACCAGGATCTAGCGGAGGCTTATCTTAAATATTTGCTCAAGCATATTTTGACACATTGTCAGGAGGATTTGCAGTTCTTTGACAAGCACGTTTCCAAAGACTTAATTGCCCGTTTGCAGCATGTGGCTGAGACCCCTTTTGAAAGGGCTACATACACCTATGCCGTTAGAGTCCTGGAAAAAGCCGATAAGAAATTTGAGTTTCCCGTAAAGTGGGGACTCGATTTGCAGTCTGAGCATGAAAAATTCTTGGCTGAAGAGTATTTTTCCAAACCGGTGATCATTACCGACTATCCTAAACAGATCAAGGCCTTTTACATGCGCGACAACGATGACAATAAAACCGTGGCAGCCATGGACGTTTTAGTGCCTAAAGTAGGCGAGATTATAGGCGGAAGCCAGAGGGAAGAGCGGTTGGATGTGCTGGAACAAAAAATGAAGGCGCAAGGTTTGAATCCGTCTGACTACTGGTGGTATCTGGAACTGCGTAAATATGGCACAGTCCCCCATGCAGGATTCGGAGCAGGGTTTGAACGTCTAGTGCAGTTCGTTACCGGAATGGAGAATATACGAGATGTTATTCCTTTCCCAAGGTATCCAGGAAAGGCTGAGTTTTAGCCTGTTTGAATACCTCTGCGATGGCGTTGTTTCAAGTTGAAGGTGGCGATTTTCTGTTTGGCGGTGTCCGCCACCATCTTTTCTGCTTGGTGCAACGCTTTTAGCAGCGTGTTGCGGCGACCTTTAAGGGTTTGCATTAACTGGTCGATATTGAGCAGAGTGATACGATTGTCTTTGCTGATAAGAGGGTCCACATTTCTGGGGACACATAAGTCCATGATCAGTTTTGGGCTGAGGTTATGCGGTAAGTAGCCGGGTGATATCAAATAGGATGGGGACTTGGTCCCGAAAATAATCCAGTCGAATTCATGCCAACGACCCATATCGTTCCAATCTAGATAAGATAGGTTTTCCTGTTCAGCTAGACTTTGAGCATGGCAATGGGTGCGGTTGCATAGGGTGATGTCCTCAAATTTTTTCGCTTTTAAGAACGAAATGACTTTTTTGTTGATGTCTGAAGCGCCTACACATAAGATTCGGATTTGTTGGGGTTTGTCAAAATGTTGCAGGCCGGCCTGAAATATAGAGTGTTCTAAGTCAGGCAATCCCGGTGTTACAGGTAGGACAGAGCGCGCTTTTTTACCAACAAAGAGGCTATTTTGAAATAGGTAATGCATTTCATAGGGCAGCTTGGTGAACTGCATGGCATGTTCATAGGCAGTTTTCACTTGCCCTTGAATTTCAGTCTCCACCACGATGGCGCTATCGAGCCCTGCTGTCACTCTACTTAGGTGCAGAAAGCAATCGTAGCCGAAATAGGAATAGAGTTTTTGATCAAAATCTTCGCTGATTTCTTGCCTCAAGAGGGCTAAAAGGTAGGAGTGAGCTTCGGCTAGGTCGAATGAATAGAAATAAACCTCTGTGCGGTTGCACGTGGACAGCAAGACATAGTAGTGGTCATTATGCTTGCATTGCCCTAGGGCAAAGTGCTGGTGGCAGGTCTTTGCTAATTTTTCTCGCAGTTTTAAATCGGCTAGTTTGTGGTTTATACCCAGAACTCCAATGCGCATCCCCGTAGATCTCCTGCTTGGTATATAAAAAAACATTTATAAAAAAAATGGTTTTTTCTTGCCAATAGGATTCAGCAGACCTCTTGCATAATTAATCTCCTTGTCACTGCCAGTGCCTTGCCCGTGCTCCTGCCCGATTTTTTTTTAAATTCCTGATCCTAAATCTCAACTAAAACAAATATAACCAATGAGATCAGTGAGGACAGTGAGACAAGTGTGAGCTCAGAAGGATAATTGAGCGGGGTTATATGCACATCTACCCTTATTAAGGATATTGATCAAGCCAAACATAACGCAGAAACAATAGCGTAGAGGGCGTTGAAACAACAAATTATACCCCTTAATACACCTCCGTGCCTCTGTGCCTCAGCGTCTCCGCGTTTAAACTCGTCAATCATCGTTAAATTCGATAAATATAAACTATAGAATATTAACAAAAGCCGAAGTCAGCTGTCTTAACTGTTCAACACTCAACCATTGGGTATTATTATTGGAAGTGTATGAAAAATTTTCAGGGGTAAATTTGCCTTCACGTCCATCAAGAAATTTCGTCAGCAAATGCAGATCGTGAATATAGGCTTCGGGGATGATGACATAATGGTTGCAAAATTCGATCGTATGTCTGGAATCATCGGAACTGATCATCAGCTCATGCAGTTTTTCTCCATCCCGAATGCCGCAATATGTTTTGGGAAGGCCTGGGGCCATGGCTTCTGCAAGGTCTTCGATGTGTATGCTGGGAATTTTTGGCACGAAGATTTCGCCCCCTCGCATTTCGGCGAAGCATTGGATGACAAAATCGATAGCTTGGTTCAGCGTTATCCAAAAACGCGTCATGCGGCTATCTGTAATCGGCAAGGAAGTCGCCCCTTGAGCGAGTAGTTTGGCCCAGAATGGAATGATACTGCCTCGGCTGCCGGACACATTTCCATATCTGGCCACAGAAAATTTAGGGAACCCTCGGGCCCCCACATAGGCATTTCCGGCGATGAATAATTTATCGGAACATAGTTTTGTGGCGCCGTATAGGTTGATAGGGTTTACGGCCTTATCTGTAGAGAGGGCGATGACTTTTTTCACTTGGCAGCTAATGGCGGCGTCGATGATATTCATTGCCCCATTGACATTCGTTTTGATAAATTCACTGGGGTTGTATTCTGCCGCTGGGACTTGTTTCAGGGCGGCTGCATGGATGACGCAGTCCACTTCGTTAAAGGCTCGGTGCAGCCGATCTGAA
>CAYMKI010000013.1:0-23648 GCA_964390695.1 uncultured bacterium
TTGTTATATTCCTCTGTGGGCTCTGTGGTTTTTAATTTATTATTTTATGAGGGTTAGTGAATGGTCACCAGAGATCCTTTTGTTAAATAGTTCTCTTATGATAAATTTTCTAATAAAATGGGTAATGACAAGGGCCTCGCCCTGGGATGAGCATTCACCATCTATAGCACCCTGTAAGGGTGATACTATCCTATTGCATAAGGTGAGTATATAAATCGATGTTGTTCAGCTAAGCAGATGCAGTAGCGGGGCGGGATAGAAAGACGTGATCACGATCCCTGCTAAGGCAACACCGCCGACTATCAAAGCCGGTAAGGTCGGCTTCAGGAGTTCTACTTTTCCATGCGAGTCAGTGAGCATGTAAGAGATGATCCGCAGATAATAATAGGCGGATAAGATCGTCATCAAAATCCCGACCAGCACTAAAGGATAATAGCCGCCTTGAAATGCTAACTTGAACAGGTAGAATTTGGCGAAGAATCCGGCGGTAGGAGGAAATCCTGCCAAGGTCAGCAGGCACAGCGAAAACATACCTGCCAGCAGAGGAGAGTGGTTGAACAGACCGTGCAGGTCATGCATCATGACTCCTTCCTTGCTGCGGTCTAGATAGGCCAAGGTAGCAAAGCAACCGAAGATAGCCAAAGCATAGATCACCAGATAGAATAGCAGAGCCGGCAAGGCTTCTTGGGTGCCCACTATCAGGGGAATGAGCAAAAATCCTGCGTGGGATATGCCCGAATAGGCAAAGAATCGGCGCAGCTGGATTTGCCGCAACGCTACAAAATTGGCATAGATCAGCGTAGGATAGGCCAATCCTGTCATGAGTTCATTCCAAAGAGGGTTAAATCCCGGCAGAGCTATCAGAAAGATACGCACAAAAGCGGCAAATGCCGCGGCTTTAGTGCCGACCGCCATGAAGGCTGTCACGGGATTAGAGGTGCCTTCATATACATCCGGAGCCCACACATGAAAAGGCACAAGTGCAGCTTTAAAGCCTAGTCCTATTGTGATCAGGGCTATACCCGCAAGAAAGAGTGCTTTTTGCGAGCCTTCTTGGATTTGCTGATAATGCTTCAATAAGCCCTCAAAGGAAGTGGTTCCCACAGCCCCGTAGATCAGTGCAATGCCGTAAAGCAGCAAAGCGCCTGCCAAGGCTCCTGTCAAAAAATATTTCATCGCGGCTTCGTGCGAGATCTCCCACTGCTTCATATAGCCGCACATGACGTACAGTGCTATGGAAAGTGTCTCTAGTCCTAAAAATAAGGTTAGAAAATCAGCTGAGGTCCCGATGAGCATGGCTCCAAACAGTAGAGAAAACAGCAAGAAGAAGAATTCCCCGCAAGAGGTGTCATACTGCCGAAAAAAAGGAGAGGCAAGCAAGACTGTGCCGATGCCAACACAGAGGAAAAAGAGATTGAAGGTTTTTCCTGTGCTGTCGAAGCTAATCCAGCGTGTTAAAATGGGATTTTCACTAGAAGGTGCGAAAAGTGTGGCATAGGATGCTGCAGCCAGCACCGCCAGTGTCAAAGCAAAGCTCTGCAACTTAGCATAAGGAGCATTTATACTTTCCAAAAGAAGGGATGCCAAAGCTCCAAACAACACCAGCAGAAGGGGGCTAAGGGCTAAAAAATCATGCGAGGTCAAGTCAGTGTTCATGGCGAGTTCTCCAAGGGGGTTATTTGTGCTGTTTTAGCGGTTTCTGGCACGATTTTGCTAAGCACGGGCTCGGGGTAAATGCCCAGCCACAGAATCATGGCGGAGAGGAACAAAGCTGTACAGAATTCGCGTCCTCTGATATCCAACCACCCCGTTTGAGGGGCGCAAGGTGTTTCGAAGTAGACCAATTGCATCCATCTCAGCATATAGACCACCGACAAGATCACGCTCAATCCCAAAAGCGCTGTCAGCCAGGGGGAAATTCCGAAGAGCCCGAAGAATATCAAGATTTCACCCACGAAGCTGTTGGTTCCGGGCAAAGCGACGGAAGACAAGACAAAAATCAGCGTAAACCAGCAAAGATGCGGCAGGTATTTGGCCATACCTTGAGCGGATTTTATCTGGGTGGAATGGATCCTTTCTTCCAGCCAGCCGGCAGCCAAGAACAGGGCGGTGATGGTGATGCCATGGTTAAAGGCCTGAAAAATAGCACCTGCCGGAGCCGGGTCATTCCAGACAAACAGTCCGACTAAGATGAAATTGACATGAGAAAAGCTGGAGTAGGCAATCAGGCGCTTGAAGTCTTGCTGCCGCCAAGCGGCCAAGGCTCCATATAGAACCCCTGTGATGGATAAACCTAGCAGCCAGGGAGAGCTGGCTTGCAGCAATTCCGGAAAAAGCCCCATGACGATCCTATATATCCCATAGATGCCCGCTTTGGAGAGCAGGGCCGACAGCAGGATAGTGCCGGCTGTCGGGGCAAGGCAATATGCATCGGGAAGCCAAATATGGAAAGGGAACAGGGGGGTCTTTACCGCAAAGGCCAACAAGAACACCGCAAAGATCCAAGGAGCGTATGGCAGAGAAGAGGCCTGGTGTGCAAGCCGGTCTAGATTAAAGCTTCCTCCTGCATGGTAGAGGGCTAAGACTGCTGCAATCATTAATGCCGAACCGGCAACCATATAGATCAAAAACTGCATCGCTGCATGCTTGCGTTGGCCGCTGCCCCAAAAGGAGATGATAAAGTACAGAGGCAAGAGCATGGACTCATAAAAGAGGGTAAAGGCCACGAGATCGCGTGCGGTGAAGAACCCGAACAATAGCCCTTGCAGCAGCAAGATCAGTCCGAAGAATACCTGAGGCAGAGGCAGCTTCTCCTCTTTGACAGATAAGAGGCTTATAGGGATGATCAGAGCGGTCAGCCACAGGAAGAGCCATGAAACAAAATCGACCTTTAGGTATAATTCAATAGAGAGTGCCGGCAGCCAGGCTAGTTGCAAAGAGGATTCCTGCCAGTGATGGTGTCCATAGACCAGGTAGAGTACAGGCAAGCTGCTAAAAGCTAGTGCCAGTCTTTTGAGTCCTGTGCTAGAGCAAGCCGGAAGGGAGAATAGTAGCAGTCCAGCGGCAAAAGGGGTAAGAAACAACAACATCAGCAAAGACATGTAGACTCCTCATAATACAAAATAAACCAATATAATCACAGTGCCTAAGGTCATCCAAGCTACATAAGAGCGGATCTGGCCGCTTTGCAGTTTTTGAAGCTGTACAGCCACCGTTTGAGTGCTATTCGTCAAACCATTTACAAAACCTTGGAATAGACGAGGGTCGATAAAATTGGCGATGGCATTCGATAAGGCTTTCAGAGGGTTGACGAATATAACTGCATACAAATCATCGATATAGAATGAGTTTCTGAGATAGGGTACGGGGGTGTAGATTCGTTCCGGGTATTTTAGATAGATGAAAGCAGCTAATGATACCGCTGCGATGGCTCCTACGATAGAGAAGAACGTTTCCGAGGTGTAAAGAAAAGCATTGCCTTCTTCAGTTTGAGCCAAAGTCACTCCTACGGAATTCAAAAAACATTCCAGCTCTGGGTGCTTGCCGAAAGCGAATCCGAGCGAGCCCCCGAAGGTGGCCAAAAATGCAAGTATACTTACCGGAATCAGCATGATATAAGGGACTTCTTGAGGATGTTCATGAGACGGTGCTCTGGATTTTCCTAAAAAAGTCAGGCAGTAGGCGCGTGTCAGATAAAAGCCGGTGAGCAACGAGGTGGTCATCCCTACTACAAATAGCGTGTCGAAGCCTGCCAGGTGTTCTTGTTCTAAGATAAGGTCTTTACTGAAAAAGGCAGATAAAGGAGGGATTCCTGACATGGCCAGCACTCCTATTAGGAAAAGCCAATGTGTCTTGGTAAAGACTTTGGATAATCCTCCCATAGTCGCCATTTGCGTATTGCCATGCAGCATGTGAACGACATTGCCTGCGGAGAGAAACAATAAAGCTTTTACAAAGGCGTGGGTGGTCAGGTGAAACATGGCTGCATAAAATGCTCCTATGCCGCAGGCTAAGAACATCAGACCTAGCTGACTTACCGTGGAGTACGCAAGAACGCGTTTGAGGTCGGTCTGCCCGACAGCGCACAGTGCCGCAAATAAGGAGGTGGCTCCTCCCACTGCTCCGATGAAATGCAAGGTGGAGGGGGCTAGCATGAAGACGGTATGCAATCTTACCACTAGGTAGACACCTGCTGTAACCATCGTAGCTGCGTGGATCAGAGCAGAAACAGGGGTAGGGCCTTCCATAGCATCCGGCAGCCAGGTATGCAGGGGTAATTGAGCGGATTTGCCTACAGCGCCGATAAAGTAGAGCAAGGTCAACACCACCATAGCGGAGGCGCCTACGGAAAACATTTCAGGCGCGCGCCGCGAGATTTCGGTGATATCGCTGGTGCCGAAAAGCGAGAAAGTGAATAAAATCCCTAAAAGCAACCCAAGGTCGCCGATGCGGTTCACGACAAAAGCTTTGGTAGCTGCTTGGGCAGCTGAGGGGCGTTGGTACCAATATCCGATCAGCAGATAGGAGGCTAAGCCTACACCTTCCCATCCTACGAACAACAATAGCAGGTTGCTAGCTAGTACCAGAAGCAGCATGGAGAATACAAAAAAGTTCATACAGGCAAAAAAGCGCACGAAGTCTTCTTCGTGGTCGGTGTAGCCAATAGCATACACATGGATTAAAAAACCCACTCCGGTAATAATCAATCCCATAAGCAGAGAAAGCGGATCGACGGTTAAGGCAAAGGCGGCATCGATGCCATGAACGGGTATCCAGTTAAAGAGGGTAAAATGCTGAGGATCTTTGCCCAAGTGATTGTAGGAAAAGGCCATCAAGGAAAAGCAAATGAACGAAGCGAAGATGGCACCGCTGGCGATTCTTCCGGTCAGGGTGCGGCACAATTTGGAGGAATTAAAAGTCAGAAACAGAAAGCTTACAAGAGGCACGAAGAGAGCTGTGCTGACAAGGTAAATCATGGTTATCCTCTTAGTGAATTGTATTGATCAATATCCACCACTTGCTTCGTGCGGAACAGGTTGATGATGATGGCTAGACCTACAGCGGCTTCGGCAGCGGCCACCACCAGGACAAAAAAGACCCACAGTAAACCGATTTCATTGCCCCATAGTCTAGCAAAGGAAACAAATAGCAAATTGGCGGCGTTCAGCATCATCTCTATGGATAGAAAAAATATTAAGGCATTTCGCTTCGTTAACACGCCTATCACGCCTACGGAAAACAGGGCCATGCTGATGAAAAGTGTATACGATATATTCATGATTTCACCTTTTTTGCGATGTACAATGCGCCTGTCAAGGCGATCAGAAATATGAGGATGACAGCTTCAAAGGGGAAGAAGAAATCCACATATAAGGCTGTTCCCAAAGACTCTACACTTCCGTAACCTTCAGCTAATGAAGGTGCTTTTCCTGGTAGGCGAAGAATGTCTTTAGCTAGAAATAGCATGGTGATGACGAAGATAAACGCGGTTATATCTAAGAAACTGCGTGGGCTTTTGGGTGGCGTGAGTTCAAGAGAATGATGTGCATCCTGAAATAAAACGATGACAAAAATAAACAGCACCAAAATGGCACCCGCATAGATAAGTATTTGCATGGATGCTATAAACTCGGCACTGAGTTCGAAGTAAAGGCAAGCTAAGGCTAACAGCGTTACCAAAAAGGAGAGGCAAGCATGTACGGGTTGTTTTGTCAGTAAAACCCCTAAGGCTGATAGGATTAGGACAATCCCTAAAACAGCTTCTGTAATAGATAGGTCGTACATGTGTTAAATCTCCCTCTTAGGATCTCGCCCTGAGTCTCCTGGATTTTTTTCGGTGAGGACCTCTTTGGTGAAAATCAACGATTCACGTGAGTAGTTGGAGAACTCATACTCGTTGCTCAGGATGATAGCTCCTGTGGGGCAGGCCTCTTCGCACAGTCCACAATAGATGCAGCGTAGCATGTTGATCTGGAAATCGGAGGCGTAACGTTCACCATGTGAATTGGGGTCCTGTGGGTTGTTTTCTGCCGGCTTGACGTAGATGGCCTGGGATGGACATACGATAGCGCACAATTCGCAGCCCACGCAGCGCTCTTTTCCATCGCTCCATTTGGTGAGGTAATGCCTGCCGCGAGATCTTGCGGGAAGTTTTCTTTTTTGTTCCGGATAGCGGAGCGTCACGGGTTTTTTGAAGGTGTGCTTCATGACTATCAAAAGACCCCGCAGCATGGACAATATTTGAATGGCTTTACTTTTCATAATTACACCAAGGTAAAATAGGCTGTTATGATCAAGTTCAAGATGGCCAATGGGGTCAGCACCTTCCACCCGAAGCTCATTAATTGGTCATAGCGGAATCTAGGCATGGTGGCGCGCACCCAAATAAAAAAGAAGACAAAGACGCCTACCTTGAGGAGGAACCAAAGGATCGGAATGTCCCAGGGGCCCAGCCATCCTCCAAAAAACAAAGTCACCGCGATAGAGGATACTGCTAAGATGTTGATATACTCTGCCATGAAGAACATGGCGAATTTCATGCCTCCATATTCTGTGTGGTAACCTGCAGTCAATTCCTGTTCCGCCTCAGGTAAATCAAATGGCGCTCTGTTTGTTTCGGCAAAAGCCGTGATGATATAGATCAAAAAGCTGACAGGATTGGTCCAGATCAGCCAGTGATGGCGCTGGGCTTCTACAATATCCGGCAGGCTTAGGTGTCCGGCGCTGATGATCACTGTCAGCAAAGAAATTCCAAGGGGCACTTCATAGCTGATCATTTGTGCAGTACCTCGGAGACCTCCCAGCAAGGAGTAGCGGTTATTGGAAGACCATCCTGCGAGGACAACGCCGTAAACCGATAAGGACGACATAGCTAAGATAAATAAAATCCCTGCATTCAGGTCTGCTATATGTAAATCAATGTCTTTTCCCCACCAATGGACAGTTCCTCCAAAGGGGATCAGGGCAAATACAAAAAAGGCGATGAATAAAGAGATAAAGGGGGCTAACCAGTAGGTAAAAATGTCTACACCCGCCGGTTGAAAGCTCTCCTTGGTGAGCAATTTTAAGCCATCGGCGAGCGGTTGAAACAGACCCAAGGGACCTACTCGGGTAGGGCCTAGTCTCAGCTGCATGCGTGCCATGCCGATGCGTTCGAGCAAAGTCATATAGGCAAAAGATCCCATCAAGAATAGAATCAATATCGTGCCCTTGACGACAGTTTCTATGATGACATCACTCATAATAGTTTCACACCTCAATATTTACAGAGACACCCTGTATTAGGTTGTCGCTGAGTTTGTGTGCAGGTATTTCCTCGAATCCTAAAGGTATGACAATCGTGTTGGGTGCCACTTCGGAGTCGTATTTGACGCTGGCGCTGAGAGATTGGCCGTTGCGGCTTAGGCGGATGGTTTTGCCCTCTTCGATGTTTCTATTTATGGCTTCCTGGGGATGAATCCGCAGGCAGGGTTTCTTGGCCAATTCAACTAAGTGCTTATTGTGCCTCATGCGCACGCCATGATCGAATAGGTATTTGGCGAATATCGCTTTAATGCTATGGGAAGAAGAGTCGATCGTTGGCACAGGCCCTATGTTGATAGCATCTGCTTGGCGCAGGATAATTTTTGCCCTGTTCAGGAATTCGGTGAAAGAGGCATCTAGGGTAAGATGCAAGTTCAATTTCAGAGAAAGTTGTTCAAAGATTTTTCCGTCGGTGAAGATGTCTTCAGGGCAATTTTTGCCAGGAAGAATTTTTTGCAGGCGACCTTCGATGTTTATGAAAGATCCTTTTTTTTCTATAAACGAGGCTGTGGGGAGGACGATATCGGCGTATTGTGCGGTTTCATTCAAAAAGAGATCTTGTACAACCAGAAAACCCAGATGAGATCTTATTCTCTCAGCCTCTTCAGAAGAAAAACTGCCAAAGGGGTTGGCTCCGGCTACATACAGCAAATCCCACTCTTCCCGGGAAATTTTTTGCAGCAGCTGTCTCGCATCCAGTCCGCAAACTGGGGCTTTTTGATTTTGAGGCAGAAGTTCAGGGTGCATACCGGCTAAGCGCGCGCCCAAACTGTTGTTGCGGCCTTCCATGATATTAATGGAGAGGTTGTTGTGCGCTTTTTTGAGGGTAAGCAGTTCAGCGAGAATATGCTTTCGATAAGGCGTATCGAGGTATTGTCTGCCGATAAAAATGGCGGCTTTTCCCCCTAGAGATAGTTGTGCAGATATTTCAAGAAGGTGAGAGCGGAGGGTTTCGAGTTCAAGTCCTGGTGTATGCACGATAGTGGAAGAGAGATGGCGGGAAATTTCCGGTGCGAAATGACCTTGGAATATGGTCTTTGCGCCTTTGTTGATAGCCTGTTTCAGTCTAAGCCATAGCACAGGGAATTCTTCGGTAAGATCGAGTCCTAACAGCACTGCATATGAAAGTTTCTCGGTGTCTCCAAGGCTCATTTCCATTCCAGGCATCAAGCCTTCTTGTTCTATAGAGGTAATGGAGGTGCCCACACGGTGGTCGATATGAGGAACTCCGCAGCCTTCTCTCATCAGCTTTTGGAAAAGATAGCTTTCTTCGACGGTTAAATTGTCTCCGCCCAGCCCTGCCAGCTTTTTTCTGGGTTTGTACTGCTTGATTTTATCGGCTATCAGGTCTAGTGCTTCATTCCAAGAGGCGACTTCTAATTTTCCATTTCTGCGTATGAGTGGATTCGTTAGCCGGTCCGGATGATTATGGAATTCATAGCCAAACCAACCTTTATCGCATAACCAGATATCGTTCACAGAGGCATTTTCGCGGGAGCGTGTGCGCATGATATCTCCATCCCTCTCATCCAGGATCATGCTGCATCCTACCGGGCAAAGCGTACAGGTTGTAGGCGTGGGCTTATTGTCCCAAGGTCTGGCTTTGAAGCGGTAGACTTGGCTTGTCAAGGCACCTACTGGGCAGATCATGATGGTGTTGCCGATAAATTTAGAATCCACCGGAGCCTCATGTGGAGTGCCGACTTCAGTCTTGTAGCCTCTTTCTTTGAATTCTAAAGCGTTATCTCCCGCAACTATATCGGAAAATCGCGTACAGCGGGCACAAACAATGCAGCGTTCGCGGTCCAACGTTAAAACAGGCCCTAACGGCAAGGCTTTTTTGAAGTGGCGTTTGTCTTCGTAAAAACGGCTTGCGCCCGGACCGTGTTCTAAAGCTTGGTCTTGCAAAGGACATTCGCCGCCGCGGTCGCAAATGGGGCAATCCAAGGGATGGTTGATCAGCAGGAACTCTATGATATCCTTTCTGCCATCTACTGCCATCTGGCTTTGGGTTTTGACCACCATGCCTTCTGAAACTTCGAGGGTGCAGGCCGTTTGCAGCTTAGGCATTTTTTCGACTTCGACCAGGCACATGCGGCAGGCTCCAAACGGAGGCATGCGGTCCTGATAGCAGAAAATGGGGATATGGATGCCTAGCTGTTTAGCAGCATGATAAAGCGTAGTCCCTTTAGGAACGGTGACGCTACGGCCATCGATCGTGAGGGTGATAAGCTGAGAGTTGGTTGATGTCTGTGTGCTCATAGGTTATAAATAGGGGTAAGCGATTTTCATTACGGGCTTTTTATCTGCTTGCGGATTTTTCCGCACATAAGCTTCAAATTCTGACTTAAACTCTTTGATGGCGCTGAGGATCGGAGGCGCTGCGCCTACAGCTAGCGGACAAAAAGAGTTTGCCGCCATATTAATGCTGACTTGTTCGATGACGGGTAAGTCGTGTTCGCTGCCATAGCCAGCTTCGATCCTCGCCAGCATCTGCGTAATCCATCGGGTGCCTTCACGGCACGGCGTGCATTTTCCGCATGACTCGTTTTGATAGAACTGCATCAGACGATGGGCGACTTTGACCATATCGGCGGTGTCGTCCATGACGATTACCGATGCCGTTCCTAGGGCGCTGTTCCTGGCGGCTAAAGTTTCGAAATCCATGGAGATCTCATAATCTTTGGCTGTTAGCACAGAGCAGGAAGAGCCTCCGGGATAGCAAGCCTTGAATGTTCTTCCCGGAAACATGCCTCCGGCGGTTTCAATCACCTCTTTGAGGGATACACCCAAAGGAAATTCATAGCAGCCGGGTTTTTGCACATGTCCGCTGACTTGGAAGATCTTGGTTCCGGTATTTTTGGGTTTTCCTATGGACTGGTACCACTCTGCTCCATTGTTGATGATGTGGACGACGTTGCACAGGGTCTCTACGTTATTGATGATGGTAGGTTTTCCATATAGCCCCGAGACCGCAGGAAACGGCGGTTTGAGGCGAGGTGTGGCCCTATACCCTTCCAGAGAATTGAGCTGGGCGGTTTCTTCGCCGGCAATATAAGCGCCGGCGCCTGGATGAACAAGGATGTCCAGAGAGAAAGGGCTGTTGAGGATGTTCTTTCCCAAATAACCCTGGCTATGGGCTTCAAGAATAGCTTTGCGCAATATGGCATTGCCTTGATAGTATTCTCCGCGGCAGTAAATAAAAGCCTTTTCAGCTCCGATGGCGTAGGCGGCTAGAGCTATCCCTTCGATCAGCTGGTGGGGGTCTCTTTCGATTAAAAGGCGATCTTTAAATGTGCCAGGCTCACTTTCGTCGGCATTGCACACTACATATTTAGGCTGTTGGGGATCTTTAGGAACGAAACCCCATTTCATCCCAGTGGAAAAGCCCGCACCGCCTCTGCCTCGGAGTCCAGACTGCTTGACCTTATCTTTTAGTTCATCCGGAGAGAAAGAGGTTAGAGCTTTTCTGATAGCCTGATAGCCTCCATTTTTTTTATATCCCTCTATAGACACTTGGTTGGGATCGTCGACATGCTTCAGCAACAGGCGCATTTCAGGCATGGGATACCTCCTCGCTGGTGATGGGGGAAGGATGTCCATGTTCTTTTTTGGCTTCGTTTAATAGCGCTTCGATTTGAGATGGATCTACTGGTCCGACGACTTTATCATCGACAAGCATCATGGGGGCTCTGTCGCACGCTCCTAGGCATTCTGAAGGGATTACGGTAAATTCCCCTTTTGCATCCGTTTCTCCAGGTTTTATGTGCAGGTGGTTGCAAAGGTCTTCTAAGACTTTGTCGCAGCCGCGCAGCATGCAGGAGAGGTTCTTGCAGACGTGGATGACATGTTTACCAAGTGGTTTTTCATGAAACATATCATAAAAAGTGACGATGGCATGTACTTCAGAGGTTTCGATACCGAACAAGCGGGCTATTTCCTCTTGGAGTTCGGCAGGAAGATATCCGATTTCTGCCTGTGCGATATGTAAAGCAGGAATCAAAGCTGACCGCGCTTGAGGGTATTTTTTTTGCAGATTTAAAATAGCTTGTTGAGTTTCGGGTTTAAGCATCACCTATCTACATCTCCTAAAATAGGGTCTACACTAGCAATTGCGACAATAATATCTGAGAGCATTTGCCCTACGACGGCTTTCTGCAAGACAGCAATGTGGGGAAATGAAGGGGAACGCACCCGGAGACGATACGGTTTGTTGCTGCCATTGCTGACTAAAAAATAACCTAATTCTCCACGGGCCGATTCGACACATTGGTAGATTTCTCCTGCCGGTGGATGCAAGCCTTCGCTCACTAATTTAAACTGGTGTATTACGGCTTCCATACTGCGCGCCAGCTCCGCTCTAGGGGGCAGGGCGACTTTACGGTTGGCGGTAATGACAGGTCCAGGCTTCAGCCTGGCAAGGGCTTGCTCAATTAATGATAGGCTTTGGCGCATCTCCTCCATGCGGATGAGGTATCTGGCATAGGAGTCGCCCTCTGTATATGTCGGAACATCGAAATTGTAGGTGTCGTAGCCTAGATAAGGATAGGCTTTGCGGATGTCATAAGGTACGCCTGCCGCACGCAGGACAGGCCCTGTGCACATGTACTGTTGGCAGAGGGTTTTGTCGATCGGTGCAATACCCTTCAAGCGTTCGCACCATACATAATTGTCTGTAAGTAAGTTGTCGAGGTCTTTCCAGGTGGCTGGAAAACCCTTCAAAAACTCTCTGATACGGTTTTCAAAGTTTTCTGGCAAGTCTTTGGCCAGGCCGCCGATCCGCCAGAAGGAAGGGAACATTCTTGCTCCAGACCATTCTTCGAATAAGTCGAGGATTTTTTCTCTTTCGCAAAAGCAGTACATGTAAACCGAAGACATGTTCAGTTCTAGGGCGCTAGTTCCTGCCCACAGTAAATGGCTGCCGATGCGTGCCAATTCCAGTATGATCAATCTAATGACTTGGGCCCTTTCGGGCACCTCTATCTGCATCAGCCTCTCCATGGTAGAGGCATAGGCTTGCTCTTCAGCTGGTCCCGATAAATAGTCTAAGCGGTCGATGAGAGTAAAGATCTGATGATAGGTGCGCGTCTCGCATTCTTTCTCTACGCCTGTATGCAGATAGCCGATCACAGGTTCGGCGGAAATGATCACCTCGCCGTCGAGATGGAGTTTTATTCGCAAAACGCCATGGGTTGATGGGTGCTGAGGCCCTAAGTTCAGCTCCATGATGCTGTCCGAAAATTCTAGCTGAGGTGTATCGTTATTTGTTTTTGACATAAGGTATTATTTCCGAAGGCACTTTGGGTTTGACGCCATGTTTAAATTCAACCACTTCTTCTGTGAGCGCGTAATCTTTTCGGAGAGGATGCCCTGTCCAGTTATCCGGCATGAGTATGCGTTTTAGGTCAGGATGTCCGCTGAAACCGACTCCGAATAGGTCATAAAGTTCTCTTTCATACCAGGCAGCGCCACCCCATAAATCGGATACAGAGGGTAGCTGCGCGTCACGCTCCACCAAGACCTTGATTCTAAGACGTTGAAGGTTGCTCGGATTGTGCAGCCAATAGACAACCTGGGTGTGTTTGTGCGGCTCCAGGTAGTCCACTCCAGTCAGGTCCATTAACACTTCAAATCCCGGGTCGGGGGATTGCTTTAAGAAGGCCAAAATTTCCTTAAGCTTGTTTTTTTTGACTTCGAGCGTGTGCTCTCCGAGGAATTCCGATGTTGCGCATATCCCGGTATCAAATTTATCTTTAAGCTGTTGAATGGTTTGTAGAGTATTCATTTTACCGTTAGGGGGTGTTCTTTTTGGATTTTTTTCTGCAGCATAATCAACCCTTCCAATAGAGCTTCAGGTCTTGGAGGGCATCCCGGGACATAGACATCTACCGGGACTATTTTGTCCACTCCCTGCACTATGGCGTAGTTGTTGAATATGCCTCCGCAGGCGGCGCAATCGCCCATGGCGATCACCCATTTTGGGTCTAACATCTGATCATAAATGGTCCTTAATACCGGGGCCATTTTTTGGCTGACCCTGCCGGCGACGATCATAACATCGCTTTGGCGCGGAGATGCTCGGAACACTTCCATGCCAAAACGGGCGATGTCATAACGGCTAGCCGCTGTAGACATCATTTCAATAGCGCAGCAAGCCAAGCCAAATTGCGCGGGCCATAGGGAATTTCCCCTAGCCCAATTGATCAGCTTTTCCAGAGGAGCGACAATAAAGGGCGTTTTTTCCCTAGGATTCATTCCCATTCTAAACCTCCCTTTCGCCAAACGTACATAAATCCTATACATAGAGCTGCCATAAAAAAGGCCATTTCATAAAAGGCAAAAGGGCCGATTTTTTTGGCGATGACTGCCCATGGGTACATAAATATCACTTCCACATCGAACACTAAAAATATCAAGGCGACCAGATAATACCGCAGAGGAAATCGCTTTTTTAGCAGATGCGTTTCGGTTTGAATGCCCGATTCATATGGCAAAAATTTTGCTGGAGCAGATTTATTGGAGGGAAAAAGCGCGGTAGCGAGCAAAATGCCTAGTGCGACTAAGGCAGCCATACCCAAATATATGTAAAGAGGTAGTGTGTTTTCCATGTAAGTAATACTTTAATTTTAAATAACATCCATATCAGGCAAGATAGGGTGTGTCAATATTTTTTTATCGCGTGTTAAATACCTTATAAAAAATGCAGATGATGGAAACCTTAAGTATGAGGATATGAGTCTTCCAAAAATAAGACACTCTAGCACAAATATCACACTTGTAAAAGTATGAGTCATGCATCAAATTGGCTAGCTATAGACTTTTTCTAACCTTGGTCTCCCATGACAATAAAAGGAATAAAATTATCGGAAGCGTATTTCATCAAATTTACGACTTCTTGACTATTTGTGGCTATGGCTAATTCTCTTTCAAGTTGATTTATCTGTGATGTTAGTGTTGTTTCTTCTGAAGAACCAGCTTTAAGCTTTGCTTTTTGTTCTTTTAAATCTGTTATTTGTTTCGTCAGGGGATCTACAACTTCCTCCTTTATATTTTTGAATTTGGCTAAATCGATGTTAAGTGTTTGTGACTCCTGGCTTGAAAAATGACACGGATCGATTAAAAAGCCTGCCAAATCCGTATTTTTTGTTGAGACATTTAATTCTACAAATCGATCATTCTCATTTTCACCTACATGACTCAGCGATGTAGGTCCATGAATACCAGCAGGCATGAGTCGCGCAGCAAAAGTTTCGCCTCCTTCTCGAATAGCTTTTTCCCATTTAGATGCAGAGGGATGGATATTCGTATCTTTCCATTTTTTATTGTCTTTAAGCATCTCTTTACTAAACGTTGCAATTTGTTCCAGCTGTTTCCCTACGTCAATGGATGAATTGCCATAAATTAATTTGCCAAGCGTGTCCTTGTAAGGAGTTCCATATTTCTGATAAATTTCTTTCAGTTGATCTAAATAGTCAACTAAAGCAGGAATCTCTTCAAACGAAGCGTCTTTTGGGTTAAGGAGAGCTTTTTTAGTGCCCTGATCTAAACCTGCTAAAAAATTTTGAAGATGGATACGTTCTTGAGAAGTTAAATCAGTATTTTCAGCTAAAATCACCTGTACTAATCCTTCTCCAAGATTTTTTGTATAGCTACATAAGGCATGGTATCGCCTCAGATGGTTGATGAAATTATCTACATCTTTTAGTTGTTTCTCATAGCTAACTTTTTCTTGATCAGACATTTTAGCCACTTCTTCTTTTGATTTTTTAAATCCTACAGGCGAAAGGCGATCAGCAGCATAGGTATCTAAAATTGATTGGGGTGGAATTTTCATAATTATTCCGGCTCGCTTGTCGGGTTGGAACATCCTGCCTCTTTCGGAGTTTAACGCAGAAACACAAAGTTTATCATTATTATTGAGAAGGAAATTTTCGTCTCTTAATTTTGGATTGGCCATAGGCTTGCTTACTTTTGAGTTGATCAGCCAGAAAGGACAGGTATGAACCATAAAATTGCTTTCTGGCTTCGTCCATCCTGTTAACTGATATTCATTTCCAGATTCCTCTTTCACTGTTATTGGAACAGCCTTATAACCGAGTTTAGTCATTTGCTCAGAAAAATATTTTTTAGCTTCACCAGGGTCTTTAATTTCACGAGTCAATTTTGAAACTTTTCCTAATTTATCTGTTTGGTGCTCTATCAGGGAATATGCAATTTCTGCCTTGCTAGGTGCTCGTGAATTATGTATTGTTTTAATTGCATTATCGATAACATCTTTATCTGCTGATTTGCGGATGTCTAAAGCATCAGTTAAAGTATCAAACATAGGAAATTTAGATTTAACGTTAGGGCTTTCCTTTTCAATTGCTTCGCCTGGAGCATTGTGTTGTTCTTTGACGCTTTGTACTGCTTGAGAAACAAAATTTGAACTTGTAGCAGGAGGTTCATGTTCGATTTTTGATTTTAATAAATTGGAATCTATCTGGTTAGTTTTAGTTGTTTGTTTTGAAGCTTCTTGCTTTGATACGGGTTGGTTTGTTAATTCGCTAGGTGAAGAATAATTTTTTATTAGTGGATCCATATAATCTCCCTTTTTAATTGGAGTTATCATATTTTTATTTTACAAATTATACTAACAGGTTTGATTTATAGATTTTATTATAACATTATAAATATATTTTATAACATATATTAAAAAATAAAATATAAACTTTATAAAATGTTAATTAAAAACTCACCTTACGCAATTAAGGGATAGATGAGCAAAGGAGAGGTTTTGATTGCGGAAAAAGACAAAAAGCGCAGTCATATTGAGAAAAATATGGCGAGCGCTTATCGATTTAATTTTGGATCTAGAGCGTCTCGAAGCGCATCGCCTATAAGGGCGATGCATAACAAGAGCAGGGTAAGCATCATTGCAGGAGGCCAAAGCAGTCGGCTTTCCCCTGGAAAAGCACGCCGTCCTTCGTCCATCAATACACCCCAGGAGCAAGAGCCTTCTTCTCCAAGTCCGAGAAAGGATAGTCCTGCCTCACTGCTGATAGCTCCCATAACGGCAAAAGGAAGCAATGTCAGGACTGGAGGAATGGCATTGGGTAGAATATATGAAAATATAGTAAAGCTATCACTGAATCCGACGGCTTGACAAGCTTCCACGTAGGTTAAATTTCTTTGCTTGAAAAATTCACCTCGTACATAGCGGCTGATGGTTGTCCAGCCAAATATGCCAATCACCAAGATGACTAGAAAGATGGATTTACTTTGTAAGATAGCCACCACGAACAGCAGCATGAAAAAGGTAGGCATAGATTCCCATATCTCCAGCAGGCGGCATACGATGATATCAAAAGAGCCGCCGTAATAGCCTGAAAATGCTCCGATGGGAATGCCTATGAGCAAAGCGATACTTACGGAAAGAATACCCACGACCAGAGAGATGCGGATGCCGAAGATCAAGGCGGACACTAGGTCTTTGCGGTTGATTCGCGACAACTTCCACCACGGAAGAAACTGATTGAGAATTTGATCGCCGCCGGCATCATCTTCCCAATGAAAATAGGAGATGAGGGGCAAAACCTCGAATTGTAGCTGGGCTAAGTTCTGATCTATCCACTGCCTGCGTTGTTGAAGATACTGTGCTTTAGCTGCGGCATATTGATAAGATGGCGATTCCGGTGATGCAGATTTCAGGAGGAGGTTCTGTCGGCTTATATCCTCTTTTTCTAATTGGAGCTGGTTCGCCCACAGGGAGGGCAGAGAGGTTGGCAATCCCTTTGTGCGGCTATAATCTCCATACTGCTTTTCGTAAGGTAGCCATGATTCATGCTGGAGTTTAAGCTGCTGTTGTCGGAGGAGGAGGTTTAACTTGGCGTAAGGGGTCATATACTTCAGGTCGAAATTCCAATCTGGGTAGGGATGATCTTTTAAAGCGCGCTGCCTTTCGCGGATCAAATCCAGGTTGGCTGCGGGATCTAGGCGCGGGCTGAATATAATTGTAAAAAACAGGGTCGTTTGCAAAACAGCTAGCAGAATTAAACAAGCCCACTTAGCCTTGGCGTTAGAGCGGAAAAATTTTGAGAGAAGAATGCCTGCGGGAAAGATAAAGATCAGGAGGTTGAAGAAAATATCGATGTTTTTGGTGTAGTAGCCGGTATAAAAGAGATACCTGAAAAATGGAAAATACCACTGTCCATCATAGTTTACAACTAAAGGCTTGCTGGAAGCTAAAAAAGGGGCATAGATGCCCGCTAAGGTGAAGATAATGAACAGATAAGCCGCTGCGCGGCCCATCCTGTGACGGTTAAAGCGTATTGTTAGGTTGTTCCAAAACGATTGCGTGGTGACGGTCTTAGTTTTCATATGTTTATTCCAATGTAACTCGGGGATCTAAGAGGGTATAGGCGATATCGGCCACCAAGTAGCCCAGCAACGACAGAAAAGAACCCGCCAAAGCCGAAAACATGATGACATTGTAATCTCTGTTGAGGATAGCATCGTAGAAGAATTTGCCGAAGCCGTTGATGCCGAAAAGCGTCTCCACAATCAGCGAACCTCCTAGTACGATTCCCAAAGAGCCGGCAATAGACGTGACAATGGTGATAGCGGCATTCCGGCCGACATGTTTAAAGAGTATTGCCGTTTTGGAGAGTCCTTTGGCTCTTGCAGTGCGTACGTAGTCATTCCTTAACACCTCTAATATCGCCGTGCGCGATAAGCGGGTTTGGGCAGCCAAGCTGCCATACATGATAGCTATGAGAGGCAAAAAAATATGGCGGATGACATCCAAAAGCCTCTGGGCGGAATTTTCATGGCTATAGACGGCATCGGAGCTGGTAAAACCGCTGATGGGAATGGGGATTTGGGTAAAAGGAAAATGATGGTTCAGGGCTATTTCGATCAGAAAGGGAGCCACGACAAAGATCGGTATGGCATACAGGATTAAAAATACCAAATTCAAGGTGTGGTCTTGCCATTGGTTGTGTTGATAGGCCATGATGAATCCAAAGAGCTGGCATAGGACGAAGGTGATGAGCAGAGGAAGAATGGCTAAAGTCAGCGAATATTTAAATCTTTTGGCCACTTCGTTCAGCACAGTTTTGTTGCTGTCATTTCGCAAAGTGCCGAAGTTTAAACTTAAGACGCGGCTCATATATTTGCAAAAGCGCGTGTCTAAAAAAAAGATAGAGATTTGATCAGTCCGGGATGGTTCGAAGTTGTAGTAGGCTGCGTTGCTGTCATACCATGTTTTTAGCTTTTGGATTTTTTCTTTTGCCTGGTCGAGGGAATCCAGAGGCGAAATCGAATAGGAAGCCAGTTGGTTGTTCTCTACGTTGATTTTTTTGTTGAAAGCCTTTTGCTCTGCATTTAATTTAGGACCCAAATAAGCCTGGCGAGTGCCGCCGCGAATAAAAAAACGGGCCGCCATTCTTCTTTCGCTGATATCTGCAGATTCGTTTAGCATGACGGCAAGGAGTTTTGGCATGAGATAGCGCGACTGATCTCCGAAAGTTATCTTTAATTCGTCATACTCCTTAAGGTTCATGTCTCCCGTATCGCTAGGTGATAATTTATGGGTAATCAAGATCCTTAGGGTATTATTTACATAGACTTGGCTTAAGTGAGGCCAGGTGTTGAATAAGATCGGCAAGGTCAGGCCGTAAAACTCCCGAAATTGCAGATAGCGGTCATCATTTCCGAAGGCTACCGACCGATCATCTTTTCGCACGGCGTTGCCTTCGGGCGAGATTTCGGTGATCGTAGTCGGTTCTCCCGGAGCTAAATTGATGATCACAAAATTGATCAAGATAATACAAAAGAGCGTGAGGGGTAGCAGTAAAAGGCGTCGTATAACGTAATTAATCATAATATGCTATCATAGCCAAGAAGCTAATTTCTTTCTCTGGAATTTTAATTCCAATATGTGATATAATATTTTTATTAAATAATTACAGTAAAGGTCTAAAGAGGATGGCAACATATTTTTGTGAACTCACAGTGGAACAGCTAGCGGCCTGGTTAAAAAATCAGGGAGAAAAAGAATTCCATGCAAAACAAATATTCGATTGGGTGTACACCAAGTGCGCCTCGTCTTGGGACCAAATGTCAAATCTGGCAAAGCCTTTGAGGATGAAGCTGGCGGAACACTTTCGCCTGACTTCGCTTGAATTGGTGCGGATGACCGAGTCTAACGACAAAGAAACCTTCAAGTTTTTATGGAAGCTGCACGAAGGCAGCATGGTAGAATCTGTGCTGATCCTATCCGGACAGCGCCGTACAGTATGTGTTTCTTCTCAGGTGGGGTGTCCGGCAAAATGCGCTTTTTGCGCCTCTGGCAAACAAGGTTTTTTCCGCAATTTGCGCCCTTATGAGATTATTGAGCAGGTGTTGCTGATCAATCAATGGCTAGCTCCTAAAAATGAACGCGTCTCGCATATTGTCTATATGGGCATGGGCGAACCGTTTAAAAATTATGATTCCGTTGTGGCCTCCATCCGTACGCTATGTGATCCGCTGAGATTCAATATATCGCAACGCAGGGTAACTGTATCGACTGTCGGCGTGGTGGAAGGTATCAAGCGCCTTACTCAAGAAGGTTTGTCCATCAATCTGGTATTATCCTTGCACGCTCCCAACCAACATGTCCGCCAGAAGATTATTCCATATGCAAGAAAATACCCATTAGATGATATTATGTCTGCCATGGATGAGTATGCCGAAAAAACCAAGCGGGATATCACCTACGAGTATACGCTTATAGCCGGAATTAATGATCATCCTGATCATGCTTTCGAATTATCACACCTGCTGAAAGGGCGCCAGTGTACCGTGAATTTAATTCCTTATAATCCAGTCGCTGGACTAAAACTGCGTAGACCTGATAAAAAGAATATCAAACAGTTTAGAAGCGTTTTATTTGGCAACCGCATAGTCAATACCTGCCGTTATACCAAGGGGGATGACATCTCGGCTGCCTGCGGCCAATTAGCCTTGCAGCAAAAAAATCTCGAAATCCAGAATGAAATTCGATCTGAATAGCCTAGATACCTATTCCACCCAGCCAGGAGTCTATCTGATGAAAGACGCCGCTGGGGAAATATTGTATATAGGCAAAGCCAAAAACCTGCGGTCCCGCATCAAACAGTATTTTGCGCCCGGAGGGGATGGCCGTTTCATCATTCCTTTTTTAGTATCCAAAGTTGCCTCTATCGATACTCTGATCGTGACTTCTGAGAAAGAAGCACTGTTGTTAGAAAACAATCTAATAAAGAAACATCAGCCGAGATACAATGCGCTGCTCAAAGATGACAAGTCTTATATAGCTCTAAAAGTCAACCACAAGCATACCTGGCCGATGGTGAGCTTGGTGCGCTACCGAGGCAGACCGGAAGCTGACGGTCTGTATTTTGGTCCTTATACCAGCGCGCAGGCTGCTAGGGCAACCCTGGACCTTCTGAACCGTCTCTTTCCGTTAAGACAATGCTCTGATCAGGAGCTTCTACGCCGCAGCCGCCCGTGTCTTCTCTATGATATGAAAAGATGCGTTGCTCCTTGTGTTGGCAAATGCACTAAAGAGGAGTACGATAAATATGTGCAGCGTACGGTTAAATTCCTCAAAGGACATGATAAAGAGATATTAAAAGAACTGCATGACGAGATGCAGGCCGCCGCCGATGCCCTTGAATTTGAAAAAGCCGGAGCTATTTTAAAAACGATTCAACAAATAGAAAAAACCATAGAGGCCCAGAGCGTGGACAAGCCTTTAGGTGCTGATGCCGATGTGCTAGGTATCTATAGACAAGCCGAAGAGGTTACCTTGAGCCAACTGCATATCCGCGACGGAAAATTAATGGGGGCCCACCATTACAACTTTTCAAAAATTGCTCAAGAAGATGCGGAACTGTTAGAGTCTTTCTTAATCCAGCACTATGAAAAAATCGACCCCCTGCCGCATGAAATTTTATTGCCTGTCCAGCTAGAAAATGCCGAAGAAATATCCGACCTGCTTTCAGTAGATAAGAATAGAAAAACCCTGATCGCTACTCCGCAGCGCGGAGATAAGAGAAATTGGCAGCAGATGGCCTATTTGAATGCCGAAGCGGCTTTTAAGAAAGAAAAAAATCAGGCTGAGATCAAAGAAAAGACGTTGCTCGAATTGCAGGAAAAACTGCGGCTGAACCACTATCCAGATCGTATAGAATGTTTTGACAATTCCAATATTTCCGGAACAGAGTCCGTGTCGGTCATGGTGGCTTTTACCCATGGAGAAAAAGACAAAAAACGCTACAGAAAATATAAGGTGAAAACCGTAAGCGGCATCGATGACTACGGCACTTTCTTTGAAGTCTTGACGCGTCGTTATAAAAGAGCAAAAGAAGAAAACGATCTGCCTGATTTGTTGATAGTAGATGGGGGCAAAGGACACTTGAACATCGCCCTAAAGGTTTTAGCCGAGCTCAATATCGTCAACGTAGATGTGATCGGCATAGCTAAAGAAGAAAGCCGGCATGATAAAGGGATGTCCTCAGAGCAGATTTTTATTCCCCAGGTAAAAGATCCTATCTTGTTAAGGTCTACCTCTCCGCTTCTTTTCCTATTACAACAAATCCGCGATGAGGCTCACCGCTTTGCCATCACCTTCCATCGCAGCCGCCGCAGCAAACAGTTGATCAGGACAACATTGATTGACATTCCGGGCATTGGACCTCAAAAATGCCAAAGTCTGTTAAGGCATTTTGGAAGCTTGAAGAAAGTCAAAGAAGCTACGGCGGCAGAGCTTAAGGAAGTCAAGGGGATTTCGGAAGCTAATGTGCAGACTATTCTGGAATTCTTTAAAAATCTCGCCTAATGCATTAATCTATAGCAGGAGCACAATATGCAGCAGTTTTTAGCGCAGGATAAACTGGGTGAGGAGATATCAATCGAATTTACAACGATCGATCCTCAATCACCGCAATTTTCAGAAATATTAAATTCCGTTAGGGACATCCTATCGAGAGCTTATGTGCCTGTTGAGGTTGAATTCGCTGGCAAATTTTCTAACAGTTTATCCAAGGACAAATTTTTAAATTCAATCGAGCCATTCTTCAAGGATGGGATCAATAATGTGAAGTGGTCACAAGTTGAAGCGAAAGTCCTAGAGGTCTTAAGTCAGTTTTTTGGCCATGACTTTCCGAAAAGCTTAGCCTCTAATAAGGAAATGAGTTCAAATTTCACCCACTTTTTCATTATCGCCAAAGATAAAGATGCCATGTCGCCGATCGGGGCTATTTACTGCTTAATGAACAAAACTGATCACGAAAAAATCGTCAGGGTTCCTGTCTTCGGCGTTACGCCAGAATCTCAATCGAGAGGAATTGGCAAATTATTGATGAGTTCAATTTTAAAATGTATTCCGGGCACCAAGAAAATTGATCTCTCCACTCGAATCACCAATGAGAGAGCAATCAAAGCCTATCATGCGTGGGGTTTTGTTCCATCAGCTAATACGATGGAGCACTGGATAAATTTAGAATACCTGGTTGAAAAATCTAACGGGCTACAATGAATAAATTAATAAAACTGCTTACATTCGTTTTTCTAGCATTCCTTGGATGGTCTGTTGTAATACCGTCTAATTTAACTGCAGCAACTATTTCTGAGAAGGGAGGTAAAACCATGGATTATGAGAAGCTGAAAATCAAATCGTACAAGCATTGGGACCTTTATTTGCACGAGAATCAATGTTACCTTATCCTGATCCCAAAGGAAACAAATAGAACCACAGAGGGCGGGAGAGCAGTGAGACAAGTGTGAGCGCAGAAATGGTGAATGTGTACTTCCACTTGCCATATCCGCAGCTCTATCTTCTTGGGGTTCACCCATGGGTTCAAGCCTGTGGCTACACGCTTTCATTGCTTTCGTAACTCAGTCCCAAAGCAGCGCTATAGTTGTTACTTAACTCATATAACAAAAAATTTGTTTTTTAAAAAGTGCTAGCATTTCCAGCTGAAATATATTATGCCTTACAAATTCTCTTAAACATGAAAACAGGGTTAATGATTGCGGTGTTTAGTGCTAAAAACGTGATGCAAAAAAACATCTGTCAAAGATTGTACCCTTATTAACTCGTAATTATGTCGTCCTTTCAGGACTCTGCCTTTTGTTTATTGCCACCCAGGCCTCGCTCCGCTTGACCTGGGCTGTAACATTAGGGCTTTTCAAGCCTGTATCTTATCGAGCCTGCTCTCACTGATCTCAGGGGTTTGATTTTATGTTTTTCACTTATGATGTGTACATGACCCCTCTCTATCTTCCTCTGCCCTCGCACAGGTCTCACTGCTCTCCCGATCTCAGTGGTTTAATTTTAT